>JBJEYS010000148.1:0-1971 GCA_051886995.1 Oscillospiraceae bacterium
CGGGCCAGAGGGAAAAAATCAGAGAAATAAGCATTGAAAAAGAAAAGCAACTCCGTTATAATGTTTTATCATCTGTTTGTACTGCCGCTTTTATGGCAAAACTATTTTGAAAAGCAATTCGAGGAGCGGGAATGTCTATGTTCAGCAAGGATATTGGAATCGACCTGGGTACTGCCTCCATCCTGGTTTATGTGAAGGGAAAAGGCGTGGTTCTGCGTGAACCCTCTGTGGTCGCTATCGATAAGAACAGCGGTAAACTGCTGAAGGTGGGTACCGAGGCCCAGCAGATGCTCGGACGTACCCCCGGCAACATCGTGGCCATCCGGCCGCTTCGTGAGGGCGTCATCTCCGACTACGATATGACGGAGCGGATGCTGCGTGAATTCATTCGGAAGGTGACCTCCTTCCGCCTGTTCAAGCCCCGTGTGGTCATCTGCGTCCCCTCCGGCATCACCGAGGTGGAGGAGCGCGCTGTTATCGATGCCGGTATCCAGGCGGGCGCCCGCCGGGTCTACCTGATCGAGGAACCCCTGGCCGCTGCAATCGGCGCGGGTATTGACATCACCAAGCCTGACGGCCATATGGTCGTCGATATCGGTGGCGGAACCTCTGATATCGCCGTCATCTCCCTGTCCGGCATCGTGGAATCCGCCTCCATTAAAATCGCCGGCGACCAGTTTGACGAGGCCGTGATCAAGTACATACGGCGCAAGCACAATGTACTGATTGGTGAGCGGACCGCGGAAGAACTGAAAATGACCATCGGCTGTGTGTTCCCCCGGCCGGAGGAGCAGTCCATGGAGATCAAAGGCCGTTGCCTGATGACCGGCCTGCCCCGTGTATTTACCGTGTCCTCCTCCGAGATGATCGAGGCCTTTGAGGAGCCCACCAGCCGAATTCTGGAGACCATCCACTCCGTTCTGGAGCGCACGCCTCCCGAGCTGGTGGCAGACATATCCACCAACGGTATTATTATGACCGGCGGCGGCAGTCTGATTTGGGGTTTTGATAAGCTGATCGAATCCCACACCGGCATCGAGACCCATGTGGCGGACGATGCCATCTCCTGTGTGGCCTACGGAACAGGCAAGAGCCTGGAGTGGGTCGGCGACATGCAGGACGGCACCATGAATCTGTCCCGCCGCAAGCAAATGAACCAGTAAGCTGATTCCTAAGGGCCTTCGCGGACAGCGAAGGCCCTTTTCAATGTGCAGGACCACCCGCTCGAACAGCGGGTGGTCCTGGTCGTTATTGATTCAGATAGAGGTTCTCCACAAAGGGCCAGTTGATTAGGCCGAACCAAGCGTCCACATACGCCGCCCGGCGGTTTTGATAGTCCAGATAATAGGCGTGCTCCCAGACGTCCAGGGGAAGAAGGGGCCGCAGCCCGAAGGACAGAGGACAGTCCTGGTTGACTGATTTGACCACCGACAGCGCGCCGGAGGGGTCGGACACCAGCCAGGCATACCCGGAGCCGAACACCTCCAGAGCGGCAGAGCGCATCAGCGCCCGCCAGCTTTCATAGGGGCCGAACGCGGTCCCCATGGCGCGGGCCAGCCCACCGGAAGGGATGCCGCCGCCGTTAGGGGAGAGGCAGTTGAAATAAAGAATATGGTTGTACACACCGCCTGCGCTGTTGCGGATGGCGGTACGGCTTTCTTCCGGCACCTGATCCAAATGGGACAGCAGCTCGGTCAGCGTTTTATCCCGGCAGTCGGGACAGCCCTTAATGGCTTTGTTCAGATTGTCAATGTAAGTCTGCAAATGCTTGTCGTGATGGAAGTGCAGTGTGCGCTCCCCAATGGCGGGGATCAGACTGTCATAGGGATAGGGAAGAGGCGGCAGGTTAAACGGGTAACGTAAATCCATCGGATCGCGTCCTTTCTAAATTGATTGTTCTGTTTGCCTTATGTAAAAAAATGCGGTATAATTCCTGCCAAAGGAGAAATACTATGGATTATTTTCATTTGA
>JBJEYS010000149.1:0-1969 GCA_051886995.1 Oscillospiraceae bacterium
TGGACCACAGAATGATGGGGCACCCCGCCATGGCCTGCACGCCCGCGTCATACATACCGTAGGGCGGGCGCAGCAGGAAGTCGTTGTGGCCCAGGATGTTTTTCAGCAGCTGGCGGGTCCTGTCCACCTGGGCGTCGAAGTCCGCCCGGTTCAGGCCGGTCAGCCGGACGTGATCGTAGGTATGGATGCCTATCTGGTGGCCCTCCTCGTCCATGCGGCGCACGATGTCCTCGTTGCCCGCCAGCTGCTCCCCGATCAGGAAAAAAGTGGCCTTCACCCCCCGCTGGGAAAGGCCGTCCAGCAGCTCGGTGGTGGTGGCGCGGCGGGGGCCGTCGTCAAAGGTCAGGGCGATCAGGGGGGGATTTTCCTGCACCACGGCCGCCGCGTCGGCGCTGACGGCCCGGTGGGAGCCGGCATACGCGGCGAAGCCCCCCAGGCCCAGAGACAGCAAAAGCGCGAGGGCCAGCAAAGCCGCCCGCGCGCCGAACCTTGTTTTTTTCATGCCCACCGCCGCCTTTCTCATTCAACATGAGTATGTGCGGCGGCGGGCATTTCTTTTCGATGCAAATTTTGTTAATCAGGGTACCGGGGATCGGGATCACCGGAAATGGGGGCCAGAAAGCGGTAGAAGGGCATCAGGAACTCCATGCCCTCCGCCAGACGGTCGGCCAGGGCGTGGTCGTAGAGGACGGCGGAGTTCTTTTCCTCATGCTGGAAGGAAAAATTTTTCTTGTTGTACCACGCCGCCAGCTCCTCCGAGGGCGCGGCCTTGGCCTTGGCGTAGGACGGCCCCTCCAGGACGAACTCGCTCTGCCCCTTTAGGGCGCGGATCAGCGTCTCCGCGCTCTTGGGGTCCCGGTCCAGCCGGGCGCGGAACTTGGCCATGGTGGCCGCCTGGGCGCACCAGAAGCCCAGGCCGTAGCTCCACCGCTCCGGGGCCAGCTCGAACCAGAAGGCGGGCGCGTCGTGCCACTGCTCCCCGGGTGAGCGCACGCAGAACCACAGGCAGTCCCGGTACGGCCCCCGCCCGTGGAGCCGCCGGGCGTCCCGGTAGATGCGGGACACCTTGCAGAACAGGCCCAGGTCCGGGTTGGCGTCATCCAGGCGGTCGAAGACCTCCCGGGCCAGCTCCTTCATGGGCTCGTAAAAATGGGTCTGGTACTCCCCCTTGTGCTCGTTGAACCAGGCGCGCTCATTGTTGAACCGGACGCCCCACATAAAGTCGATGGTGGCGTCGGAAAATCCCTGAAACATTGTTTGTTCACCTCCCGGTCAGCATACCACATCTCATCAAATATTTCAATTCGACACGCCTTTTTCGAAACCGGCATAGATTGAGAATGAGGGCGTTTGCCCTCCTATCATACCCATTTTCGGAGGGATCGACCATGACTGAATTTGCAGCGGACTACTGTCCCATTTGCCCGGACCCTCCCGCGCCCCTGACCAACACCGCCGCCGTCACCGGGCGGTACAGCTGCGCCCCCGGCTGCTCCGGGGAGGTCTCCGCCGTCAGCGAGCCGGTGGTCATCCAGCTGGTGGACGTGACCCTGGACAAGACCGTGCGCCCCGCCTGCGCCCGGTGCGGCCAGACCGTCCACTACACCGTCACCCTCTGCAACCGTTCCTCCGTCCCCGTCCAGCGCATCCGCTTCACCGACCCGGACATCGGGAGCCTGCTGGACGTGGGGACGGTCTTCTACAACGGCCAGCCGATCCGGGACGGCAGCCTGGACCGGGGCGTGCTGATCCCCGGCATCGGGGCGGGCTGCTGCGCCTGGCTGACCTTTGACGCCGTCATCCCCGACGGCGCCGCCGGGCTGATCGCCAGCACCGCCTGCGCCGAGTTTGAGTTTTCCGCCCCCGCCTGCGGAGCGCGGCGCGCCGCCGTGGCCTCCAACGAGGCCGCCCTGCGGGTGATCTCCCCCCGGCTGGAGATCCGCAAGAGCGCCGACCGCTGCGCCGTCAC
>JBJEYS010000150.1:0-1966 GCA_051886995.1 Oscillospiraceae bacterium
CCTTGGACTCCTCGCCCTTGGCCACCGGGTTGCGGTAGACCGCCTCAAACATGAAAGCGCGCAGGTCCCGCATGGCCTCGGCCTTCGCCGGGGACTGCTCGACCACCGGCCGGCCCGCACTGGTCTTGATGATGTCGGCAACCAGGGTATTGATGCGCTCGCCGTGGGTGAAGCCCAGCTCCTGAGAGATGTGCAGAGGGATGTCCATGGGGTAGATGATACCGCCGCGCATGGCGTCGTCAATGTCGTGGTTGATATAGGCGATCTGGTCGGCCAGGCGGATGATCTGCCCTTCCAGGGTCTCAGCCCGGTCCGGCCCTGTGTGGCAGAGGATGCCCCGGCGCACCTCGTACGTCAGGTTCAGGCCCTCGCCGCCGTTTTCCAGCCGCTCCACCACCCGGAGGGACTGCACATTGTGCTCAAAGCCGCCGGGCATGATCTCGTTCAGCACCCGCTCCCCCGCGTGGCCGAAGGGGGTGTGGCCCAGATCGTGCCCCAGGGCGGCGGCCTCGGTCAGGTCCTCGTTCAGCCGCAGGCCCCGGGCAATGGTGCGGGCGATGCGGGTCACCTCCAGCGTGTGGGTCATGCGGGTGCGGTAGTGGTCGCCCTCCGGGTTCAGGAACACCTGGGTCTTGTGCATCAGACGCCGGAAAGCCTTGGAGTGGAGGATGCGGTCGGCGTCCCGCTGAAAACAGGTGCGCACCGGGCAGGGCTCCCGCTCCAGGACGCGGCCTTGGGACTGGTCCGCGCGGCAGGCGTAGGGAGACAGCCGCTCCCGCTCCTGTGCCTCGGTCTCCAGCCGGATATCCATGTGCGCCACTTCCTTTTTTGTTCTTTGTACTTCTGTATACGAAAAGAATATGAAAAATCCTCTTTATAATTGAAAATTTTTTAAAAATCGTACCTCCGGCGGGAATTTTCGGTCCCGCCGGAGGCATTTTGCGCTTTATCGGGGCACGGCCTTGAACGCCTCGCCCACCACTTCGGCCTCAGCGGCCCCGGCGGTCAGCTCCACCACCCGCTGGGAGAAGCTCTCCACCGCGTTTTCAGGCAGCAGGGCGTGCACCGTCACATCGGCGGCGTATTCGCTCTCCCCCAGCACACCGCCGGCGGCTTCCACCTCCAGCTTCATGCGCTCGAACAGGCTGTAGGGGCAAAGGGCGGTCACCTCCACCCAACGGCGCACCACCGAAATGCCCGCCGCGTCCAAAGCGTCCTTGGCGCTCTGGGTATAGGCGCGCACCAGCCCGCCGGCGCCCAGCAGGATGCCGCCGAAGTACCGGGTGACCACGCAGACCACATTGACCACGCCCTCCTTCTGGAACACGCCCAGCATGGGCTGTCCCGCCGTGCCCTGGGGTTCGCCGTCGTCGGAGTAGCGCTCCACACCGCCCTCCTGCAGGCGGTAGCACCAGCAGTTGTGGCGGGCGTCGTGGTACTTTTTCTTCATCTGCTCGATGTACGCGCGGGCCTCCTCCTCGCTTTCCACAGGCCAAACATGGCCGATGAAGCGGGAGCGTTTTTCCACAAATTCCGTCTCAGAAGGTCCGGTGGGCACAAAATATTCAGTCACGGTTTTGCCACTCCTCCCGCTTCAAGACGTAAAACAGAGTATCGTGGGCCGCTCCCAACAGATCGGAAATCTCCTTGTGCAGCTGATAGTGAAAGCCGCTCTTCTCAATCACCCGCCGGGATTGGCTGTTGAAATCAAAGTGGCAGCACCAAATGGCAGCGCAGCCCAGGGCGGTGAACCCGCGCTCCAACAGGGCACGGGCGGCTTCCGGGGCATAGCCCCGTCCCCAGTACGGCTTGCCGATCCAGTAACCCAACTCCAGCTGCCGCGCGTCCTCGGGCAGATCTTGCAAGTGCGCGCCCGACTCACTCAGACCGATGCTTCCCACGGGCAGGCCACTCTCTTTGCAGACCACCGCGTAAGTCTCAGGCGCGCCGAGCACACCATGAATGA
>JBJEYS010000151.1:0-1959 GCA_051886995.1 Oscillospiraceae bacterium
CGCGTCCTCGGTGATGAGCACGAAGCCGAAGGAGGTGATCAGGTCGTTGATGCCGTGGTTGATCTCCGGGTCGATGTGGTAGGGGCGGCCGCAGACCACCGCGATGTTGCGTCCCTCCCGGCGGGCCTGGTCGATGTACCGCTGTCCGGTCTCCCGCAGGTCCTTGACGTAGGCGTCATAGGCCTCATAGGCCGCCTGGGCCGCTTCCATGCTCTCCTTCTTGGGCACATCGAACTGCTCGTACATGTACTGGGCGATGCGCTTTTTGAAGTCCTTGTGCCGCCACAGGCCCACATAGGGGTTCAGGAAGCGGGTCTGCTTCAGAATGGGCATATTGGCGGCCAGCAGCTCGGGGTAATAGGCCACCACCGGGCAGTTGTAATGGTTGTCGCCGATGCCCTCGTCGTTGTTGTAGGACATGCAGGGGTACCAGATAGCGTCCACCCCGGCCTCCACCAGCGCCTCCAGATGGCCGTGCAGCAGTTTGGCGGGATAGCACACCGTGTCCGAGGGGATGGTGTGCTGGCCCTTCAGATAGAGCTTGCGGGAGGACTCGGGCGAGAGCACCACTTCAAAGTTCAGCTTGGTAAAGAAGGTGTACCAGAAGGGCAGATTCTCATACATATTCAGGCCAAAGGGGATGCCCATGCGGCCCCGCAGGCCGTTTCCGGTCCCCTTGCCCTCCATGGCGCGCAGCTTCTCATATTTATAGTGCATCAGGTCGGGCAGGCGCACTTTCTCCTTGCCCAGGGGGCGGGAGCAGCGGTTGCCCGAAATGAAGCGCCGCCCGCCGTCGAAGGTATTGACGGTCAGGGAGCAGTGGTTGGTACACAGGTTGCAGGTGACCGGTTTGGCTGTGTGGGTAAAGTTCTCCAGATCGGCCGGGGTCAGCAGAGTGCTCTCCTGCAGCCCCGCGTCCCGGGCGGCCAAGGCCGCGCCGAAGGCGCCCATCAGGCCGGCGATGGTGGGACGGGTCACATCCCGGCCCAGCTCCTGCTCAAAGGCACGCAGGACCGCGTCGTTCAGGAAGGTGCCGCCCTGCACCACGATGTGCCTGCCCAGGTCGTCGGCGCTGGCGGCGCGGATGACCTTGTACACGGCGTTTTTCACGATGGAGATGGACAGGCCCGCGGAGATGTCCTCCACGCTGGCGCCGTCCTTCTGGGCCTGCTTCACGCTGGAGTTCATAAACACGGTACAGCGGGAGCCAAGGTTCACCGGATGGGCGGCGAACAGGCCCAGTTTGGCGAAATCGGCGATCTCATAGCCCAGAGCCCGGGCAAAGGTCTCGATAAAGGAGCCGCAGCCGGAGGAGCAGGCCTCGTTGAGCATGATGGAGTCCACCGCGCCGTTGCGGATCTTGAAGCACTTCATGTCCTGGCCGCCGATGTCGATGATAAAGTCCACGTCGGGGTTGAAGTGGGCGGCCGCCTTGTAGTGGGCCACCGTCTCCACCAGACCCAGGTCGCAGGAGAAGGCGTTTTTGATCAGGTCCTCGCCGTAGCCGGTCACCGCCGCGCCGCAAATCCGGATGCGGCTGCCGCACAGCTTATAGATCTCCCGCAGCTGTTCCAGCACGATGGACACCGGGTTGCCCTGGTTGGAGTGATAATAGGTATACAGCAGACCGCCGTGGGGCTCGATCAGGGCGATCTTGGTGGTGGTGGAGCCGGCGTCGATGCCCAGATAGGCCGGGCCTTCATAATTTGCGGCGTCCACCTCGGGGGGATGGTTGGCGTTGTGCCGGGCCAGGAACGCGTCATAGTCCGCCCGGTCGGTAAACAGGGGCGGCATAGTATCCACGGTCGTGGCGGAGTCCACGCTCTGCTCCAACTTCTCCAGCATCTCGTCAAAGCTGTGTTCGTCATAGTCGGAGGCGCAGAGGGCCGCGCCGATGGCGGCGAAGCAGTCGCCGTCCTCCGGGAAAATCGCGTGCTCCTCATCCAGCTTCAGGGTGGT
>JBJEYS010000152.1:0-1952 GCA_051886995.1 Oscillospiraceae bacterium
GCTGCAGGGCGGTCAGCAGGGCCACCTTCCGGTCGTCGGTGCTGTTGTACTCGGATAGCAGACGCATCCCCATCTGTACCAGCCGGGGGTCCAGATTTCCCAGCATGGAAAACGCATCGCCCGCTTCCGGCGCGGCGGATGCCGGCGGGGCGGGTTCTTCCTCCGCGGCGGCGCCGCTGTCTCCGGAATTGCCGGTGATGGACTGAGCGATGGACATGATCTGGCTCATAGCCTCCGGATTGCCCAGAATGGACTGCAATTTGTCCTCAAATTCACTCAAAGTCCCGCACCTCCCGCCGGTAATGCTTTATTGATTGACTTTTTTGTTCAGCTCCTCCACCAGCTTGGCGCTTTGAGGGTCCTTCATCAGGCCCTGTACCAGATTCATCAGCTGCGAGGTGTCTCCGTTCATGGCAGACTGGGCGGCGTCCTTCAGGCCGCTGCCGGCGTTTTTGTTCAGCAGTTCCATCAGCCGCTGGGCCTCGCCCGATTTCATCAGGTTTTCCATGGCCTGCTTGTTTTTCAGCAGGTTTGCCGCCTGGGGTGCGTGTAACAGGTCATCCAGACCCGGTTGCTTTTGATTCATGGTGCTCCCTCCACATGACTTGGTATTCAATGTATTCTATGAAATAAATTTGAGAAGGTGACTGCGATCAAGCTGCTGATTTTTTCCGACTCCCACGGAGAGATGGGCGATATGCTGGATATTGCGGAAAAAGAAAAGCCCGACGAGATCATCCACCTGGGCGACCACCTGCGGGACGCAGAGACACTGTCTTTCGCCTTTCCCGATATTCCCATGACCATGGTGCCCGGCAACTGTGACGGTTGGACGGGCGTGCCCGACCGCTTGGTGCTGGAGCGGGAGGGCGTTTGCATTCTGCTGGCCCACGGCCACCAGTGGCGGGTCAAATCCGGCCCCGACCTGGCCGAGGCGGCCGCCCGGGAGAACGGCGCGGATATTCTGCTGTACGGCCACACCCATGTGGCGGAGTGCCGGCAGGAGGGGGACCTGTGGGTCATGAACCCCGGCACTGTGGGCGGAAAATATGCGCGGGCCACCTATGGCGTGATTGTAATTCAAGATGGGGCCGTTACGCCCCGGATCGTTCCGGTTGAATAGATTATAAAAGAAATTGCCCCCGGGAGCTTTGCTCCCGGGGGCCATGCTGTTTAGATGTGGCAAAGGATCGCGTCGTGCAGAAAGGCGGCGCAGCCGGGGACGTTGCGGTCGTAGTAGGCGGTGAAGCGCTCGTCGCAGACGTACATCTGCGCCAGCCCCTTGTGGGCGGCGGGGGAGTACTTCTCCCAGGAGTAGGACAGCCAGCGGCGGTGGAGGTCGGCCAGATGCCTGCCCGCTTCGCCGCCGGGGTCGGCGTGGGAGCGAACGGCCTGTTCCAACTCCGACAGTATTTCCGCGCCCAGAGTGTTCCAGGCGTCATACTCCTCCGGGGTCAGGGAGAGCACGCGGGCGTTGGCCCGGTCGATTTCCTGATCGCCATATTTGGCCCGGATCTCCGGACCGTATTTTTCCTCGTTTTTTTGAATGATCTGTTTTTTAAAGCCTTCAAATTTTTCCTTGTCGTTCATGGCGGTTCCTCCAGTCTCGTGTTGAATCGTTTTTTCCACGGTCAGGATCAGGGTATCCAGCCGTACCCGCTGCTGCCTCAGGGCCGCCAGATGGCTCTTCAGCGCCTTCTGACGGTCAAACCCGGGGTCATCCAGCAGGAAAGCGATCTCATCCAACGGAAAGCCAAGCTCCCGGTAAAACAGGATCTGCTGAAGGCGGTCCACCTGGGCGGGACCGTAGAGCCGGTAGCCCACCTCGCTGAGGTGTCCGGGTGTGAGCAGGCCGATCTGGTGGTAGTACCGCAGCGCCCGGGCGCTGATTCCCGCCAGCTCAGCCAACTGTTTCACTGTGTATTCCATGGGATATCCCTCCTGACATAGAT
>JBJEYS010000153.1:0-1946 GCA_051886995.1 Oscillospiraceae bacterium
CGCCTGCGTCACCGGCGACGCGGTGACCCTGCTGGACATCAACAACTCCGTGCCCCAGTACCTCTATGACGAGGACATCGCCGGCAAGTTTGATTACAAGCTGACGGACACCTTCATGGGCTTCCACTGCGGCAACACCCCCAGCTGCAAGATGTGCGGCGACTGCGCGGTCAAGTATCAGCTGATCCAGCACCGCCTGCTGGAGCCACAGGACAGCGAGCCCGACTTCACCCGCGGCACGCTGGAGGGCGACATCGCCGCCTCCAACATCACCTTCTACCGCCTGCAGTGCGACAGCGAGGGCAATCTGCGCTCCTACATCGCGGAAGGGGAGGTTCTGCCCGTGCCCACCCGCTCCTTCGGCGGCATCGGCATCTTCGCCATCCCTGAGATGGGCCGCTTCTACCGCCATGTGCTCCTGCAGAAGCGCTATCCCCACCACGGGGCCGTGGCCTTCGCCCACTGCGGCAAGGCCCTGTACGAGGTGTTCAAGTATTTCGGCGTGACGGACATCGCCTATAATCAGCCCAAGAGCCTGCCCTATCCCACGGAAAACCCCTTCGCGTAAGATGGGCAGGACATATTTGGGGGTGGAGCTGGGCTCCACCCGCATCAAGGCAGTCACTATCGACGAACAGTATGTCCCCGTCTCCTCCGGGGACTGCACCTGGAAGAGTACCTATGAAAACGGCGTCTGGACCTATTCTCTGGACGAGGTCTGGAAGGGGCTGAAGGCCGCTCTGGGGCAGGTGGAGGGCCGGGAGAAGATCGCGGCCATGGGCGTTTCCGCCATGATGCACGGCTACCTGGCCTTCGACAAGGACTGGAAGCTTCTGGTGCCCTTCCGCACCTGGCAGAACACCTGCACCGGCCCGGCGGCGGGAGAGCTGACCGCCCTGTTCGGCTTCAACATCCCCCAGCGGTGGAGTATTGCCCACCTGTATCAGGCCATCCTGAACGGGGAGGAGCACGTCGCCCGGGTCGCCCACATCACCACCCTGGCGGGCTATGTGCATTTCATGCTGACGGGGGTCAACGCCGTGGGCGTGGGCGAGGCCTCGGGCATGTTCCCCATCGACAGCGAAACGCTGGGCTACGACGAGGGGATGCTGGACCAATTCGACAACTTGGTGTCCGGCCGTAATTTTCCCTGGAAGCTGCGCGATATCCTGCCCGGCGTGCTGGCGGCGGGGGAGGACGCGGGCGCGCTGACCCAACCGGGCAGCGCGCTGCTGGACGGTCTGCTCCCGGCGGGCATCCCCTTCGCCCCCGCGGAGGGGGACGCGGGGACCGGCATGACGGCGACCAATTCCGTGGCTCCCCGAACGGGCAACGTGTCCGCAGGCACGTCCATCTTCTCCATGGTGGTACTGGAGCGGCCGCTGGAAAAGGTCTACGAGGAGATCGACCTGGTCACCACGCCCACGGGAAAGCCGGTGGCCATGGTCCACTGCAACAACTGCACCTCCGATTCCAACGTCTGGGCGGACCTGTTGAGAGAGACGGCCGCGCTGTTCGGCGGGTCGCCGTCCCCGGGGGAACTCTACACCAGGCTCTATGAGAAGAGCCTGGAGGGGGACCCGGACTGCGGCGGCGTGCTGGTGTGCAACTACCTGTCCGGCGAGGGTGTGACCCACCTGGACGCCGGGCGGCCCCTGGTGGTCCGCAGCCCGGACAGCGCCTTCAGCCTGGCAAACTTTTTCCGGGCCATGCTCTATTCTTCTATGGCGACCCTGAAGATCGGCATGGACCTTCTGGCCGGGGAGAAGGTGGCCATCGACTCCCTGACCGGCCACGGCGGCCTGTTCAAGACCCCGGTGGTGGGGCAGAAGTATCTGGCCGCCGCCTGTAATGCCCCCGTTGCCTGCATGGAGACGGCGGGCGAGGGCGGCCCCTACGGCATGGCCCTGCTGGCCGCCTACCGGGCCGACCGGGCGCCGGGCGAA
>JBJEYS010000154.1:0-1941 GCA_051886995.1 Oscillospiraceae bacterium
GGGACGAGGTGGCCGTGCTCCACAGCAGCCTGCGCACCGGAGAGCGCTACGACGAATGGAAGCGGGTCCGGTCCGGGCGGGCCAAGGTGGTCCTGGGGACCCGCTCCGCCGTGTTCGCACCCCTGCAAAATCTGGGGCTGATCGTGCTGGACGAGGAGCAGGAACACAGCTACAAGTCGGAAAACGTGCCCCGCTATCACGCCCGGGACGTGGCGAAATACCGCTGCGTGCAGAACAAGGCGCTGCTGCTGCTGGGGTCCGCCACGCCGTCGGTGGAGAGCATGTTCCTGGCCAAACAGGGCAGCTACCGCCTGTTTACGCTGAATCACCGCTACAACGCCCGCGCACTGCCCAAGGTGTTCATCACGGATATGAAGCGGGAGCTCAGGGCTGGCAACGCCTCGGACGTCAGCGCCCTGCTGCGCATGGAGCTGGAGGATAATCTGAAGCGGGGGGAGCAGAGTATTCTGTTCCTGAACCGCCGGGGGGCCTCCCGGATGCTGTCCTGCGGGGAGTGCGGGCAGGTGCCCACCTGTCCCCGCTGCTCGGTCTACCTGACCTATCACTCGGCCAACGGGCGGCTCATGTGCCACTACTGCGGCCACTCGGAGCCGCTGCCGGCGGCCTGCCCTGTCTGCGGCGGAAAGCTCGCCTTCATCGGCACGGGCACGCAGAAGGTACAGCAGGAGCTGGAGGAGCTGTTCCCCGGTGTGGAGGTCATGCGCATGGACGCTGACACGGTCAGCGCCTCCAACAGCCACGAGAAAATGTTCTCCCGGTTTGTGAAAGAGAAAATTCCCATCCTTGTGGGTACCCAGATGGTGGCCAAAGGACTGGATTTTGAAAATGTGACCCTCGTAGGGGTCATCGCCGCCGACCTGTCCCTGTATGTGGATGACTTCCGGGCAGGGGAGCGCACGTTCTCTCTGATCACCCAGGCCGTGGGCCGGGCGGGACGGGGCCTCAAGAGCGGCCGGGCGGTCATCCAGACCTGGACGCCGGAAAACGAGGTCATCACCTGCGCCGCCGCCCAGGACTACGACCGCTTTTATGAGCAGGAGATCCAACTGCGGAAGGCCAGGGGCTGTCCGCCTTTTCGGGACCTGTTCCTGCTGACGGCCTCGGGGGCCGACGAGCACGGCGTGCTGCGCGCCTGCCTGCGGCTGCGGCAGGCTTTGGAGAGCGCCCTGAAAGCGCCCCCCTATGATCAAATGGAACTGCAGATCCTCGGCCCGGCGCCCGCGTCGGTGGCCAAGGTGAACAACCGCTACCGTTATCGTCTGACGGTCAGCGGGAAAAACAATCAGGAGCTGCGCGCCCTGCTGGCCCATCTGGTGCGCGCTGCGCAGCAGGATAAGGAGAACCGCGGGATCTCGGTCTTTGCCGATGTTAACCCGCTTGACTGATTTGAATGGAGGAACTTTTATATGGCACTGCGTAAGATTTTAACGAAGGGCGATCCCGTGTTGGGCAAGGTCAGCCACCCCGTGACCAGCTTTGACGAGAAGCTCCACGCCCTGATCGACGATATGCGGGAGACGCTGAAGGATTCCGGGGGAGTCGGCCTGGCCGCGCCCCAGATCGGCATCCTGCGCCGTGTGGTGCTGGTCATCAATTCCGAGGAAGAGATGTTGGAACTGGTCAACCCGGAGATCATTAAGACTGAGGGTGAGCAGACTGGCCTGGAGGGCTGTCTGTCGGTACCCGGCCTGTACGGGGAAGTCACGCGCCCCTTCCGCGTGCGCGTGAGAGCCCAGGACCGAAACGGCAACGTGTTCGAGGTGGAGGATGTGGACCTGACCGCCCGCTGCTTCTGTCATGAGTGTGAGCACCTGGACGGCCATCTGTTCACGGAACACACCGACCGGCTCTATACGGTGGAAGAACTGGAAGAAATGGAGCAGGAGAACTGATGCGGATCCTATTTATGGGGACACCCGA
>JBJEYS010000155.1:0-7513 GCA_051886995.1 Oscillospiraceae bacterium
GTAGGCGACGTGCTGGAATTGAAGAAGGTCCATCCCTGCGGCAGCAAGACCTGGCTGGTGCAGCGGGTGGGCATGGACTTCCGCCTGAAGTGCCAGGGGTGCGGCCATGAGCTGATGCTTCCTCGCAGCAAGGCGGAGAAGGCCATCAAGAAAATTCAGAGAACCGAGGAGACTACATGAAGGAATTTTGGAGCGGGCGCATCCGGGACGCGGTGCCCTATGTCCCGGGTGAGCAGCCCCGTGACCGGAAGTTTATTAAGCTGAATACGAATGAGAATCCCTATCCGCCCTCGGAGCGGGCGGCGGAGGCCATGCGCGCGGCGGTCAACGCCGACCTGCGCCTGTACCCCGACCCGGAGTGCACCGCGCTGCGCGCTGCCGCCGCGGAGTGCTGGGACGTGAAGCCGGAGCAGGTGTTTTGCGGAAACGGCTCGGATGAGATTCTGGCCTTCTGCTTCCAGGCCTTTTTCGATCCGGGACGGGAGGTGGTCTTCCCCCGGATCACCTACAGCTTCTACCCGGTCTATACCGACTATTTCGGCCTGGACCGGCGGGAGGTGCCCATGAATCCGGACTTCTCCGACCCGGTAGAGCTGCTGTGCGGGAACAACGGCGGCGTGGTGCTGGCCAACCCCAACGCTCCCACGGGTATCGCCGTGGAGCTGGAAGTGGTGGAGAAGCTGCTGCGGGCCAACCCGGACGTGGTGGTCATCGTGGACGAAGCCTATGTGGACTTCGGCGCCCAGAGCGCCGTGGGGCTGATCGACCGCTATCCCAATCTGGTGGTGGTGCAGACCCTGTCCAAGTCCCGCTCTCTGGCCGGACTGCGGGTGGGCTTTGCCCTGGCGCAGGAAAACCTGATCGCCGCCCTGTGCTGCGTGCGCGACTCCATCAATTCCTATACCGTGGACCGGGTGGCCCAGGCGGGTGCGGCGGCAGCGCTGGCCGACCGGGAGTACTTTGAGCAGACCCGCAAAAAGGTCATGGATACCCGCGCGTGGACGGTTGGAGAGCTGGAAAAGCTGGGCTTTACGGTCTGTCCGTCCCAGGCTAATTTCGTCTTTGCCCGCCATCCGGACCGGCCGGGGAAGGAGATCTTCGACTATCTGCGGCGGGAAGGCATCCTGGTGCGCCGGTGGGACATCCCCGAGATCCGCGATTGGCTGCGCATCTCCATCGGGACCGACGCGGAGATGCAGGCGCTGATTTCCGTCCTGAAGGGTTAAGAGTATTAGGAATTATTTAAGATTCTGTAAATTTCTGCCCTATTCTCTTGCGCCGGACTGTAAAAGAGAATAGAATAGGGGCAGTTGAAAGACCATAAAAAATGAGGAGGTATTCATTATGGCATTTGAAGATATTATGGGACGTGTGACCGATCTGGCCCAGGCGGGTGCGGCCAAGGCGCGGGAGATCGCGGAGATCACCAAGCTGAAGGTGAACAACGCCGCTGAGGAGGACGCCATTCGCAAGGCCTATATTGAGATCGGCAAGCTGTACTACGCCGAGCGGGCCATGGCTCCCGAGGCTCCTTACGCCGCTCTGTGTGAGAAGATCACCGCCTCCAAGGAAAAGATCGAGTACAACAAGCAGAAAATTGCCGATATGAAGGCAGCCAATAACATCCAGGACGACGAGATCCCCGATGTGGAGCCTGAGACCGCCGCGGAAGAGCCTGCTGCTCCCGACACCCCCAACGGAGAAGAGTAAGACGAAAAACCTTCTGGTCCAAGTGCTGTAAGAAACAAAATGTGTGGACCATGGGGCACAACGGTACGGGATAAAGCCAAAACAGACGCAAGCCATCGAAAGGATGACTTGCGTCTGTTTATACAGTTATAAAAACAAGCTTGTTGGACTGCTTTTGCAATGCCCATGAAGCGTATGCGTTGAAATGCGGCGGGAGGCTTCTATGACAAATTGTAAGAAGAACTGGATCTGTATTTTTTGCCTGGGATTGCTGCTAGTCTGTCTTTTGACCGGGTGCGGGAATAAGGAGGCGGATCTTCCGGGCCCGTCAGCTCCCGCCGGGAGCGATCCTCCGGTTTCTGCGCAGGTCACGGAAGATGGATCTGCGGGTAAGGGTGATACCGGATCGAAGCAAGATCCGCCCGAGGGGACAAATGCTGAACCGGAGCAAGATCTGCCCGGAGATACCGATACTGAACCGGAGAAAGAGCTGCCCGGGGAAATTAACACCGAACCCCCGGTGGAATCGGAGCAGCCTTCTTCGGAACCGGATGAAAAGCCGGAAGAACCGAAACCGCCTCAGGCAGAGGACATTCTTACGGTCCCCGACCGGGAGACGCTGAAAGCGGAATTGACCGATGCCATTGTACATCTGCGCCAGCCCGTGAGAATGGATATTTCAAAAATCGGGTTGACCAATCCCGCGATAGACATCAAAAACATCTATTATGAGATCACGGCCCAGAATCCGACTCTGAAATACGCCTATGATATAACCGCAGAAGGAAATGAAACGGAACTGACCTGCGTGATCCGTTATATGCCCTATATGACCGGTGAGTTTTCTGCCGGTTTTTCCGGGACAGAGGTCGCGTCCTTAAAAGAACTGCTCCTTACGGCCGAAGAGAACATGGGTGTGCAGCCGATGCCTGTCCGCATCACGGACACCACACTGGACCCGGATACCATGAATCGCGCTTTGCAGCAGATCGGCGGCGGATATGTGAATTGCACCTTGAATGTGGACGCTACTGAGATTCGGTACAGCGCCCCGCTGGATATGACGCTGGAGGAATGCCTGATAGCCTTGGATCAGGCGGAACAGCTGGCCGACGAGGTGATCGCGCAGGTCATTACAGACGGGATGACCCAGCGGGAACAGGCGGAAGCCCTTTATTCCTATGTGACAGAAAATGTGACCTACGATTTTCACTATTATTCCGACAGATCCAATATGCCGTATGATTCTCAGACTGCTTTGGGTGCGCTGCGGGACGGCACGGCGATCTGCGGAGGGTATTCCCATGCTGTGAAGCTGCTGTTTGAGAAGGTCGGAATCACCTGCTTCAATGTGACCGGCATGTACTTCCGGGAAAATCATATGTGGAATTATGTGATCCTGGACGGAGAGGGGTACTATTGTGATGCGACCTCTGACCGGGGCGGCAGGAGCAATCATTTTATGCTGACTCTGGACGAAATGACGGCCCTTGGGGAACATAAATGGGATCATGAATTCGTCGTGAATCAGGTTCGTGCGATTGAAGGGAATGGGATCTTCACCCCCCTGCCTGATACAAAACTTTTTTAGAAGCGAAAAAAGCTGCTGAAATCTCTCAAGATTTCAGCAGCTTTTTATCGATTGAAAATGGATTGATGTGTGTCAGGCCAGGATCCGGCGCACACCGACGAGGTAGCGGGAGTTGGCTGCGTAATTCATATCGTTAATTCTGATGCAGCCGCCGGTGCTGGAGGCGTGGATGTACTGGTTGTCGCCGATATAAATGCCCACATGAGTGGCGGTTTTGGAGGAACCATAGGCCCGCCAGAGGAGCAGATCGCCCGGTTGAAGCTGGCTCTGATCGATAGAGGTGCCGTTGCTGTACTGTCCGGCGGCGGAGCGGTTGAGGGTGTAGCCAAAATGTTTGTAGACGTAAGAGGTGAAGCCAGAGCAGTCAAAAGAATTGGGGCCGGAAGCGCCGTATACATAGGGAAGACCCAGGAACTGCTTGGCGTAGGCCACGACCTGGGAGCCCAGGTCCGTATTGGCCGCGGCGACTCCGGCGGTCTTGGAAAGGACCACATAATCGCTGCTGACATAGCCCTCCACGCCGTTATAGGAGGTCTTGTACCAGCCGTTGCTGATTCCGGTCAGGGTCAGGGTCGCGCTGGCGGGGATGGAGGCCAGCTTGCTGTATTCGGTCCCGGGGCCGGCGCGCAGATTGAGCGTGGAGCCGTCGGTGTCCAGAGTTCCGGTCCCCAGATCCGTGTCCGCCTGAACGGAAACAGACAGGTAGTCGGCAAACATATAACCCTCGGTGCCGGCCAAAGCGACCTTGTACCAGCCGTCCACCTGATCTTCCAGCACCACCACGTCAGTGCCCTTGGCGGCGGTGGTCAGGATTGCGGAATCGGTGCTCGCGCTTTCACGCAGCCGGAGGGAATCGCCGGTTACGGTGCCCACGCCGTAGGTCAGGGCGGAGGCGGAGACCGTCAGGCAGACGGTGAGCAGAACGCCGGTCGCTGCGGCACGCAGGAATCGCACGGAATGACTCATGGGTGTTGACCTCCCGACATTGTCGTCATATGTGTGGGTGTGTAGGTACGGATCACTTGCCGGCCAGCGCACGCTCCAGCCAGACGGCGGCCACGTCCATCGCGGCATACAGACTGTCTTTTTCGGTCTTCTTGACCACCCGGTCGCGGGATTTCAAATCGGGATCGGTCAGCTGCAGCTGGACCGCCACCTTGGTGGCTACATCCAGGTCATCGACCTTTTTGCTGCTCATGACCTGAAGCATGATGATATATTTCTCGGCCATGCTGCCGTAGTAGATCAGATTGTCCTTCCGGCGGAGAGGGTGTCCTTTATACTCCAGCGGAATCTTCTCGTCAGCCATCAAAATCACCTTTCAATATTTTGTAACCAAATTGTAACACATGGTAAGAGTTCTGTCAAACTTTTTCCAGAGAAAAGTGCAGGAAATTCCTGCCTTTGTCCGGTTGCATTTCAGGAGCGGACGTGGTACACTGAAAAAGAATTATGACAACCGGATAAAGGAGCGTCGCTATGAAAGGAATCATCCTGGCGGCGGGTAAGGGGACCCGCCTGTATCCCATGACTTATCCTGTATGCAAGCCCCTGCTGCCGATCTATGATAAACCCATGATCTATTATCCCCTGGACGTTCTGCTGCAGGCGGGTATCCGGGATATTCTGATCATCACACCGCCCCACGGAGAGATCGAGGCCTTCCGCCGTCTTCTGGGCGACGGCGGCACGCTGGGCGCGCGCATTTCCTACATGGAGCAGCCCGTGGCCCGAGGTATTGCCGATGCGCTGATCCTGGGAGAGCGTTTTATTGACGGCGACCGGGTGTGCCTGGTGCTGGGGGACAATATCTTCTTTTCCCCGCATTTCGGAGAGAGCCTGTCCCAGGCCATCGCCCATGAGGAGGGCGCCACGATCTTCGGCTATTATGTGGATGACCCCCGCCCCTTCGGCGTGGTGGAATTTGACGCCCAGGGCAATGTGCTCAGCCTGGAGGAAAAGCCCAAACAGCCCAAGTCCAACTATATTGTCCCGGGCCTGTATTTCTACGACAGCCAGGCCAGCGGGATCGCCGGGGGCCTGACGCCCTCCGCCCGGGGCGAGCTGGAGATCACCGATGTGAACATCGAATACATGCGCCGGGGCCAACTGAAGGTGGCCCTGCTGGACCGGGAATTCACCTGGTTCGACGCGGGCACCGCAGACAGCCTCCTGGCTGCCGCTACCGGGATCAAACGCCTGCAGGCTGAGAGCGGCCGTTACATCGGCTGCATCGAGGAGACCGCCTGGCGCAAGGGCTTCATCACGAAAGAGCAGAAGGACGCCGTGGGCGCGGAGATGCGCACCACGCTGTACGGCCAGTATCTGCTGAGTCTGTAACCGAAAAAGAAGTGGAAGTGTACGCTTCCGCTTCTTTTATTTTTAGGCCGAATTTGCGGCAGAAAAAGTTGAAATACCTATTTACGTTTCGCACTTTAATGTGTTAAGATGGAAAGGACTAAAGTGTACCGCTTTACAGTATGAAAAGTACGAAAGGAGCAGAGCATGGCAAAGACAGGCAAGAAGGAGCACAGTATGGCTCTGTTTGAGACCATTATGAAGTTGAGATCCCCGGAGGAGTGCTGCAAGTTTTTTGAGGACCTGTGTACTCCGGCGGAGCTGCACGCCATGGAGCAGCGGTTCGACGTGGCGATCTATCTGCAGCAGGGGCTGGTCTATCTGGACATTCTGGAGAAGACCGGCGCCAGCAGCGCCACCATCAGCCGTGTCCGGCGCTCCATGCTGGACGGCGGCGCGGGCGGCGTCATGCGGGAGGTCATTTTACGCGAAAAACTGGCCGAAGATCGGCCGGAAGGAGAGGGATAAGCCCTATGAAACAGCTGATGTTGGGCAACGCGGCCGTTGCCCGCGGCCTGTATGAGGCAGGCTGCAGCGTCATTTCCAGCTACCCCGGTACACCCAGCACTGAGATCACAGAGGAAGCCGCCAAGCACGACGAGATCTACTGCGAGTGGGCGCCCAATGAGAAGGTGGCCCTGGAGGTGGCCTTTGGCGCCAGCCTGGCAGGCAAGCGCTCGTTCTGCGGTATGAAGCATGTGGGCCTGAACGTGGCGGCCGACCCCCTGTTCACCATGTCTTACACCGGCGTTAACGCCGGCCTGGTCATCGGCGTGGCCGACGACGCGGGCATGCACTCCTCTCAGAACGAGCAGGACTCCCGCCACCACGCCATCGCCGCTAAGGTGCCTATGCTGGAGCCCGCTGACTCCGCCGAGGCCCTGGCGTTCACCAAACTGGCCTACGAGCTGTCCGAGCAGTTTGACACCCCGGTGCTGCTGAAAATGTGCACCCGCGTGTCCCATTCCCAGTCGGTGGTGGAGCCCGGTGAGCGGGTGGTACCGGAGACCGTGCCCTATGTGAAGAACATCAACAAGTACGTCATGATGCCCGCCATGGCCAAGCGGCGCCATCCCCTGGTGGAGGAGCGCACCCGCAAGCTGACCGAGTGGGCGGAGACCGCCCCCGTCAACCGGGTGGAGATGGGCGGCACCGCCATGGGCATTATTACCTCCTCCACGTCCTACCAGTACGTGAAAGAGGTCTTCGGCGATTCTGTTTCCGTCCTGAAGCTGGGTATGGCTAACCCCCTGCCCGTGAAGTTGATCCGCGACTTTGCTGCCCAGGTGGACAAGCTGGTGGTGGTGGAGGAGCTGGACCCCATCATTGAAAATCACTGCCGCATGCTGGGCCTGACTGTCACCGGCAAGGATGTGCTCCCCCTGGAGGACGAGTTCTCCCAGAACCTGATCGCCCAGCGCCTGGGCGGCACAGTACATACTGGAAAGGCCCTGGACGAGGCCATCCCCAACCGCCCGCCCGTCATGTGCGCCGGCTGCCCCCACCGCGGCCTGTTCTACACCCTGAACAAGAACCGCTGCACCGTCCTGGGCGACATCGGCTGCTACACCCTGGGCGCGGTGGCCCCCCTTGCGGCCATGGAGATGACCCTGTGCATGGGCGCGTCCGTCTCCGCCGTCCACGGCTTCAACAAGGCCCTGGGCGAGAAGGGGGAGCGGAACACGGTGGCCGTCATCGGCGACTCCACCTTCATGCACTCCGGCATGACCGGTCTGGCCAACATCGCCTACAACCAGTCCAACTCCACGGTCATTATTCTGGACAACTCCATCACCGGCATGACCGGCCATCAGCAGAACCCCACCACGGGCTACAACATCAAGGGCGAGCCGGCCGGCAAGATCGACCTGGAGG
>JBJEYS010000156.1:0-1934 GCA_051886995.1 Oscillospiraceae bacterium
TAAATGTTGCACAGCAGACCGCGCAGCTGGTAGGAGCCCATATAGCCGTCGCACCCGTCGTCACAGCTGGTCAGAATATTGGCGTTTGATTCCTTCCAGCCAAGATCGGGGTCCTCCGCCTCGGGGTACCACCAGCCGAAATCGCAGTTGATAACACGGGGGTCCATATCGGGGTCCAGCTTGGCCTTCTGCGTAATGCGGCCCCGGAATGTACGGATGTACACCCAGTCACCATCCTGGATGCCGTTGGCAGCCGCGGTGTCCGGATGCATCCGCACCAACGGGAAGGGATACTGGCGGCGCAGGCTTTTGATCTGCCGGTTGTTGGAGATGAAATACTGCATCCGCCGGCCGCCGGTGGTAAGAATGTAGGGAAACTGCCGGCTCAGATCGGGCCGGCTGACCGGCGTGACCGGCGGCTCCTGCCAGCAGGGCAGCGGATCGCCCCCCAGCTGCTCCACCTCCGTGGACCACAGCTCAAACTTCCCGGTGGTGGTGTAAAAACCGCCGCGCTCTTTGTATTTGTAATAGGTCTGTTTGGGCGTGTAATAGCCCAATTCCTTCATCTGGTCAAAGGTCATGCCCTCCAGCTCCGGGCAGCGCGCGGCCACGGCCGCAAGCTCTTTGTCCAGCAGCTCCTTTTGGGTGTCCGCTCCGTAATCCAGGCCCATGCGCTTGCAAAGGTCGATAAATACGTCCTCGTCGGGACGGCATTCCCCTACCTGGACCACCTTCTGCTGGCACAGGATGGTCTGTTCGGAATACTCCGGCATATAGAAGATGCAGTCCAGCTCCGGCCACATGGCTGCGGGCAGGACAATATCGGCCAGCTGCGCGGTCGGGGTCATGAAAAAGTCGGAGCACACGAAAAACTCCAGTTCCCGCAGCGACTCGTACACCCGCCCGCTGTCGGGCAGGGAGAGCAGGGAATTGTTGGCGAAGGAGAGCATGGCCCGGATCTTGTAGGGCCGCCCCATTTTGATCGCGTCCAGGACCTGATGGGGGTGGGCGCACTTGCGCAGGCTGCGGTAAGGATAGTCGTTGATCAGGGCCGGACTGGGGTCACTGGGCTCACTGCGGATGGACACCAGCTGCTTTCCTTCGATAAAGCCGCCCGGCACGTCGTAGTTGCCGGTCAGGGCGGGGATCATGTAGATGGCCCGGCATGTCTGCATGGCGTTGAAGCTCTGCTCGAAGGCGCAGCCCCACTCCAGGCTCATGGGCTTGATCCCGGCCATCATGTGCGCGGCCTGGACGATCTGCTCCTTGGGCAGCCAGGTGATCCGGGCCACCTTTTCCAGGTCGTACTGCGCGCAGCGCTCCTTGAGCTGCTCAAAGCCATAGGTCCAGTTGTCCACAAAGTCGTGGTCGTACAGATCCTCCTGAATGATGATATTCAGAATGCCCAGGGCCAGAGCGCCGTCCGTTCCGGGACGCAGGCGCAGCCAGAGCGCGGCCTTTTCGGCCAGCTCGGTCTTTTGCGGGTCGATGACGATGAATTTGGTGCCCTCTCGCAAACAGCGTTTGGGGTGCCACTGAAGCTCGCCGTCCGCACCGCTGACGGCGGGATTGGAGCCCCAGACGACGATGCACGCAGGGCAGGTCTCGCCGTAATAATCCACGCAGGCATAGACGCCGCCCGTCGAGTATCCGGCATTCTTGCGCGGCCCCAGGCAGATGATGGCGCCCGCGGAAGCGATATTGGGGGTGCCCAACGCCCGGCCAAACCGGGTCAGATAGGAGACCAGATGCCGCCCGGTGCCGGTAATGGTGGAGATACACGCGGGGCCGTAGGTCTCCTTCAGGTCGGTCAGCTTTCCGGCGATCGTGTCCAGAGCCTCGTCCCATGAGATCCGTTCCCATTGTCCGCTTCCCCGGGGGCCGACACGCCGCATGGGGTGGAGCAGACGGTCGGGATGGTACATCTGCTCAAT
>JBJEYS010000157.1:0-1934 GCA_051886995.1 Oscillospiraceae bacterium
ATTATACTTCCCGTATGGACAAATGTCAACCATCAAATTACACAAAAGGGGGCGGCGATCAGCCGCCCGGCAAGGCGTTCGGCCCGCCCTGTGCCGTTTTGGGGAAAATTGCCCCTTGCATTTTCCAAAATATTCATTTAAAATAATGGCAGTGATAATTTAATTCATTCGGATACGATATACGATCTGCACTCTGCAATCTGAAACGATACAGAATGAGGCTCCCGTTCTGTATCCTTTGTATCGGCTTCAAGCGCATACGAAAGGTATGCGCTTTTTTGCTGTGCAAATGCGGATCAAACCCATCGTATTCCCGCCCGGAAGCCGGGCGGCGGCCAAAAACAGGAGGTAAACTATGGCGGAAGCAAAAGTAAATGAGTTTCTGGAAAAAGAGCGGTTAGGGAAGTTGATGGTGAAGTACTGTATCCCCTGTGTCATTGCGCTGCTGGTGGCGACGCTGTACAACATCGTAGATCAGATCTTCATTTCGAATGCGAGTTATCTGGGGGTTGACGGCGTCGCGGCCAGCACCTACGTGTTCCCCCTGACCGTCGTCGCTCTTGGCCTGGGTATGATGATCGGCGACGGCTGCTCCACCTTCGTCAGCATCAGCCTGGGCGCGAAGGAAAACCATCAGGCCAGGCGCGCGGTAGGCACCGCGGTCGTCAGCCTTGTCGCCCTCGGCGTTGTGCTCATGGGTATCTACCTGGTGTTTCCGGAGCAGCTGCTGAGCCTGTTCGGTGCAACGGAGGAAAACGCGAAGGCTCTTGCAATGGGCAAGGAGTATCTCTTCTGGATCGCCCTGGGCATCCCGTTCTACATCTTCAGCCAGGCCCTGAACCCCATCATCCGCTCCGACGGCAGCCCCCGGTTCGCTATGGCGACCCTGCTGACCGGCGGCATCATCAACATCATTCTGGACCCCGTCTTCATCTTCGTGTTCAAGTGGGGTATGAAGGGCGCCGCCATCGCCACCATTCTGGGCCAGATCGTTTCCGCCCTGCTGTTTGCGGGCTACCTGTTCCGCATGAAGGCGGTCAAGCTGGACCGGGACAGCCTGAAATTCCGCGGCCGCATCCTGACCCGGATGATGCGCATCGGCATGGGCAGCCTGCTGACCCAGGTCTCCATCTGCTTGTCCATGGCCGTGGTCCAGACCGCCCTGACCAAGTACGGCGCTCTGGACCCGGTCTTCGGTCAGGAGGGCTTCCAGTCCATTCCGGTGGCCGTGTTCGGCATCGTCATCAAGTTCTTCCAGATCGTCATGTCCGTCGCCATCGGCCTGGCCACCGGCATCATCCCCATCGCCGGGTACAACATCGGCGCCAAGCGGTATGACCGCGTCATTCAGCTGCTGAAGCGGCTGCTGATCGTGGAAGCCATCGTCGGCGCCATCGCCACCGTGATCTTCCTGGGCTTCCCGTACCAGCTGACCTCCCTGTTCGGCGGCGGCAGCGCGGCGGACCCCGCGGTCAACGAGGCCTATCTGACCTACGCCGTGAAGTTCATGCGGGTGTTCATGTGCTGCCTGATCCTGTCCTGCTGCAATAAGGGCCACGCGATTTTCCAGCAGGCCATCGGGCGTGCCACCACGGCCACCGTGCTGTCCATGATGCGGGAAGTCGTGTTCGGCGTCAGCATGCCGCTGATCATGCCCATCTTCTTCGGCCTGGACGGCATCCCCTGGTTTATGCCGGTCTCCGACGTGGTGGCCACCGTGGTCGCGGTGTGTGTCATGATCTATACGGTCCGGATGCTGCGCGGAAAGCAGAAGGAAGCGGAAATGCCGCGCGAATAAACCTCGCTGCGGTTCATGCAGCAGATAGCAAAAGCGGAGAGAAAGAGTACGCACGCTCTTTCTCTCCGCTTTTTTCAAGAGTTACCGCGCCTTGCCCGACACGATCCACGGGGCGGGCTCGGCCTGAAACAGGTTC
>JBJEYS010000158.1:0-1930 GCA_051886995.1 Oscillospiraceae bacterium
ACGTGAACATCCGCCGCCTGCGCATCAAGATCGAGGACGACCCCCAGAACCCCAGCTATATCACCACGGTGTGGGGCTACGGCTACAAGTGGGGATTTTAACGTGACATCCGGACCGGGCGGCTGACAGCCGCTCCTGCGATCAACCCCAAAATTCCTTTCGGGAAGGAGAGTGACACGGCATGAGAAAAAAGAAATCCAAAGGCGGCGGCATCCGCAAGCGCTGGATCCTAAACTCTATCAGCGTAGTAGTGGTGCTGGTCCTGATCGCCGTGTCCGCTTTCTCCATTGCCATCTCCAGTTACTATTATACCAGTATGTCCGCCGGCCTGGAGAGCACGGTCAAGGCGGCCACCAGCTTCCTGGAGAACTATACCGAAAGCGAATACCGGGCCTATGTCAGCCGCTATGTCTCCGCCTTTGAGAGCAAAGACAAGCTGGAGCTGCAGTTTCTGAACCGGTACGGCAGCGTCCAAGAATCCACTTCCGGGCTGACTGCCGGCATCTCCCCGGGCACGCCCGACATCACTGACGCCATCAACAACCACAGGACACAGCCCTGGACGGGAAAGGACCCCAATACCGGCGAGCGGATCATGGCCGTGTCCGCGCCCGTCATCTATAATGGTACCGTGGTGGGCGTCATGCGGGTGGTGACCTCCCTGCGGCTGGTGGATAAACAGATCATTACCACCATCCTGCTGGCGCTGCTGATCGGCTGCGCGGTGCTGGCCATCGTGTACTTCTCCAACCTGTATTTTGTGCGCTCCATTGTGGAGCCGGTGGCCGGCATTACCGAGATCGCAAAGCGCATTGCCGCGGGCAGCTACGGCATCCAGATGGAGAAAAAGAACGACGATGAGATCGGCGACCTGACCGATGCCATCAATGATATGTCCCTGAAGATCGCCCAGTCGGAAAAGACCCAGTCGGAGTTCATCTCCTCGGTCTCCCATGAGCTGCGCACCCCCCTGACCGCCATCAACGGCTGGGCGGAGACCATTATGAACGGCGAAGTGCGCAGCGCCGAGGACGTGAAAAAGGGCATGGGCATCATTGTCTCCGAGGCCCGGCGCCTGACCAACATGGTGGAGGAACTGCTGGAGTTTTCCCGCATTGAGGACGGCCGCTTTACCCTGTCGGTGGAGGAGATGGACCTGAAGGCTGAGCTGGAGGACGCGGTGTACACCTACCGGGAGTTCTTCCGCCGGGAAGGAACCACCCTGAACTATGACGACGGGAACGAGGAACTGCCCAGCGTGACCGGCGACCCGGAGCGGATGCGCCAGGTGTTCTGCAATCTGCTGGACAACGCCTTCAAGCACGGCGGAGCAGGCAAGCGCATCGACGTGGCCGTCCGCCGGGAGGAGGACAGCGCCGTCATCACCATCCGGGACTACGGCCCGGGTATCCCCGAGGATGAACTGCCCCACGTCAAGTACAAGTTCTATAAGGGCTCGTCCAAGGCCCGGGGCTCCGGCATCGGTCTGGCCGTCTGCGACGAGATCATCACCCGCCACAACGGCACCCTGGACATCGGCAACGCCGAAGGGGGCGGCTGCATCGTCACCATCCGCCTGCCCATCGACATTACGGCAGGGAATGGAACATAAGTTCGAAAATCCTCTTGCCTTTTGAAGCAAGTCGTGTTAAAATCTTTTCAACAGCAGCGCATTCCGCGCCCAAAGGAGTTACTATGGCAAAGCAACCCGAGTCCTGCCCGGCCTTCCGCACCACCATCGGCGGACAGGCCCTGATCGAAGGCATTATGATGCTGGGCCCCGACACGAAGGCCATCGTCGTGCGCAAGCCGGACGGTGAGCTGGAAATCAAGGAAGAGCCCCGCAAGCTCATCAAGGACAAGTGCCCCATCCTCGGCTGGCCCCTGATCCGGGGCGTGGTCAACTTCGGAAGCTCTCTGATCAACGGCG
>JBJEYS010000159.1:0-1923 GCA_051886995.1 Oscillospiraceae bacterium
AAGCCGGGCATGACGGGGCCGAAGGCCACGCCGCCGGGGATGTCGTGGACGTAGGTGCCGCCGCCGATGGCCAGGCACTGGCCCTTCTCGCCGGTGTACTGCTCGTAGCACTTCAGCAGGGTCTGCACGAAGGGGGAATTGGCGTCGGTGTGGTGGGGAGCGTCCATGTGGCCGGTGCAGGTGTAGCCGTACTTGGCGAAGGAGGCCTCCGTCACCTTTTTGCAGTTCTCCTCGTTGGCGCAGATGGGCACGCGGCTGTCAAAGCGGCCGGTGATGCCCCTGTCGTCCATGTCCAGCATGGTGAAGGCCACCGTCAGCTCGCCGGACAGCTCATCCTTCTGGTCGATGCCCAGACCCGCGCCCCGGGTGTCCTTGGGGGGCATCAGCTCAAACAGGGCGCGCACGGCCCTGGTGCTGGCCAGATCCTCCTTCAGGGGGCACACATACAGCACGGAGAGCAGGGCGGTGATGGCGTTGCGGCTCTTTTCCGGCTCCATGGCGTGGCCGCCCTGGCCCAGGGCCTTGATCTGGATGCGGTCGTTTTCCAGGTGCTTGATGCGGAACTCCACGCCGGTGGCCTGGCCCACCTTCATGGCCACGGCGTACAGGCCCCGCATGGGCAGGCCCTCCACCACGCACTCGGCCTCGGCGGGCACCACGTTCAGGCGGAAGCCGCCGTGGAAGGACACCACCCGGGGGCCCTCCGTCTCCGGCTCCCACGCCATGGTGAAGGTGGGGCGGTAAAAGCCCTTTTCGATGTTGATGACGGGGAAATCGGCGTCGGGGGAGAAGGTGTAGGGGGCGTAGGGCTCTTTGCTGTAGTAGTAGGCGATGTCCTCGCTGCCGCTCTCCTCGTCGGTGCCCAGGATGACCCGGGCGTTGTGGGTCAGGGGGACGTTCAGGTCCTTCACGCACTGCATGGCCATGAGCGCCGCCACCATGGGGCCCTTGTCGTCGGAGGTGCCCCGGCCGTAGATGCTGCCGTCCGCCACCTTGGGCTCGTAGGGCTCGCACACGGTCCAGCCGGTGCCCTCGCCCACCACGTCCAGGTGGCCCAGAATGTGCAGCACGGTGTCCTTTTCGTTCAGGTCGGCGGTGCCCACGTAGCCCTCCACGTTTTTCGTGGTCAGGCCCATCTCGTCCGCCAGCTTCAGGGCCTCGTCCAGGGCGGCGGCGGGGCCGGGGCCGAAGGGCGCGCCGGGGGCGGCCTCCCCCTTCACGCTGCGGATGGCGCACAGGCGGGTGACGGCGGCGATCAGGTCCTCTTCCTTGGCGTCAAAATACGCGTCGATCTGTTTCTTGTAATCCATATCGTTACTCCTCTTGCGCGGCGGCTTCGCCCTCCTGGGCCAGCTCGCCGATATATTTATACACGGTGTACCGGGAGACCTGCAGCCGCTGGGCCACAAAGGGCACGGCCTTTTTGAAGGAGAAGGCGTTCTTCTGCTCCAGCAGGGCCACCACCTTCATGCGGTCCTTCTTGGTCAGGGACGCCACGGGCTTGCCCACGGCGTTCAGGCACTCGTCAAAGATCTCGTTCAGGCGCTTGCTGTCGCCCCCCTGCCAGAGGGCGCTCTGCAGGTCGGCCTGGGCGCTCATCAGGTCCACCAGGATGCGGTTGGCGTACACCAGGCTGCTGAAATCGAAGTTGATGCCCAGGGCCAGGTTGTAGTCCTCCCCGATCAGGTGGAAGGTGGAGGATTTGATCTGCTGGCCGCTGGGGGTGGTGGCGAACAGGTTGACCTGGTCGGTGACCAGGGCCTGATCGTCCAGGGCACGGCCCTCGCCCAGAATGTCCATGGTGGAGCCCACGGCCCGGCCGGAGACGTGGCCGTTGTAGATGGACAGGATGGGGTGGGTGGGGACCGTCATGTCGTGGACCAGGGTCTCGCAGGAGGAGCCGAACATCTCCGCGATCCCCCG
>JBJEYS010000160.1:0-1923 GCA_051886995.1 Oscillospiraceae bacterium
ATTACATTCCATACTTTTTGTATCTTTACATGGCTTGATCGCCAAATGTAAACCAAATACGGCTCGAACGCTGTTCCACTCACGCCTCGCCTGCTCACGACGCGCGGCTTCCCTCCGTCTCGGGCTTGAAACAGCCGTCTGCGGCGGCTTCGGTTTCGCGCCCTCGCTCCGGTCCATCCGCGCTGCTCGCGACGGCTCGGACGCTGTTCAGCAGAACTCCACGCCGTTCTCCTCGCTGAGAGACTTGATTCTCGCCAGGGATTCCACCCGCACGCCCATGGAGCGGATCAGCTCGCCGCCGGGCTGGAAGGCCTTCTCGATGCAGATACCGGCTCCCACCAGGGTGGCACCCGCGTCGTTGACCAGCTTGATCAAGCCCTGCAGGGCGCTGCCGTTGGCCAGGAAGTCGTCGATGAGCAGCACCCGGTCCTCTGGATTCAAAAATTCCTTGGACACGATGATGTCATATACCTTGCCGTGGGTGAAGGACTCCACCTTGGAGGTGTATACGTCCCCGGCAATGTTTTTGGTCTTATTCTTTTTGGCAAAAATAACGGGTACGCCGAAGGGCCGGGCGACGGCGCAGGCGATCCCGATGCCGGACGCCTCGATGGTCAGGATCTTGGTCACGTTGCAGTCCCCGAACAGGCGGTAAAACTCCTTGCCGATCTCATCAAACAGGGCAACATCCATCTGATGATTCAGGAAGCTGTCCACCTTCAGCACGTCGGTGCCGCGGATCTTGCCATCCTTGCGGATGCGGTCTTCCAAAAGCTTCATGTCCGGCCCTCCAAACGAAATATCCGCCCGGAAATACGCCCGCGCGGACTACTTTGTCGAATATGTGCTATTCTACAGGAAAAGCGCGCCGTCTTCAAGTACTAAAATACAAAAAAATACCCGAAATTTTTTGTATTTGGCCCGTCGTTTTGGACGGTTGTATTTTCTTTGCCTATCCGCTATAATCACACCAGGAAAGGGAGGGCCCACCCGGTTCCTCCGATATAACGCGCCACAGGCGCATGGAGGTTTATAAATTGAGTAATATTTGGCACGATATTTCCCCCAAGCGTATCGCCCCCGAGGATTTTATCGCGGTGATCGAGATCCCCAAGGGCAGCAAGAAGAAATACGAACTGGACAAGGAGACCGGCCTGATCATTCTGGACCGGGTGCTCTACACCTCCACCCACTATCCGGCCAACTACGGCTTCATTCCCCGCACCTACGGCGATGACAACGACCCCCTGGACGTGCTGGTGCTCTGCTCTGAGGCGCTGGACCCCCTGACCATGGTGCGCTGCTATCCCATCGGCTATATCTCCATGCTGGACGGCGGCAAGCACGACGAAAAGATCATCGCCATTCCCTTCTCCGATCCCACCTACAACGAGTATCAGGACCTGATGGATCTGCCGGCCCACATTTTTGACGAGATGGCCCATTTCTTCTCGGTCTACAAGGCCCTGGAGGGAAAGGACGCCGTGGCCGGCGATGTCAATGACCGCGCCGCCGCCGTCAAGGTCATCCAGGCGGCTATGGACCACTATGTGGAGTGCTTCTGCAAGTAAAGCGCAAATTTAAGAAAAATTTAATTGTTTTGTCCTGTTTTCGGAAAAAACCTATGCTAGAATTGCTTTATTCTGAATTAGAAAGGGCGTGAACGCATGCCTCGATTTGACTGTCTGGTCATCGGCGCGGGCTTTGCCGGGGCGGTGGCTGCCCGGGAGCTGGCGGAGCGCGGCGGCAAACAGGTGCTTTTGTGTGAGCGGCGCGCTCACGTGGGCGGCAACGCCTACGACTGCCCGGACAGCGCGGGGGTACTGATCCACCGGTACGGCCCCCATATCTTCCACACCAACGACCGCCGGGTGTTCGACTACCTGTCCCGGTTCACCGCCTGGCGGGACTATCAGCACCGGG
>JBJEYS010000161.1:0-1922 GCA_051886995.1 Oscillospiraceae bacterium
TGAAATACTATGAGACCGACCGGATGGGCGTGGTGCACCACTCCAATTACCTGCGTTTTTTGGAGGACGCCCGGATGGACTGGCTGAACGACAACATTATGAACTACCGGGCGATTGAGGCGCTGGGCATCATCATCCCCTGCGCCGCAGCCAGTGAGAAATTCCTGGCCTATCTGCGGTATGACGAGCCCTTTTCCGTGGAAGTGAAGCTCGTCCAGTATACCGGCGTCAAGATGGTGTTCAACTACGAGATCCACAACACGGACACGGGGGTCCTGTGCTACACCGGCGAGTCCACCCACTTTTTCAGTTCGGACAGCCAGCGCACCGGAAAAGAATACAGCCCCATCGCTATCAAGCACAAATTCCCGGAGCTGCACCAGAAGTTTCAGGATATGCTGGAGAAATAAGGGCGCTGAAAACAGAATTTTAAAAAGCTCAGGCGGATCGCTGTCACAGCGATCCGCCTGAGCTTTTTGAAAGAGACATGTTTCAGATGTGTGTAAAATTCCGGTGGAGCAGTTCATGCTCCCGTCCCCGGATCAGCGTGTCCCAGAGGGCGCGCATTGAGGCATTGTCCTGGGAGCTTTTGACCGGACAGGCGGCATCCGTTCCGTACAAGCCGCCGCTGCGCCGGGTTCGGTCACGAACCGCCTCATAGGTATCGGCGGGCTGGCCGCCGCCCATGACGCAGCCCCCCGGGCAGGACATAACCTCGATCAGGTCAAACTGTTCTTCTCCGTCCTTGACCCGCCGCAGGAGGGCATCGGCATTGGCCAGACCGCTGACCACCGCCACCCTGATGCTCAGGCCATTGTGAGTCACGGTGGCGCACTTTACGCCATCAAAGCCGCGCACGCCGCTTTCCGAAATCCAGTCGATGGAGTTAAATCCCAAAGTGGGAGACAGGCGGCGCAGCACAGCCTCGGTCACGCCGCCGGTGGCTCCGAACAGGGTTCCGCCTCCCGAGCCGGAAGAGAAGGGAGCGTCGGCCTGACTGGCCGGGCAATCACCGGCTCCCAGTCCGGCATCCTCCATCAACTCCAGCAGCTCGGAAGTGGTCAGGGAATAGTCCACATCCTGCACACCGCGTGTTTTGGATTCGGGGCGGAGGATCTCTGCCTTTTTCGCGGTGCACGGCATGATGGAAACCACCACCAGCCGCTTCCCACAGCGGTTTTCCGGTTGGTCAAACCAGGCGCGGATCACCGCACCCAGCATCTGCTGGGGGGAGCGGCAGGTCGAAATATTGGGAGCAAATTCCGGCCAGCGTTCCTCGCAGAATTTAACCCAGGCGGGACAGCAGCTGGTGAGCAAGGGAAGTTTTTCACCCTGAGCAAATCGCTCCAGGAACTCGTCGGCCTCCTCCATGACGGTCAGATCGGCACTGAACACCGTGTCGTACACCCGGTCGAAGCCCAGCGCGCGCAGCAGGCCGACGAGCCGGGGCATGGAGTTTTCTCCCTGCGGGAAACCCAGGCGTCCCCCGACGCCCACCCGCACCGAGGGGGCAACTTGGGCCACAACGAAGGCATTTTCATCTGCCAGGGCCGCTTTGACGCATTCCACGTCGGTTTTGATACGCAGTGCACCTGTGGGGCAGGCCGCGTGGCACTGGCCGCAGCCCACACAGTCCGTGTCCGCCAGGGTCCCGCCCCCGGCAGCCATAACGCGGGTGACACCGCCCTCGGTTCGGATCTCCACCGCGCCCACGCTCTGCACCTGTTCGCAGGTGCGCACACACTCGCCGCAGAGGATGCATTTGTCCGGGTCGATCTCCACGCAGCTGGAGCTTGTATCCGCGGGCAGCTTCGCATACAACGCAGATCGATAATAGCGCTCTTCGATGGTACAGTTTTCGTTTTTGTAAATGTTGCACAGCAGACCGCGCAGCTGGTAGGAGCCCATATAGCCGTCGCACC
>JBJEYS010000162.1:0-1919 GCA_051886995.1 Oscillospiraceae bacterium
GGGGAGATCATCACCGCCGCGGACGGAAACGACCTGACCGGCGACAATGTTTACAGCGGCACCTCTCTGATCCAGGGTGAGGAGGGGACCCAGGTGGTCCTGACCGTGCTGGATGCCGAAGGGACGGCCCGTGAAGTCACGGTCACTCGGAAGCGCCTGGAGAGTGACCCGGTGTCCTATGAGCTGCTGGAGGACAATGTGGGCTATGTTGCCCTGGACAATTTCTACAAAGGCTCTGCCGACCATATGAAGGCGGCGGTGGAGGATCTGCTGGACCAGGGGGCGGTCTGCTTCGTCTTTGATATGCGGGACAACCCCGGCGGCTATCTGGACGAGCTGACCGACCTGCTGGATTACCTGCTGCCCGAGGGGGCCATCTTCCGCAGCGGGGATCGGTCGGGACCGAAGAAGACCGTCAAGTCCGACGCCGGCTGCGTGGATGTGCCCATGGCCGTACTGGTCAACGGCGACACCTACAGCGCCGCCGAACTGTTTGCCGCTCAGCTGCGGGAGAGCGTGGGGGCCATCATTGTGGGTGAGCCCACCTGCGGCAAGGGCTACTCCCAGCAGACCCTCCCCCTTCCCGGAGAGCGTGCGCTGAACATTTCCACCAAGACCTATTACACCGGTTCCGGGGTCTCCCTGATCGGCGTGGGCATTACTCCGGATATCGAACTGGAACGGACCGGCCCGGAGGACAACCAGCTTGCCGCCGCCGTGGAAAGCTTGAAGCCGTGAAGAAGGAACAGAACGCGCCCCGCGGGGCGCGTTCTGTTTTTTTCCCATTCCGCATAGAATGTGGAAAGAGCAGGGGGGCGGGCTATGCTGGGACGAATACGATGGAGCGCGGAGCGGAAGATACAGCTGGAAAACGAGCGGTTGCTGGATCTGCCGCTGCTGACCCTGTTTCTGCCCGAACGGACACGGAGTCAGGAGAAGCGCGTGAAAAAAGGGAGCCGTTTGCTGATCGAACAGCGGGTGACCCGGGTACTGACGCCGCCGGACTTCCCTTTCTGGCCGCTCCTGATGGAGCAGGGCCTGCGCCCGGTGGATACCCGGACCCTGCGGTGCGCATTGGCCCCCGTCTGGGTCAAGGCGGCTCTGGCGGCCCGGGGGATCCGGCCGCAAAACGCGGTACTGCTGCTGACAGGGACACGGGAGAGCGCCGACATGGCCCAGGTGGCCTGGCAGCTTTGCCCCCTGGTGCGCAATCTGGTCATCGATGTCCCGGGGGGTGGCACCCTGGCAGCTGGCCTGCGGCGGGAGTACGGCCTGCCCGTTCTGCCCGCAAGGTCGGCACAGGCTGACCTGATCCTGCGCTTTGACGCCGGGCCGGTCCTGGCGGGAGCCCGATTTGACCTGGCAGGTGCCGCTTTGCCCGCCGACTGCGAGACGCTGCCTTTACTCAGCGCTCTTTGGGAAAGCGGGCGGATCCGAACAGAGGAAATCGTGGTCCAAATTTGATTTTCCTTGACAGGTTGGCCCAAAGTACATATAATAACTTAAATAATGACAATCTGAAAGAACGTATTGATCGAGCCGCGGAGCGGCTCATTTCTATAATAGGAAAAGGAGTAATATCATGGCGAAGGAATACAAACTCAGCGCCGAGCGCCTGGAGGATCTGAAGAACGAGCTGAACTATCTGAAAACCGTGCGTGAGAAAGAGGTGGCGGACCAGATCAAGGAGGCCCGCTCCTTCGGTGACCTGAGCGAGAACAGCGAGTACGACGAGGCCAAGAACGAGCAGGGCAAGCTCTATTCCCGCATCGCCGAGATCGAGAACATCCTGGCCAACTATGTGGTGATCGAGGAGCACAAGGAGGACCACGACACCGTCCGCCTGGGCGCGACGATCACGGTCCTGGACGTGGAGTTCCAGGAGAAGGAGACCTATCAGGTGGTGGGCTCCCAGGAGG
>JBJEYS010000163.1:0-1918 GCA_051886995.1 Oscillospiraceae bacterium
AGCTGCAAAAGACCATGGAGGATCTGGCGGCGCTGTACCCCTATGTCAAGAGCGTTTCGGTGGTACCCGTGGGCCTGACCTGCCACCGGGAGGGCCTGTATCCGCTGACACCCTACGACAAGCCTAAAGCGGAGGCGACGCTGGATCAAGTGGAAGCCTTTGCGGAAAGGTGTCTGGCCGAACACGGAAGCCGCATCTTTTGGTGCTCGGACGAGCTCTACCTGCGCGCGGAGCGCCCCATCCCCGAGGACGCGTATTTTGAGGACTATACCCAGCTGGAAAATGGCGTGGGTATGCTGCGTCTGCTGCGCACGGAGTTTGACTCCGCCCTGAAGCTGGCGGATCCGGTGGAGTCGGTACGCCCGTATTCCACCGCCTGCGGCTTGGATGCCGCCGCCTGGATCGAGGAAATCGTTGACAGGGCGGCGGAGAAATGCCATACTAAGGGAAAAGTTTATCCTATTGTGAATCATTTCCTGGGGGAGAGCATCACCGTCTCCGGCCTGGTCACAGGCGGGGATCTGATCGCCCAGCTGAAAGGCCGCGACCTGGGAGAGCGGCTGCTGATCCCCATTAATATGCTGCGCCATGGTGAGGATGTGTTTCTGGATGACGTCACCCTGGCCGATGTGGCGCGGGAGTTGAACGTGGAAGTGATTCCCGTCGAGCAGGATGGCTTTGACCTGTGTGACGCAATTTTTGACATTCGGAAAGGAGGGCTCTGAGATGCCGAAGCCTCTTGTGGCCATCGTGGGCCGGCCCAATGTGGGCAAGTCCATGCTGTTCAATAAGCTGGTAGGCCAGCGCCTTTCTATTGTGGAGGACACCCCCGGCGTCACCCGGGACCGGCTGTATGCCGAGGCCGAGTGGTGCGGGCGCACCTTCGACGTGGTGGACACCGGCGGTATTGAGCCGGACACCGACAATGAGATTCTGGCATTCATGCGCCATCAGGCGGAGATCGCCATTGAAAACGCCACGGTGATTATTTTTGTCTGCGACATCAAAACCGGCCTGACCGCCTCCGACCATGAGGTAGCCAATATGCTGCTGCGCTCCCGCAAGCCAGTGGTGCTGGCGGTCAACAAGATGGACCGGATCGGCGTGGACGACCCCGACATCTACGAGTTTTATAACCTGGGCCTGGGCGATCCCATCGCCCTGTCCGCCGTCCACGGCCACGGAACCGGCGATCTGCTGGACGAGTGCCTGAAGTATTTCCCGCCGGAGGAGGAAGAGGAAGAGACCGACGACGTGGTCAAGGTGGCCGTCATCGGCAAGCCCAACGTGGGCAAGTCCAGTCTGGTTAACCGGATCCTGGGGGAGGAGCGTGTCATCGTCTCCAACGTGGCGGGCACCACCCGAGACGCCGTGGACAGTTACTTTGAAAACCAGAAGGGCAAGTACCTGTTTATCGATACCGCCGGGATGCGCAAGAAGGCCAAGGTGGACGACCGCATCGAAAAGTTCTCCGTCCTGCGCGCCACGATGGCCATTGAGCGCGCCGACGTATGTCTGATCCTGATCGACGCCAACGAGGGCGTCACTGAGCAGGACACCAAGGTGGCAGGTTTGGCCCACGAGGCGGGCAAGGCGTGCATCATCGTGGTCAACAAATGGGACGCTGTCGAGAAGGACGACAAGACCATGGACCGGATGCGCGAAGAGGTGCGCCGGGACCTGTCCTACATGACCTATGCGCCCATCGTGTTCATCTCCGCCCTGACCGGCCAGCGGGTGGACCGCCTGTTTGACCTGATCAACTATGTCAACGACCAGGCGTCCATGCGCATCACCACCGGTATGCTCAACTCCGTGCTGGCGGACGCCACAGCCCGCGTTCAGCCCCCCACCGACAAGGGGCGGCGGCTGAAGATCTACTACATGACCCAGGTGGGCATCAAGCCCCCGCATTTCG
>JBJEYS010000164.1:0-1905 GCA_051886995.1 Oscillospiraceae bacterium
AGCGGCTGCGGCGGATCAGCAGCAGAATGCGGTAGATCACATAGGCCATGATGGCAATATCCACAAAGTCGGAAATTCCCATCAGCTTGATATAACTTCTGGCATTCTGCAGCACCTGGATGATCTGTTCCACCGTTTCGCCCTCCTCTCTTTCAAGCCGGGCAGGCTTTGAATGTTGGGTATCAAGTAATTATACTGTATTCCCGTAAAAATGGCAAGAGAAGGGTTGATTAAAAAAACATGAATTTTTGTCCAACACGCCGGGGTATTGGATTTCACTGCCGCGGCGATGAAACTGCACAGCATAAGTTTGGCCATGTCTCATTGATCTGCGAGATTATTCGACAAATTGAGACAAGAGAACAGGCATTGGGGTGCTTCCCAATGCCTGTTTGTCGAAAGTCTTAGGGCCGCACCGAACGGTGCGGCCCTTGCTCTTTGTTTAAAGATTTTAAAGCTTTTCGATCTCTTCCTGGTCGATGCACTGAATGCCCTTGGCGGCCAGCGCAGCCGCGGCGGCTTTCAGGTCCTGTACCCGGAAGATCATGTAGGCGTGATTGACGTCCTTGCCACCCAGGAAGGCGTACATGTATTCCACGTTGATCCGCGCTTCATTCAGCACCGCGACCACCCGGTTCAGGCCGCCGGGCTCGTCGGGAATGGACACGCCCAGCACCGGGGTGACATTGTGGACAAAGCCTTCGTCCTTCAGGACGGTGGTGGCGTTGTAAACATCATCCACAATGATGCGGACGATGCCGAAGTCGTTGGTCTCCGCCAGGGACAGGGCGCGCATGTCGATGTTGTTCTTCGCCAGCACGTCCGTCATGGTGTGCAGCATACCCGGCTTGTTTTCCAGAAATACGGAAATCTGTTTCACGCTCATCGTTGCACCCTCCCTTAAATTTTACGCTTATCAATGACGCGAACGGCTTTGCCCTCGCTGCGGACGATGGACTTGGGCGCCACCAGGGTGACCTTGGCGGCCAGGCCCAGCATGGAGCGCAGACCGTCCACCAGTTCCTTCTGGCGGCGCTCGATCTCGCCCAGGTTGTCGGTGAACATCTCAGGGGTCATCTCCACCTGGACGTCCAGGGTGTCGGTATTCTTCACGCGGTCCACGATGATCTGGTAGTTGGCGGGATAGCCGTTGTTCAGCAGCACGGTCTCGATCTGGGACGGGAACACGTTGACGCCGCGGATGATCAGCATGTCGTCGCTGCGGCCCATGGGCTTGTGCATCTTCACATGGGTACGGCCGCAGGAGCACTTCTCCCGGGAGAGCATGCAGATGTCGCGGGTGCGGTAGCGGATCAGGGGGAAGGCCTCCTTGGTGATGGAGGTGAACACCAGCTCGCCCTTGGAGCCCTCGGGCAGGACCTCGCCGGTCTCGGGGTCGATGATCTCAGCGATGAAGTGGTCCTCGTTGATATGCATGCCGGTCTGGGCGGAGCACTCGAAGGACACGCCGGGGCCGGACAGTTCGGTCAGGCCGTAGATGTCGTAGGCCTTGATGCCCAGGGTGCTCTCAATGTCCCGGCGCATCTCCTCACTCCAGGCCTCAGCACCGAAGATGCCCGCCTTCAGGGGGATCTGATCCGGGGTCATGCCCATCTCCTTCATGGTCTCCGCCAGGTAGGCGGCATAGGAGGGGGTGCAGCACAGGATGGTGGTGCTCAGGTCGCGGATGAACATGATCTGCCGCTCGGTGTTGCCGGAGGAGGTGGGAATGGTCAGGCAGCCCACCTTGTGGGAGCCGCCGTTCAGGCCGGGTCCGCCGGTGAACAGGCCGTAGCCGTAGGAGACCTGGCACACGTCCTCATCGGTGCCGCCGGCGGCCACGATGGCGCGGGCGCAGCAGTCCTCCCACAGGTCGATGTCGTGCTGGGTGTAGAAGGCCACCAC
>JBJEYS010000165.1:0-1903 GCA_051886995.1 Oscillospiraceae bacterium
CATGGCAGACACGAAAAAGAAAAGCACGGGCGGAACGCGGACAAGCTCGTCCGCGTCGTCCCGTTCCGGAACGTCCTCCAGTCGTTCCGGCGGCTCCCGCACCGCGCAGAGCAGCAAGAAAAAGGCAAGCGCCAAGCAAACCCGGCCCGTCCGCCGGGAGGTGGGGGCGGTGGTCTGCCTGCTTCTGGCCTTCTTTGCCGCCTTCGGATACTTTGATATCCACGCTCTGTTCATTGACTTTTTTGTGGGGCTGCTGAAGGGCCTGCTGGGATACGGCTTCTGGCTGACGCCCCCGGCGCTGCTGGTGGCCTCCTATGTGCTGGCCTTTCACCGGGGCCGCCCGGTGCGTCTGCGCCTGTGGTGCGCCCTGCTGCTGCCCGTGGTCATGGGCTGTATTTTCCACGTGTTCCTGTTCAAGGGAGAGGCTGTTTGGAACTGGAATCTGTTCTCCCAATTCTGGACGACAGGGCGGGCCATGGAAAGCGGCGGCGCGGTCAGCGGCATACTGGCGTTCGTCTTCGTGCAGGTGTTCAGCAAGGTCGGCTCTCTGGTGATCTTCATCCTGGCGGCGATTTTGATGCTGTTCACCGCCTTTAACCGCACGCTGGCGCAGTTGGTGGACGCGGTACGCAATCGGCCCCGCCGTGAGTACGACCCCGAGGACGAGTGGCCTGAGCCGCCGCACCGCCGGACGAAGGAGCAGCCGGAGCCCGAACAGATCCCGGAGGAGCCCGTCAAGCCGAAGAAGGTCCGCTCCGCCATCGATATTCCCGTGGACGATCCTCCCATGCCCGAGCAGACGGAGAAGCCCGTCCTGGAGCCGAAAAAGAAGAAGTTTTTCAACCGGGAGCCCCGTGTGCCCGCCCCGGATCAGCTTTTGACCGGTACACCCACCGCCGCACCGGAGCCGGAGCCCGCGCCGGTCCACGAACCCGCGGCCCCACCGGAACCAATCCCCGAGCCCGAGCCCATGCCGGAGCCGGAGCCCGTGCCTGCGCCCGTACCGCAGAGCGCCGCATCCGTCCAGGCCAAGGTCAAGCCGGAGGAGGCGGCCCAGGCCGCCGCCGAGGTCACCGCCGAGATCGAGGAATCCATGGGCCAGCCCGCCGCGGCCTATCAGTATCCCCCCGTTTCCCTTCTGGTGGAGGGGGACGGCGGCATCGGAGCCGACGCCCTGGGCGAGCTGAAGACCAACCAGAACCGCCTGGCCGAGACCATCCGCTCCTTCGGCATTGAGGCCAAGATCACCAACGTCACCCGCGGCCCGTCGGTCACCCGGTACGAGGTGGAGCTGGATCAGGGCGTGCGCCTGAACAAGCTGACCAATCTGGCCGACGATATCGCCCTGGCTCTGGGCGCTTCCGGCGTGCGCATCGCCCCCATTCCCGACAAGATCTCCATGGTGGGCATCGAGGTGCCCAACAAGCTGGTCTCCCCTGTGTACATCCACGATGTCATCGATTCTGCCGCCTTCCGCAACCACGACTCCAAGGTGGCCTTCGCCCTGGGCAAGGACATCGGCGGCAACTGCATTGTGGGCAACATCGCCAAGCTGCCCCACCTGCTGATCGCCGGTACCACGGGCTCCGGTAAGTCGGTGTGTACCAACTCCCTGATCATCTCCCTGCTGTACAAGGCCACCCCCGAGGAGGTCCGCCTGATCATGGTGGACCCCAAGATGGTGGAGCTGGGCATTTACAACGGCATCCCGCATCTGCTCATCCCCGTGGTCACCGACCCCAAGAAGGCGGCCGGGGCCCTGCAGTGGGCGGTCACCGAGATGATGAAGCGCTACCGGGCCTTCTCCGAGGTGGGCGTGCGCGACCTGAAATCCTACAACGCCCATGCCGCCCGCGACCCGGACATGGAAAAGATGCCCCAGATCGTGGTGGTCATCGACGAG
>JBJEYS010000166.1:0-1893 GCA_051886995.1 Oscillospiraceae bacterium
TCGGGCCTGCCGCCTCTTGGGGGCTCGGGCACCGCCCCCTGGTTTTCATAGATGATCTCCAGCATATCGTTCAGATCGGAGTTGGTGGAGATGAAATAAATGATGTTGATGGAAAGGCTCAAGAGCACGATGACCAGCGTGACCGAGGACATGGCGATCAAAATGAACCGCCTGCGCAGCTTATTGATCATGGCGTTCCTCCACCAGCGCATAGCCCAGACCCCGGCTGGCCCGGATCGTCACCGGAGAGCCGATGGCTTTCAGCTTTTTCCGCAGATTTGAGATGTGGACCCAGACCACGTTGACTTCGGCCTCCGAATTCCAGCCCCACACCCGCTCCATGATCCGCTCAGCGGAGATGATGACCCTGGGGGAGCGCATAAACAGCTCCATGACCTGAAACTCCCGCCCGCTCAGCCGCTCGGCCCGGTCTCCGCACTGGATCGTTCCGGCGGCGCAGTCCATGGACAGGCCGCCGAAGGAAAGGACGGTGGGCATGTATTCCCCCTTCCGCCGCAGCATGGCCCGCACCCGGGCGAGCAGTTCGTCGGGCGAAAAGGGCTTGGGCAGATAATCGTCGGCTCCGGCGTCAAAGCCCGCGACGCGGTCGTCCTTTTCCGCCTTGGCTGTCAGCATCATGATCGGAGTGGAGATCCCCGTGTCCCGCAGCCGCTTGAGCACCTGAATGCCATCCATTTTCGGAATGAGAATATCCAGGATCACGGCGTCGTACCCGCCCGTGGAGGCATAATCATAGGCGGCGATGCCGTCGTGGACAGCGTCCACCGTGTATTGGTTCTTTTCAAAAAACGCGGTCAGCGCCTCGGCCAGATCCAGTTCGTCTTCCGCGATCAATAAGCGCATGTCTATCACCCGACTCCAATTATAAAGCAGGCCCCGCCGGAAAGCAACTTCCTTCGGGGCCTGCCCGTATATTACAGGGCTTCTTTCGAAGCCACCCTGCCGCAGACGATGTTCAGGTTCCCGTTGCGGCAGCGCAGCGCGTCCAGAAACTCCTTGGACACCTGTTCTTCCTTGAGCACGACCCGGTAATCCAGCTCGTACAGCGTCCCCATATTGGTGGTCTTGACCCGCTCCAGATGGGCGGAGCGGGTATATGTCTGAAACAAGTCGTCAAATAGGCCGTCGTAGTCCAGATTTTCCGGAATGGTGATCTTCAGTTCACGCTCATTGGCGTGCCCCGCGCCGAAACGGAACAGGGAGAGGACAAGGATAAAGACTGCCATGATCAGGAAAAACAGCACGGCAAGCACCACGCAGCCCATGCCGGTGGCCAGCCCGATGGCCATGGCCAGAAAGATCATGCCGATCTCCCTGGCCGTTCCGGGCACGGAGCGGAACCGGACCAGCGCGAACGCCCCGGCCACGGCCACGCCGGCGCCGATGTTGCCGTTGACCAGCATGATGACCACCTGAACGATGGCCGGAAGTATCGCCAGGGTCACTACAAAGCTCTGGGTATAGCTGCTCTTGTACATGCAAAGCAGGGCGGCGCACAGGCCCAGGGCCAGCGACACACCCGTACAGATCAAAAAGACGCCGAGGGTGATCTCGGTTCCAATGATGGTGTTAAGCACAGAAATGCGCCTCCTTTTTAAAATGTTCCGGGCCTTGTCCCATGAGATTCTTCCGGTAGCAGGTCCCGTACTTGGAAAAAGATGTGGGGAAAACGCCCTGCTCACTGAGCAGGCGGCCCAGCCATACGGGCGCGGCGCCGGGGATCTTGATCTCCATCAGGATCTGATCCTCGGGTAAAAAGCGCTCTCCATAGTCCCCGCGGCGCAGGTCCAGATCGCTGCCGCGCCAGCGCAGGTCGGTGTCAAAGGTGACCCGCAGTTCGGGGTCCTCCCGGCCGGCCAGGGCCTCCCGGTC
>JBJEYS010000167.1:0-1888 GCA_051886995.1 Oscillospiraceae bacterium
CTTGACCAACCGGATCTCGCAGCTGCGGAAGGAGCGGCACATCTCACAGGCGGATCTGGCCGACGCGGTGGAGGTCACCCGGCAAACCATCATCTCCCTGGAAAGCGGGCGGTACAACGCCTCCCTTCTGCTGGCCTACAAGATTGCCCGCTATTTCGGACTGACCATTGAAGAAGTATTTTTGTTTGAGGAGGAATCCCAATGCTGATCAAAGCCTGTACGCTCGGCGGCGATTATGAGCACACCCTGCGCGTGCGCCGCTGTCTCGCCGCCGCCCTGCTTCTGGTGGGACTGGTGGGCATTGCCTGCTATTTTCTGCTGGTTTCCGGCAGCACTCTGCCCGATTTCGCCCGGGGCTTTTATCTGGGGGCTGCCAGCGGCATCACCCTGGGCGCCCTGATCCTGCTGATCCGGGTACAATATTTGCTGACCCATCCGGAGGCGCGGAAAAAGGCCCGCATCCGGGAAACCGACGAACGGGAACAGGCCATCAACCGCACGGCGTTCTACTTTGCCGGCGCGTTTACCTTCTTTGCCTCGGCCGCGGCCCTGTTCGTGCTGCTGCCCGTCAGCATGGCGGCCTTCTATGCCCTGCTGGCCGTGATCGCCGTCTACGCCCTGGCATGGCTGGTGTCCAGCTTCTGGCTGTCCCGGCGGCGGTAACACAAACAGCCCATATAGCAAAAACAGGACCACCCGCTTCACACAAAGGCGGGTGGTCCTGTCTATTTCCATATTACACGGCCCCGGAGAAGACTGACCGGTTTTTGATAAAATACTCGACCCCGGACACTACGGTAGTGACCAGGATAACAAGGACGCAGATGGTATTCAGCACCTCAGGGATGGGCAGCAGCATCAGGCAGATGCATACCATGGTGGAGGCGGTCTTGATCTTGCCCGACCAGGCAGCGGCGATGACCACGCCCTTGGGGGCGGCCACCATGCGCAGGCCGGACACGGCGAACTCCCGGGCAATGACGATCAGCAGCACCCAGGCGGCCATCTGGCCCACCTCCACGAACCAGAGCATGGCGGAGGTCACCAAAAACTTGTCCGCCAGAGGGTCCATAAACTTCCCGAAATCGGTGACCTGGTTAAAGTTGCGGGCGATGTAGCCGTCAATAAAATCGGTAATGCTGGCCAGAACGAAGATGACCAGGGCCACGATCTTGTTGAACGGAAAGTTCAGATAGAGTGCCAGCAGAAAAACCGGGATCATCAGAACCCGCAGCAGGGTCAGCTTATTGGCAGTGTTCATTCTCGTTCCCCCTTACTCCTCGATCTCACCGGTCAGATCGCCGTCGGCGGTGCCGGTGATGCGGACTTGGACAAAGGTGCCGGGCTCGATCCGGCCGGCGGCGGTAAACAGGACCCGGCCGTCGATCTCCACCGAGTCGGCGTAGGTGCGGCCCACAAAGCAGCCCTCGTCGGCGTCAAAGCCCTCGCAGAGGACCTCCATGACGCTGCCCAGGCGCTCCTCGTTGTACTCATCCATGATCTGGGACTGCAGGTCCACCACCAGCTCCACCCGGCGTTCGGCGGTCTCGGGGTCCACCTGGTTTTCCATGGCGGCGGCCAGGGTGCCCTCCTCCGGGGAGAACTGGAACACCCCCGCCCGCTGGAGCTTCTGCTCCCGCAGGAATTCGCACAGCTCCTCAAACTCCGCCTCGCCCTCGCCGGGCAGGCCGCAGATCAGGGACGTGCGGATGACCACGTCGGGCATGGCGGCGCGCAGCTTGGCAAACAGCGTCTCGATCTCCGCTTTGGTGGAGCGGCGGCGCATGGCCTTCAAAATGCCGTCGTTGGCGTGCTGGATGGGAATGTCCAGGTAGTGGACGATCTTCTCCTCCCGGGCGATCACGTCGATCAGCTCGTCGGTCACGGC
>JBJEYS010000168.1:0-1883 GCA_051886995.1 Oscillospiraceae bacterium
GATTATGTAATCCGGCCAGGGGTGAAAATTCAGCATATTCTCCCTCCTTTCGACAAGAAGGTAGCAAAAAAACAGCCGGAGTACAAGTGGAAAAATGTGTACTTTTCTGAAGAAAGGCCGCAAAATTCGACATAAACACCGGTTAAAAAGTGCGTATAATTTCTGTACGACACTTTTGAAACAGGAGGGAAACGAACCATGAAAGAACTGGCCGTCGCGCAGAAACAGGCCCGGGATGAGGAGGGAAACATACATATCTACGATTACTCAATTTTGGTAGGGGAGATGACAGTTTCACAGGGCTTTGCCTGTGAGAGCTACGGCGTCCGCGTCCGGGAGCGGGGCGGCGAGAGCGGCGAGGTGCCCGACATCACGGTGAGCATTTCCCGCATCGACGAGCTGATGGAGCTGCTGGTCCGAAACACCGTCTCGCCCTGTACCCTGCGGGATGTGGTGGACGATTGGCTGTAATCGATGTACTGTAAGCGGGCGCCGGTGGGCGCCCGTCTTGCTTTTTCAGGGCGGCGAACGTATAATATCACTATATAAACTGAACGATAAAGCGGTGAGAGGTTCGTGTCCGACCGGCGCAACGATTTTTCCCGGGGGAGCATCCCCAAAGCGATCCTGAGCCTGGCCGCGCCCATGACGGCGGCGCAGCTGGTGAATATTCTGTACAGCGTGGTGGACCGGATCTATCTGGGCCGCCTCCCCGGAACCGGGCACCTGGCCCTGACCGGGCTGGGGATCACTATGCCCATCATCTCCATTCTGAACGCCTTTGCCAACCTGTGCGGCATGGGCGGCGGCCCCCTGTGCTCCATCGAGCGGGGCAGGGGGGAGAACGGGGAGGCCGAGCGGGTCATGGGCAACTCGTTTACCTTACTTCTTCTGCTGGGCGTGCTGACCACGGCGGTGTGCTTTCTGGTCAAGCGCCCCATGCTCTACCTGTTCGGAGCCAGCGACGTGACCTTCCCCTACGCGGACGAATACCTCAGCGTGTACCTCTGCGGCACCCTGTTCGTCATGGTCAGCCTGGGCATGAACCCCTTTATCAACGCCCAGGGCTTCGGCCGCACCGGCATGCTGACGGTGGTGGTGGGCGCGGCGGTCAACCTGGTGCTGGACCCCATCTTCATCTTCGCCCTGGACCTGGGCGTCAAGGGGGCGGCGCTGGCCACGGTCATCGCCCAGGGCTGCTCGGCGGTGTGGGTGCTGAAATTCCTGACGGGCAGAAAGGCCATCCTGCGGCTGAAGCTACGCAACCTGCGCCTGCAGGCCCGGCGGGTGGGGCGCATCATCGCCCTGGGCCTGTCCGGGTTCTTCATGAGCCTGACCAACAGCCTGGTGCAGGTGGTGTGCAACAAGACCCTGCAGGTGTACGGCGGCGATCTGTATGTGGGCATCATGACCATCATCAACTCCCTGCGGGAAGTGTTCTTCATGGTCACCCAGGGCCTGAACAACGGCGCGCAGCCCGTCATCGGCTACAATTACGGGGCCGGGAAGTACAGCCGGGTGCGCCAGTGCGTGCGCTTCTCCACGGCCGTCACTGTGGGGTACGCGCTGGCGGCCTGGGCGGTGGTCATGGCCTTCCCCGGGGCGCTGATCCGCCTGTTCAACAGCGACGCGGCCACCGTCGCCTGCGGCATCCCCGCCCTGCGCATCTACTTCTGCCTGTTCCTGTTCATGTCCCTGCAGATCGCGGCCCAGTCCATCTTCGTGGGCCTGGGCAAATCCAAGCAGGCGGTGTTTTTCTCCCTGCTGCGCAAAGCCATCATCAACGCCCCGCTGACGGTGCTGCTGCCCCTGCTGGGTATGGGCACCACCGGCGTGTTCGCGGCGGAGGCGGTCTCCCAGTTCATCGGCGGCCTGGCCTCCTA
>JBJEYS010000169.1:0-7240 GCA_051886995.1 Oscillospiraceae bacterium
TTGCATACCCATACAGAATCGGATATAATGAATCTGGTCAGTGTTTGTTTAATTCCGAAAAAAGGAGAACTGTATGGAACAAGGAAAAAAGAGACGGGGCCCCAAGAGCAAGGGCGGCAAGATCCTGCTCAACGTATTGGTCACCTTGATCGTGGGGGCGATCTACTTTTATATCGCCTTGCCTGCCATCAATCTGCATGACAGCAGCCTGTATGTGTTTATCGGGATCCTTTGCCTGGTTTATTTCTTCTGCGCGCTTGTCACATCGGGGATGAACCTGGACCGGAATTCCGGCGTGCGGCAGTATTTTCACTTCATCAAGACCCAGTGTCTGCCCATCGGGATCCTTTTTGTCGCTTTGATCCTGGTGGCGATCGTCGGATCTGTGATCTCCATGCCCATTTTCCGGGCAGCGTCCTACCGGGATCTGCTCACCGTGGAGACGGGGGATTTTTCCACCGATGTGGCTGAGGTGTCCTTTGAAGAGATCCCCATGCTGGATAAGGATTCCGCAGAGCGGCTGGGTGACCGCAAGCTGGGTGAGCTGTCTGACATGGTCAGCCAGTTTGAAGTGTCCAACGACTATACCCAGATCAACTATCTGGGCCGACCGGTGCGTGTGACGTATCTGCAGTACGGCGACTTTTTCAAGTGGCTCAATAACCGCTCCGAGGGACTTCCGGCTTACATCCGCATCGACATGGTAACTCAGGAGGTTGAGGTGGTGCGCCTGTCCGACCTGGGGCTGGACGGCATCAAGTATTCTCCCACAGAGATGTTCAATCGTAAGCTGGAGCGCCATCTGCGCTTCAACTATCCCACCTTTATGTTCTCTGCTCCGACCTTTGAGATCAATGAGGAAGGCCACCCCTACTGGGTGTGCCCCAAGGTGAAGATGACCATCGGACTGTTCGGTGGAAAAGACATTGACGGAGCCGTGCTGGTAGACGCCATCACGGGCGAATGTCAGTATTATGAATATGAGGATGTTCCCACCTGGGTGGACCGCGTGTACCTGGCTGAATTGATCATGGAACAGTATGATTACCATGGCACCTATGTCAACGGCTTTTTTAATTCCATCTTCGGCCAGAAGGACGTGACCGTGACCACTTCGGGATATAACTACGTCGCCATGAACGACGATGTGTATATGTACACCGGCGTCACCTCCGTGTCCAGCGACCAGTCCAACATCGGTTTCCTGTTGTCCAACCAGCGCACGAAAGAGACCACCTATTATGCCGCTCCCGGCGCGGTGGAGGAGTCCGCCCGCAGTTCCGCCCAAGGTGTGGTTCAGGATCTGGGATATAAGGCAACATTCCCGTTGCTGCTCAATGTGGCAGGGGAACCGACCTATTTCATGTCTTTGAAGGATGCCTCCCAGCTGGTCAAACAGTACGCTATGGTCAATGTGGCGCAGTATCAGATCGTGGCCACCGGCGTAACTGTTGCGGAATGTGAAAGCAACTATTTGAAACTGCTGACACAGTCCGGAATTACCTCTGAGGAAGAGCTGCCTCAGACTGAGGCCACCGGCGTGGTGGAGGAGATCCGCACTATGGTGGTGGAGGGCACCACGTACTTCTGCGTTCGCTTGCGCGGGGAGGACGTGTTCTATTCCATTTCCGCCTCCCAGTATCCCGAAGTGGTCACTTTGGACCCCGGCGAGCGTGTCACCATTGAGCATCAGATCCCCGCAGAAGGGGAGGAGTACCGTTTGCTGGATGGTTATTCCATTACGATCAAATAACAAAAAGTTCTCCCTACGCAGGAGCGTGGGGAGAACTTTTTTGCACCCGGTCAGCGGCCGATGGCGTTCGAGATGCTGTCTGCCGCGCTGCTGACCGCCTGGACAGCCTTGTTGGCGGTGCGCTTGAGCTCCTTCTTACCGGGACTGACCATCATCCCGACAACGGCTCCCGCCAGCATGCCCAGGCCGACCCCGCGCATAAAATGATTGTGTTCCATTTCTTCACCCCGTGCTATTATGCCCGAAATACGGAAAATCCCATTGCGAAATCATATCCTTTTCGTTATAATAAAAAAGATAAGGGAGTGTTTTGTTCTTGAAACTTTTAATCAAGCAAGGCCGCCTGGTGGATCCGGTTGGAGGCATCGGCGGCATGATGGATATTCTCATTGAAAATGGGAAAGTGGCCGTGATCGGCAGCAATGTGCGGGAGCCGGACGCTCAGGTGATCGATGCCCGCGGCCTGGTGGTCTCTGCCGGCCTGGTGGATATGCACGTCCACCTGCGCGAGCCGGGCTTTGAGTACAAGGAGACCATCGAGACCGGCTGCGCGGCGGCGGCCCGGGGCGGTGTCACGTCAATTGCATGTATGCCCAATACCAAGCCCGTCACTGACACGCCGGAGCGCGTGGCCTTCGTGCTGGACCAGGCGAAGAAGGCCTGCGGCGTCCGTGTACTGCCCATCGCGGCGGTGTCCGTGGGACAACAGGGGAAGGAACTGACCGATGCGGAGGCGCTGGCACACGCCGGCGCGGTGGCTCTTTCGGACGACGGTGTGCCGGTGCAGGATGCCAACCTGATGCGGGACGCTCTGATCAAAGCCCGCCGCCAGCGCCTGCCGGTGCTTTCCCATTGTGAGGACGCGGGGATGGTATGCAACTATGCCGTGAACGAGGGTACTGTCTCCCGCCGCCTGGGGATCCCCGGCCGGCCGGCCATCGCGGAGGAACTGATGGTCATGCGCGACGCCATGCTGGCGGAGGAGACCGGCAGTGCGGTGCACATCTGCCACGTATCCACAGCCCGCTCGGTGGATATCGTGCGGCAGTATAAAGAAAAGGGCGTACGTATCACCTGTGAGACCTGTCCTCAGTATTTTACCCTGACAGAGGACGAAGTATTGACACAGGGCTCCATGGCCCGGGTGAATCCTCCGCTGCGCACCAAGCTGGATGTGGAGGCTATCATTGCCGGCCTGCAGGACGGCACCATTGACGCTATCGTCACCGACCATGCCCCCCACTCGGCGGAGGAGAAGGCACGCCCCCTGACCGAGGCGCCCAGCGGCATGGTGGGGCTGGAGACCTCTCTGGCGGTCTCTCTGACCGCGTTGTACCACACGGGCAAGATGGACCTGTCCGCCCTGCTGCGGAAAATGACGGTCAATCCGGCCCGCATCCTGGGGACCGACAAGGGTCGTCTGGCCTTGGGATCGGACGGGGATGTGGTGATCTTTGACCCGGATGAGGAGTGGACCGTGGATCCGGAGCAGTTTGCATCCAAGGGCCGCAACACGCCCTTTGGGGGACACCGCCTGAAGGGACGCGTCAAATACACGATCGTCGGCGGAACTGTGATCTATCAGGATCAATAAATTTATAGAGAAAAGGAAGAAATTAAAATGTCTTTTGACGTACTGCAGGATAAGATCCGCGCCCTGAAAAACCCCACGGTGGCCGGACTGGACGCACGCATCGACTATGTTCCCGAGCATATCCGCCGGGCTGCCTTTAAAGAGCACGGCGCGGGCCTGAAGGGGGCCTGCGAGGCCATTTATCAGTTCAATGTGGGCCTGATCGACGCCCTGTGCGACGTGGTGCCCGCCGTCAAGCCCCAGTCCGCCTACTATGAGAACCTGGGCTGGCAGGGCATGGAGATGCTGGAGCGCACCATCCGGTACGCGAAAAGCAAGGGCCTGTTTGTCATTGCCGATATCAAGCGGGGCGACATCGGCGCTACCGCAACGGCCTATGCTGAGGGCTGGCTGTCCGGCACGCAGATCGAGGGGGAGACCTTCAAGACCTTTAATGCCGACTGCGTGACCCTGAACGGCTACATGGGCTCTGACTCCATCAAGCCCTTTCTGGAGGCGGCCAGAGCGGAGGACAAGTGCGTGTTTGTGCTGCTGAAGACTTCCAACCCCGGCTCCGGTGAGCTGCAGGACATCGTGGCCGGGGACCGGCTGGTGTATCAGGTCATGGGTGATCTGAACGAGCGCATCGCCAAGGGCACTGAGGGCAAGTATGGTTACACCATGGCGGGAGCCGTCACGGGAGCCACCTATCCCTCCGACATCCGCGCCCTGCGCAAGCGTCTGGAGCACACCTTCTTCCTGGTGCCCGGTTATGGTGCCCAGGGCGGTACGGCGGAGGATGTGCAGTACGCCTTTGACAAGTACGGTCACGGCGCCATCGTCAACGCCTCTCGCTCCATCATGTGCGCCTGGAAGAAGACCGGCGGCGATGGTCATGACTTTGCCGAGGCGGCCCGGAACGCCGCCATTGCCATGCGGGATGATATCAAGCGCTTTGTGACCATTGTGTAAGTGTTTTTGAGGGTGTTGGATCGTGAAAGTAGAACGAAAGTGTAAAATCGTCTCCAAGCAGCAGATGGGAGACGCCATTTATATGGTCCTTGAGGTGGGCGACATGGTGCGCACCTCCTTTCGGGCCCCCGGACAATTTGTCCACATCAAGTGCGGCGATGGTCTACTGCTGCGCCGCCCCATTTCGGTCTGTTCCTGTCAGGAGGATGAGCCGGACGACCTGCTGACCATCGTTTTTGAGGTCCGCGGCGAGGGAACCGACTGGCTTGCCAAGAGGGAAGCGGGCGAGTATCTGGATGTGCTGGGCCTGTTGGGCAATGGATTTCCGATGAAGCGGGAGGGCCGCTACCTGCTGGTGGGCGGCGGCATCGGCGTACCCCCTATGCGGAGCTGCGCCCAGTATACCATGGGGAACTCCACCGCTGTGCTGGGGTTTCGCTCCAAGGATAAGGCCATCCTACTTAATTGCTTCGAGGACGAGTGCGACAAGGTGCTGGTCGCTACCGATGACGGCACCTTGGGCTATCACGGTTTTGTGGACGCACTGGTGCGACAGGAGCTGGAGCAGGACAGCGCGTATGACGCCGTCCTGGCCTGCGGCCCCAAGCCCATGCTGCGCAGCGTAGCCAAGGTGGCGGAGGAATTCGGCGTCCCGTGTCAGGTCTCCATGGAGGAGCGTATGGGCTGCGGCGTGGGCGCCTGCCTGGTGTGCGCCTGCGATATGGCTGACGGAACCCGAAAGCACGTCTGCAAGGACGGGCCTGTCTTTGACGCCAGGGAGGTGGACTGGAATGCCTGATGTGAATATGAGTGTCAATCTGGCCGGGATGACGATGAAGAACCCCATCGTCGTCGCCTCAGGCACTTTCGGCTTCGGCCGGGAGTACAGCCAGTTCTATGACCTGTCCGAGCTGGGCGGCATCTGCGCCAAGGGCCTGACCCTTCACCGCCGGGAGGGAAATCCCGCCCCCCGGATCGCTGAAACACCCATGGGGATTCTGAACTCCGTGGGCCTGCAAAATCCCGGTGTGGACGCTTTTGTTGAAGAAGAATTGCCCTTCCTGCGGCAGTACGATGTCAAGGTCATCGCCAACATCTCGGGCAATACTCCCGAGGAGTACGGCATCATGTGTGACAAGCTGTCCGCCGCCGGGGTGGACATGATCGAGGTCAACATTTCCTGTCCCAATGTGAAGGCGGGCGGTTTGGCATACGGCACCAAGCCGGAGCTGGCTGCCGAGGTCACCCAGGTGGCCAAGGGCCACGCGGGGAAGGTCCCTGTTATGGTCAAGTTGTCCCCCAACGTCACCGACATCACCGAGATCGCCCGGGCGGTGGAGGGAGCGGGGGCGGACGCGGTGTCTCTCATCAATACCCTGCGCGGGATGCGCATCGACGTCAACACCGGACGTCCGGTTCTGAAAATGAACACCGGCGGCCTGTCCGGCCCCGCCGTGCTGCCTGTTGCCGTACGCATGGTGTGGGAGGTGGCCAACGCCGTTCGGATCCCCATTCTGGGCATGGGCGGCGTCTCCAAGGGCTCTGACGCGGCCCAGCTGATGATGGCGGGCGCCAGCGCCGTGGCGGTGGGCACCGCCTGCTTTGCCGATCCCTACGCGCCGGTCAAAGTGCGGGATGAATTGGAGATAATCATCCAGAATAAAAAGCTTGACAAGGCATCTTGCCTTACAGGAAGTGTGAAGCCGTGGCAGTAACAAAGCTCTATCTGATTCGGCACGCGGAGGCGGAGGGAAACCTCTACCGCCGCATTCACGGCTGGTACGACAGCCTGATTACTGAAAACGGCTACCGGCAGATCGCCGCTCTGGAGGAACGCTTCCGGAACATTCCGGTGGATGCCGTTTATTCCAGTGACTTGTTTCGTACCAGAACCACGGCATCGGCAATCTACAAGCCCAAAGGTTTGAAACTGAACACCTGCCGTGCCCTCCGAGAAATCAACATGGGCGTCTGGGAGGACCGGACCTGGGCCGAGACCGCCCAGACCGACCCGGAGCAGCTTGGCTATTTCAACAGCAACGCCCCGGCGTTTCACTGCGAGGGCAGCGAGACGTTTGAGCAGCTGCGCCAGCGGGTCGGCAGCGCCGTGCTGAAAATTGCCGCCGCCCATCCGGGTAAGACTGTGGCTGTTTTTTCCCACGGTATGGCCATCCGCAATACCGTGGGTCTGTTTTTGGGCTATTCGGCGGCGGAGACAAACGAAAAAGTCCCCCACGGGGACAACACGTCGGTCACGCTGTTGGAGGTGGAGGACGGAAAGGTCCGTGTGGCATTTTACGGCGACAATTCCCACCTGCCTGAGGAGATCTCCACCCTTGCCCGGCAGAGCTGGTGGAAGAGCAGGGAAGGGTCCCTGGCTGACGCCAACCTCTGGTTCCGCCCTCTGGATATGGAACACGACAGTCAGTTCTACTATCAGGCGCGGGAGGAGGCATGGGTCACCATTCACGGCAGTATGCTTTACTTCGACGGGGAGGGCTTCCTGCGGGACGCCAAAGATCAGGCCCGGTACGATCAGCGCTCGGTGATGCAGGTCATGCTGGGGGACAAGCCTGCCGGCGTGCTGCAGCTCAATCTGCGCCGGGACGCCGACAAGGGCGTGGGCAGCATTCCCTTCTTCTACATGCTGCCGGAGTGCCGCAAGCGGGGCCTGGGAGTTCAGCTTCTGGGACAGGCAGTGTCCACGTACCGTCCTTTGGGGCGCAAATACCTGCGGCTGCGCTGTGCGCCGGACAACTATGTGGCCCAGCGCTTTTATCAGAGATATGGATTTAAAAAAATAGGGGAGGACCCAGGCTCCCGGGTGCCTCTGGATATTATGGAAAAATACATCGGATACGACCGCTAAGGAGTTCTATGAATACCGAATTTCTCCCTGTTTGCAAAGAGGATATGGAAAAGCGCGGCTGGGACTGGTATGA
>JBJEYS010000170.1:0-1878 GCA_051886995.1 Oscillospiraceae bacterium
TGGTGGTCTACCGCGCCCTGTACGGGGAGCGCGGCCTCTGGGTGCGCCCGGCCGCCATGTGGAACGAGACAGTGAAGCGGGACGGACAGACCTTCCGGCGCTTTACGCCCATCGGCGGAGACGGGGAATGAAGGAAGAGGGCCTGCGCCTGTTCATCGCGCTGCCCGTGGACCGGGCGGCCCGGCGGGAGATCGTGCGTTTGCAGGAAAACCTGTGGGGCGCCGCCCGCAGCGGTCTGACCCGTCTGGAAAACCTGCACCTGACGCTGGCCTTTCTGGGTCAGACCGACCCGGAGCGTTTAAAGGACCTGCGGCAGGTCATGGCCCGGATCGGCGCGGAGCCGCTGAAACTGGTCTTCGACCGCGTGGGCGTGTTCCACCGGGAGGGCGGAGACATCTGGTGGCTGGGGATGGAGGAAAACCGTGCGCTGCTGGATCTGCAGTTCCGGCTGACCCATGAACTGCGGCAGACGGGGTTCCCGGTGGAGGACCGGAAATTTATCGCCCATCTGACCCTGGCCAGACGCGCCAGGCCCCGGTGTGTCCCCGGAAAGCTGGAACGGCCCATCCGTGCCCGGGCAGAGGCCGTCTGTCTCATGCGCTCCCAGCGGCTGGACGGGAAACTGGTCTACACGGAACTTGATCGGATACCTTGATATGAAAAAGCAGAAAGGATCACGCGTGATCCCTTCTGCTTTTTTATGCCCGGGAAATTTCCCGGGTGGACGGCCTTGGTTCGTCCTTTTTTGTAGCGGCACGGACGTATAATTTAGGTCAGCCGCGCAAAGGGGGGGAGCGCCGTGACCGTAGTTTACATCGATGTGCTCTTCCTGCTCAACCTGGTGGTGGATTACCTGCTGCTGCTGGCGTCGGCCCGCATCACAGGGGAGATGATCTCCCGGCTCAGGCTGGCCCTGGGTGCGCTGCTGGGGGCCGTATATGCCGTGGCCCTTTTCCTGCCCGGATGCGGGTGGCTGTCCCATCCGGTCTGCAAGATCTGCGCGGCGGTGCTGATGGTGCTGGTCAGCTTTGGGAAAAGCCCCCGGCTTCTGCGGCTGCTGCTGGTGTTCTTCGGTGCTTCTGCTGCCCTGGGCGGCGTGGTGCTGGCCCTTCAATTCCTGGGGGCGGGGGGGCTGACTCTGGAAAACGGGGTGCTGTACACCGGATTTGACTTACGGCTGCTGCTGGTCACGGCGATTCTTTGCTATGCAGTGCTGAGTCTGGCCTTTGGAAGGGCGGCACGGCATGGGGGCAAGAGGCAGGACCTCTGCTCCGCCCGCCTGGTTCTGGGGGAGAAAACGCTTTCCCTGACTGTGCTGATGGATACGGGAAACACCCTGACCGACCCGACCAATAACCGTCCGGTCATGGTGGCGGAGGCGCGGGCTGTAGAGGAACTGCTGCCGGAGGGGATCGATCCGGCGGATCCGGTGGGCTCCATGGAGCGGCTGGAAGGAGGCACGCTGCACCGGCGGCTGCGCCTGCTGCCCTACCGGGCGGTGGGAGTGGAGTACGGGATGCTGCTGGCGGTGCGTATGGACCGGGTTGTTCTGGGCGGACGGGAACTGGAGGGACTTTTGGTGGCTCTTTCCCCCACGCCGGTCTCCGACGGCGGAGGATACCAGGCGCTGATGGGAGAGATTTCGTAATGAAACGGGAGGAAATGACATGACATGGAAGCTGTGCCTGTCGCTGAGGATACATAAGCTCCTGGCCCGTCTGGGGCTGAGTGGTCCGGGTAAGGTCATGTATATCGGCGGCAGCGATGTTCTGCCGCCGCCCCTGAAGCGGGAAGAGGAGGGGGAACTGATCGCCCGGCTGGAAAGCGGGGACGAGGAGGCGAAAAGCCGCCTGATCGAGCACAACCTGCGCCTGGTGG
>JBJEYS010000171.1:0-1875 GCA_051886995.1 Oscillospiraceae bacterium
GATGTAGGTGCTGGGGGGGATCTTGCAGTAGCGCAGGTCGATCAGGTGGATCTCCGCGAAATCCTGGGCCAGGAAGGGGGCCAGACTGTCGGTGTAGGAGTCCCGGATGACCAGCAGCTTCTGGTCGGTGGCCGCGTTCTCGTTGCGGAGGATGCACAGGGGCTGGTTGCCCCCCAGGAACATGGAGTATTTGTCCTTCTTATCCAGGAAGCTCTCGTCGTACAGCTCCCCCTCCACGGGCATACCCTCGGGGTAGCGCTCCACCTCGATGCCCTCCTCGCTCACCCAGGTGTAGATGCTGTCCGGCTCCACCCAGCCCGCTCCGCAGGCGGAGAAGGTGGTGCCCAGGAAGGAATCAGAGACCAGGACGGGCTCCCCCTCCGGGGTGGTATAGGAACCGGTCAGGGCCTGGGCGATGGCCTGATAGCCCTGGTACGCGCCGAAGGTGCTCCAGTGGTGGTCGGTGCGGTAGAACACGTCGTCCCCGGACAGAGTTACGTCGATCCAGGTCACGTTGTCGGCGCAGAGAGCCTGCGCCTGGGACAGCGTGGAGCCGTCGTCCAAGTGGGGGGCGTTGGCGGGCAGACGGTCGGCCCACACAAAGCTCTTGTCGGGGATCAGGCCGAAGGAGACGGGAACGCCCGCCTTCTCCGCGAATTTGTTCACATACTCCACACGCTTTTCCAGGTCGTCCGGGGCGGTGAAGTGGGCGAACAGGGTCTGGCCGTCGGTGCCGAAGTAGACCTTGTTGTTCTCCTGTTTGCCGATGGCCTTTTCGCCGGCGGCTTTCAGCCGGATCCACTGATCCCGCAGGGGGAACTGGTCCACCACATAGTCCTCAAAGTCCTCCATGAACTTGCCGTTTTTCAGCGTTTCCAGGGTGGGGGCCTTGAACTGGCTCAGGTAGCGGTTCTCCTGCTCGGAGAAGTCCTTGTCGGGCAGGAGGAAAAAGGCGATGCCGAACCCGAAAATGAAGACGCAGAACAGCGCCGTGATGAAGATGGCGTATTTTTTGCTCACGGTTTCAGTGCCCCCTTATAATAGATTCAATTCAAAAATGCATGAAGCATTTTTGATAGCGCGAAGCGCATTTGAATCTTATGAGACGGAATTTTGTGTCATTTTATGACACGAAATTGCAGCGCCAAAGGCGATGCCCTCATATGAAAATGTATATTTTCATATGAGGTAGTATCAGAAGCGGAAATACAGGAACGGGTTGTAGGTCCCGTCCACCAGGTAGGCGGTGGACAGCACCAGACCCAGCAGGAGCAGAACGGGGAACAGCACCTTCCGGACCTTGCCGGGCAGCTTATGCCAGAGCTTGGCGGCGGCGGGGGTGGCGGCCACGGCGGCGATGAGCAGGATGGGCAGGTAGTTGCGCAGATTGTACAGGAAACTGCTGTCCCAGGCTCCCGCGCCGAAGCCGAACATGGCTTTCAGGTACACGCCCAGGGCCCCCAGGTCCTCCACGGCGAAGATGGCCCAGCCCACCAAAATCAGCGCCAGGGCGTACACATGGCCCACCCAACGCGGGGCCTTGTCCAGCACCTTGCCGAACCAGAACTTTTCAAAGACCAGGAATACGAAGTAGAACAGGCCCCAGAACAGGAAGTTCCAGCTGGCCCCGTGCCAGATGCCGGTGGCGGCCCAGACGATCAGAAGGTTGAAGATCAGCCGGGCGGGCTTGACCCGGTTGCCGCCCAGGGGGATGTACAGGTACTCCCGGAACCAGGTGCCCAGGGAGATGTGCCAGCGCCGCCAGAACTCGGTGGCCGAGCGGGCCAGGTAGGGGTAGTTGAAGTTCTCCAGGAACTCGAAGCCCAGCATCCGCCCCAGGCCGATGGCCATGTCGGAGTAGCCGGAGAAGTCGAA
>JBJEYS010000172.1:0-7129 GCA_051886995.1 Oscillospiraceae bacterium
CCAATCTGGAACACAATTACCGCGCCCTGCGGGGGATGCTCCCCCGCGGGTGCCGTTTTTTGGGCGTGGTGAAGGCCAACGCCTACGGCCACGGGGCCGTCCCGGTGGCGAAGAAGCTGGAGGAGTTGGGAGCGGAGTATTTGGCCGTGGCCTGCCTGGACGAAGCGGTGGAACTGCGGCAGGCCGGGATCACAGCGCCCATCCTGCTCCTGGGCCCTACGCCAGCTGAGTTTGCCGGAGAGCTGCTGCATTATGACCTGACTCAGTCGGTGCAGGATCTGAGCGCCGCCCACGCCCTGTCCGAAGCGGCTGTCCGGGCGGACAAGCCGCTGAAGATCCACATCAAGGCCGACACCGGCATGTCCCGCCTGGGCTTTCTCTGCGACGAGAATCACACAAACGCCTCGGTGGACGAGATCGCACAGGTATGCGCTCTGCCGGGCCTGAAGGCGGAGGGAATTTTTACCCATTTTGCCAATGCCGACGGCGATGAAAGCTACTCCATGCGACAGTTGACGCGCTTTTTGGACGCTGTGGACAAGCTGGCTGCCCGGAGTGTGAAATTTGAAATCCGCCATTGCGCGGCCAGCGCGGCTGTGTTAAACTACCCCTGTGCCCATCTGGATATGGTGCGTCCGGGCATCGCTCTGTACGGCCACTATCCCGACCCGTCCTGCGAAGGCTTGGACGGTCCCGGGCTGCTGCCGGTGATGACTTTGAAAACCCGGATCGTCGCTGTGCGCGAACTGCCCGCCGGAACCTGCATCAGCTACGGCTGTACCCATACGCTTGTGCGGGATTCCCGCCTGGCAGTGCTCCCTGTCGGATACGCCGACGGCTTGGAGCGTTTGCTGTCCAACCGTGCCGAAATGCTGGTGCGCGGACAGCGTGTTCCCGTTTTAGGCCGTGTGTGCATGGATATGTGTATGGTTGATGTGACCAATCTGCCCGTTGTTGAGGTGGGGGATGAGGTGACCGTGTTCGGACCGGAGCTTCCGCTGGAGGAAAAGGCGGACGCTGTGGGCACCATTCAGTATGAGCTGCTTTGCGGTGTGGCGCCGCGGGTACCCAGAGTCTATCTGGATTAACTTCTTTCACCCCGCCGGCATATGATGTCGTGGGAGAGAACGCCGGGCCGGCGGCGGGAATACAGAACCGTGCGATCATGTTAAAATACGCCTGAGTGGAAATTTGAGGAAGTGGGTATAGTTCCCGCCGCCCCGTGGGAAAATGATAGTGGCCGCGTTACCAAAGTGACGCCGGCGACTATATTCCGGCGGAGTGTGAGTTTTGTGGACAACAGTGTAAAACGAGGAGATATTTTCTATGCAGATCTGAGCCCGGTGGTGGGCAGTGAACAGGGAGGCGTGCGCCCGGTTCTCATCGTGCAGAACGATACCGGGAACCGGCACAGTCCCACTGTCATTGCCGCGGCCATCACCTCGCAGACAGGAAAGGCAAAGCTGCCGACTCATATTGAGTTGGAGGCCATGAGCTGCGGATTGCCCAAGGAGTCCGTAATTCTTCTGGAGCAGATTCGTACATTGGATAAGCGGCGCCTGCGTGAGCGAATGGGCAGACTGGACGAGGAAAGGATGCACCAGGTGGATTCCGCCATCGCGGTCAGTTTCGGGCTGCACCCTGAGACACTGGTGTGACCGGAATCAAAAAATCGTGCTGTCCCGGCGGCTTTCGCCGGGACAGCAGAATATGGAGGTACATATGAAAAAACCAGATCGGATCACGGTCGCCTTTGGCGCGATCGTTTTGACTGCAGTTATGGCTGTAGGGGCTTTTTCTGCTTCTGCTGCGGGGGGTGACCAAAGTGATCCGTTGGTCACGCTGAGCTATCTGACGCAGGTGGTCACCCCGGAACTGATGGAAAAGGTGGACGAGCAGGTTGCCGCCAATGAGCAGGCGCTGACGGACAAGCTCAACACTGCCATCGGTGATTATTCCGAGCAGATGGAGCAGGCTCTGGCCCAGGGAACGGGGGAGACCGCGTCTTACACTGCGGTCAGCCTGTCCGCCGGACAGACCCTTTATCCCGCGGCGGGCAGCGAGCTGCTGCTGCGCTCCGGAGGAGCCAAGATTTCCGCCGGTACCTCTCCTGTTTTGCTGGACGCCACGGCGGGCAGCAGCCTGGAGATCGGCGGGACACTGAAAACGAACCACCTTTACGTCGCGCCGCTGGATGGGGTCAAACTGACCGCTTCGTCTGCCGCGGTACTTCTTGTGCGCGGGGCGTATACCGTTGTTTGATAGCCGTCCCCGGGCGGGACAAAGAGAGAGAAAGTCAAAAGAAGGGGTTTCGTTTTCATGAATCATTTTACGCGCAAAGGGTGGCTGGCTGTTATAGCCTGCGCGCTGGCTACCTTCAACTCGGGAGCACTTTTTTTCGGTTATCCCGGCCTGATGACGCCGTATTGGCGTGAGCTTCTTCAGGTCGATTCGGGTGCGACCGGTTTTATTATGACCTTTGCCTGCCTCGGCGTCGGCTGTCTGACGCTTGTTTCCGGTCGGCTGCACCCCAAGATCGGAACGCGCCGCAGCTTTTTGCTGGGTACGGTCATTCTTTTCGTTTGTATGACCGTTGCAAACCATATCTCCAATATTGTCCTGGTTTACATCTGGGCCTTTTTGAACGGCGCCGGGACCGGCTTTATTTACGGTCCCTCCCTGACCACGGTCCAGCACTGGTTTCCCCAGCGACGCGGCCTGGCGACCGGCGTTGTCAATTTGTTCTTCGGGACCTCTGCCGCGGTCATGTCTCCCGTGTATAAACTGCTGTTTAACAAGCTCGGCTATGAGCGGATGAACTACGTGGTATTGGCCATGATCGTCATCATCAACCTGCTGGCTTTGCTGTTTGCCGAGCTTCCGGACCGAGTCTCCCTGAATGAAGCCGAAAAGCGGGGGCGGGAGGAAATCATGGAGAAGCTGCGTCAGCAGTCCTCCGCGAAGGGGCCCACTCTGGCCGCAAAAGATTATACTGTAAAAGAGGCGCTGTGCTCCAAGTGCTTTTGGGCAGTCTGGTTTGCCTGGGTCTTTGTGGGCGCGGCCGGCATCTCCATGGTCAGTCAGGCGACCAGCTTTGCACTCTCGATCCAGGTGTCCGGCGTCGTGGTGCTGACCGCGTTCAATCTGACCAACGGCATCAGTCGAATCGTGGCCGGAACCCTGTCCGATTTCATTGGGCGTAATGCTACCGGCTGCATTGCGTTTTTGCTGGGCGGACTGGGCTATTTCCTGCTTCCGTTCTGCCACAATCTGATTCTGGTGGCTGTTCTGGCCGCTTTCGTGGGCTTTGCGTTCGGAACTCTGTTCGCCATCTCTGCTCCACTGGTATCCGATCTGTTCGGCTTGAAGAATTACAGTACCATTTTCAGTCTTGTGTTTGTCGCTTATGGCTTTATCAGCGGCATCGTGGGACCGGCTCTCACCGGCCAGCTTTTGAAAGCCACCGGCGAAAACTATACGGTCGTTTTCCTGCTCCTGGGAGCCTTCTGTATCATCGGCGCCTTGTGCATCCTCCAGGCCAGACACGCCCGGCGTGCAGCTGTTTCCGAAGAAGCAGAATAAAACTCCATGCCCCTTCCGCACTGCGCGGAAGGGGCATTTTGCACACATGCGTCGGTTTGAGGCTTTCCGGCATGGCCCACTTTACCAAAGTAAATCGGAATTCTTGACAAGGTGGGGCGGAATCGTTATACTAATGCTTGGTAGCAAAGGCGCTCCTCCCCAGGGCGGAGCGCCTTTTGCGCTCAGAATGTACCAAGCGATTTCATGGGGAAGGGGTGCCAAATATGGCATACACGAAGGAAGATATCATCCGCATCATCAAGGAAGAGAAGATCGAATTTGTCCGCCTCCAGTTTACCGACATTTTCGGTATGCTCAAAAACGTGGCGATTACTGCCAACCAGGTCGAGAAGGCGCTGAACAACCAGATGATGTTCGACGGCTCCTCCATTGAGGGGTTTGTCCGCATTGATGAGTCCGACCAGTATCTCTATCCCGATTTGAACTCCTTTGTCATTTTTCCCTGGCAGCGCCAGTATGGTAAAGTAGCCCGCCTGATCTGCGACGTATACAATACCGACGGTACGCCCTTCATCGGCGACCCCCGCGGCGTGCTTCAGCGGGCGCTGAAGAAGGCCTCCGATATGGGATTTGACGCTTTCAATGTGGGCCCGGAGTGCGAGTTCTTCCTGTTCAAGACCGATGAGGAGGGAAAGCCGACCACCAAGACCAACGACGAGGCCAGCTACTTTGACCTGGGCCCCCTGGATCACGGCGAGGGGACCCGCCGGGAGATCTGTCTCGCGCTGGAGCAGATGGGCTATGAGATCGAGGCCAGTCACCACGAGTGCGCCATGGGACAGCATGAGATCGACTTCAAGTACACCGGCGCTCTTCACGCCGCGGACAATATCATGACCTTCAAGCTGGCGGTCAAGACGCTGGCCCAGCAGAACGGCCTGCACGCCACCTTTATGCCCAAGCCTGTCTTTGGTCAGGCGGGCAACGGCATGCACACCAATATGTCCCTGTTCCGGGACGGAAAAAATGTGTTCTACGATCCGAACGGAGAGAAGGGCCTGTCCAAGTTGGCATACAACTTTATCGCCGGTATCCTGTATCACATGAAGGGCATGACCGCCATCACCAATCCGCTGGTCAACTCCTACAAGCGCCTGGTGCCCGGGTTTGAAGCGCCCTGCTATATGGCCTGGTCTGCCTCCAACCGCTCTACTCTGATCCGCATCCCCGCCTCCCGCGGCCAGTCTACCCGCGTGGAGCTGCGCTGCCCCGACCCCTGCTGCAACCCCTATCTGGAGCTGGCGGTCTGTCTGGCGGCCGGTCTGGACGGCATCGAGAAGAACATGACCCCGCCCGCTGAGATCACGGAAAATATTTTTGCAATGAGCGCCGCCGACCGCGAGGCAAAGGGCATCGAGGCCCTGCCCGGTTCCCTGGAGGAGGCCATCCGGGAGCTGAAAAAGGATCCGCTGATCCTGGATACGCTGGGCCCCCATGTTGCTCAGAACTATATCGAGGGCAAGATGAAGGAGTGGGATGAATACCGTACCCATGTGACCACCTGGGAGCGGGAGAAGTATATCATCAATTACTAAGACCCAATCGAATATCCGATCCCGACACAGGGAGGTATGGAATGCTGCGTTTCACCAAGATGGAAGGCTTGGGCAACGACTATGTCTATGTCAACTGCCTGGAACGCACGCCAGAGAACCTGCCAAACTTGGCTATCCAAATTTCTGACCGCCATTTCGGCGTGGGAGCCGACGGACTGATTTGCATCTGTCCCTCGGAGCATGCGGATGTAAGGATGCGGATGTTCAACGCCGACGGCTCCGAAGGGGAGATGTGCGGCAATGGCATCCGCTGCGTGGGGAAATACGTCTATGACAAAGGGATCATCAAAAAGACCACGTTGACCGTGGAGACCCGGGCGGGCGTCAAGCCCCTGAAACTGATGCTGGAGAACGGCCTTGTGTCCGCCGTGACGGTAGATATGGGAAAACCGGATGTAAGACCTCCCACTGAAATTGCTGTAAAGGGGAATTGCTATACAGTGAATCCCGCATCCATGGGCAATCCCCATGCGGTGGTCTATCTGCCGGAGATTGGCAAATTGGATCTGAAGGATCTGGGTCCGTATTTTGAATGTCATCCGCTGTTTCCCAATCGGACCAATACGGAATTTGTGGAGATCGGGGACCGCACCCACCTGAACATGCGGGTGTGGGAGCGGGGAAGCGGAGAGACGCTGGCCTGCGGCACCGGGGCCTGTGCGGTCCTTGCAGTGACGGCCTCCCTGGGCTTGTGTGAGCGGGAAGCGGTCGTCCGCCTGCTGGGCGGTGAGTTAAGCATCCGTTGGTCGGAGGAAGACGGACACATCTATATGACCGGACCGGCCAAAACGGTATTTGAAGGAGAACTGACAAACCAATGAAGATCAATGAAAACTACCAGAAACTGCCCGGAAGTTATTTGTTTTCCGAGGTCAATCGCCGTGCAAGCGCCTATGCCGCTGCCCATCCCGAGAAAAAGATCATTAAGCTGGGCATCGGCGATGTGACCCGCCCGCTGCCTGCGGCGGTGCTGGAGGCCATGCACAAGGCTGTGGACGAGATGGGCCGCAGCGAGACCTTCCGTGGCTACGGTCCGGAGCAGGGCTATGACTTCCTGCGCGAAGCCATCGTACAGAATGATTATATCGCGCGGGGCGTTAAGCTGGATGCCGATGAGATCTTCGTTTCGGATGGCGCCAAGAGCGACTGTGGTAATATCGGTGACATTTTCGGTCTGGATAACGTGGTGGCGGTGTGCGACCCCGTGTACCCGGTCTATGTAGATACCAACGCCATGGCCGGCCGGGCAGGGGAATATGAGGAAAAGACCGGCATGTGGACCAAACTGCACTACATGCCCTGTACCGCGGAAAACGGCTTTTCACCGGAAATTCCGAACTGTAAAGTGGATATCATTTACCTGTGCTTCCCCAATAATCCCACGGGCGCCGTGGCCACGCGGGATCAGCTGAAGGCTTGGGTGGACTATGCCAACGCTCACGACTCTGTCATCCTGTATGACTCCGCCTACGAGGCGTTTATCACAGAGGATGACATTCCGCACTCCATCTTTGAGATCGAGGGGGCAAAGACCTGCGCCATCGAATTCCGCTCTTTCTCTAAGACTGCCGGGTTCACCGGTACCCGCTGTGCGTATACCGTGGTGCCCAAGCAACTGCAGCGGGGCGGAGCCTGCCTGAACGCCATGTGGAACCGCCGCCAGTGCACCAAGTTCAACGGCGTTCCCTATATTACCCAGCGGGGCGCTGAGGCGGTCTATTCTCCGGAGGGAAAGCTCCAGGTGCGGGAAAATCTGGCATTTTATCAGAAAAACGCCAGAGTCATCTTCGAGGGGCTCAAGAGCGCCGGACTGACCGTGTCCGGCGGCGTTAACTCCCCCTACATCTGGTGCAAGACCCCTGACGGTCTAGGCTCCTGGGAGTTCTTCGACAAGCTGCTGGAGCAGGCCAACGTTGTCACCACCCCCGGCGCCGGGTTCGGTCCCAGCGGCGAGGGCTACATCCGCCTGA
>JBJEYS010000173.1:0-86217 GCA_051886995.1 Oscillospiraceae bacterium
CCGTAATTCGGGAAACTGCCTCTTGACTTCTTGGAGGTTCAGTGAAAAAATTAAATTAATATAGTCAAAGGGAGCGAGGGAAAGATGCCTGATGAACGACTATAGTTTTCCGTCCAAGAATTTGTGGCTGCCCGATATTGTGAAGGACTTTACCAAACTCGCCATTCGGACCCAGTATCGGGAGAACTCTGTTCTGTTTTGGGACGGAGATCCCTCCGATCGCCTGTTTTTTGTGGAGGAGGGCATGGTGCAGATGTACCATTACACCGAGGAAGGTGTCACCGTCCCACTCCTGTTCCACCAGCGGGGGGAGCTGGTGGGGCTGGGCGGGGTTCTCTGCGGCACCGCGCGCAAGGTGAACGCCAAGACTCTGCGCCCCAGCGTACTCTGGGAAATGAGCCGTGCGGACTTCTTTCAGATCCTGCACGATTACCCCGACGTGACCATCTGGGTGGCGGTCTCCCTGTCAGAGCGGCTACGCATCACGGACCAGGAGGTCCTGCGGGCCGTCGTCATGGAATCCGACTGCCGCCTAGCCATCTCCCTTCTGGAGCTGGCCCAGGGAAGCGAGGCGCAGCGGCTGGAGGACGGCAGCGTTCGGGTCAGCGTCACCCATCAGGAGCTGGCGCAAACCATCGGTGCCTGCCGCCAGACGGTCACCACAACCCTGGGGAAATTCAAGCGGCAGGGCATCCTGCGCACAAGGAAGGGCAGTCTGGAGCTGTTGGATCTGAAAAAGCTGGCGGTCATCGCAGGGCGGGACCTTTGATCCGCCCTCCCTCAGCTCATGCGCCGAAATTGCGGTGGAGCAGGGCGTGCTCCCGGTCTCCGATGATGTGCTCAAAGGCGGTCTGGATCTCCGGGTTTTCATTGGCGCGGCGCAGGTCGTTGAGCTCGTCGGCCCGGTACAGAGCCGCCTCACGCGCCTTGTGCAGCGCCTTTCTGCCGTAAATGTCGGCGGGCTGGCCGCCGCCCATGATGCAGCCGCCGGGGCAGGCCATGACCTCGATCAGGTCAAAATGCTCGCCCGCGCGCACCCGCCGCATCAGCGCGTCCGCATTGCCCAGGCCGCTGACCACCGCGATTTTCAGGTCCTTCCCCCGGAAGTTCAGGGTAAACTCTTTGATCCCCTCCCGGCCACGCACGCCGGTGGAGGCGATGGCCTCCAGCTCCTTCTCGCCGCACTCCGGCATCAGATAGCGCAGGGCCGCCTCGGTCACGCCGCCGGTCACGCCGAAGATCTCGCCGCCGCCGGAGCCGGTACCATAGGGTACATCCGGTTTTTCCGGCGCGCATTCCTTCAGGTCGATCTTCTTGTCCCGGAGCATATCAATAATCTCCAGGGTCGTCAGAGAGTGATCCACATCCTGATGTCCGCCGGTGGTAGATTCGCTGCGGCGGATCTCATCCTTTTTCGCCGTGCAGGGCATGATGGAGACAAAGACCACCCGCAGCTTGCCGGAGTGGCTCTCCGGCGCGCGGTAGTGCTCCTGCAGCACCGCGCCCAGCATCTGCTGGGGGGAGCGGCAGGTGGAGATGTGGCCGGCCAGATCGGGGTACCGCTTTTCGCAGAACCGGACCCAGGCCGGGCAGCAGCTGGTGAACAGGGGCAGATTCTCTCCCTTGGTCACCCGCTCCAAAAACTCATTGGCCTCCTCCACAATGGTCAGGTCGGCGGAGAACGTGGTATCGTACACGGCGTCAAACCCGGCCTTGCGCAGAGCAGCCGTCAGACGGCCGATGGCGTTTGAACCCTTGGGCAGACCAAAGGCGTCGCTGACGCCAACCCGCACGGAAGGAGCGATCTGGGCCACCACCATGGTGTTGGGATCATCCAGCGCCGCGCCCACCACATCCAGATTCTTTTTCAGACGGATGCCGCCAGTGGGGCATACGGTGGTACACTGTCCGCAGCCCACGCAGGAGCTCTCCGCCATGGCGGCGGCGCCGCGAGGCGATACAAAGGTGGCGCCGTCACGGGTCACCATCTCGATGGCGCTGACCGTCTGGACCTTCTGACACATCTCCACACAGCTGCCGCACTGGATACACTTGTTGGGGTCCAGCACAATGCAGTTGGAGCTTTCGTCCATGGGGAGCCTGCGGTAGTACTTGGAGCGGTAGTAGCGCTCCTCGATCTTGCAGTCCGGGTTCGGGGAGATGCGGCAGAGCAGCGCCCGCAGCTGATAGGAGCCAAAGCACAGGTTGTAGGGCCCTTCGCCCGAAGTCAGTACGTTGACGTTGGACTCCTGCCAACCGTGCTCGGGGTCCTCCGCCTCGGGATACCACCAGCCCATCTCGCAGTTGACGATGCGCGGATCCATCCCGTCCAGGAACTTGGCCTTCTGGGTGATCTTTCCCCGGGGAGTCTCGATCCACACCCAATCGCCGTCCTTGATGCCGTACTTCGCACCGGTTTCGGGATTCATGGTGACATTGGGGAAGGGCGCCCGGCTGCGTAGAGAGGCGATCTGACGGTTGTTGGAGATAAAGAACTGCTGCCGGCGGCTGCCGGTCGTCAGCCCCAGCGGGTACACCTGGGCGATATCTGGACGCAGGCGGTAGCTCTCCGCAGCGTCCTCCCAGAACGGCAGCGGGTCTCCGCCCTCCTCCTCAGTCAGCTGGGAATACAGCTCGAATTTTCCGCTGGGCGTATTGAAGCCCTTTTCCTTGTAGTTGTAATAGGTGCGCTTGGGCTCCAGGTAGCCGATCTTTTTGAATTGCTCAAAGGTCATGCCGGCCAGCTCCGGGCGGCGGCGGCCCATCTCGGCCAGCTGCCCGTTGTAGATTTCCTCCAGGCTGTCCGCGCCGTAATCCAGCCCCATGCGGCGGCTGAGCTCCAGGAACACTTCTTCGTCCGACCGGCACTCCCCCACCTGCACTACCTTCTGCATACAGAGGATGGCCTGTTCGCTGAACTCCGGCATGCAGAACACCTCGTCCAGTTCGGGCCAGAAGGCGGCGGGCAGGAAAATGTCCGCCAGCTCAGCGGTGGGAGTCATGAAGAAATCCATGCAGACCATGAAGTCCAGCTTTTCCAGACTTTCACGGACGTATTTGCTCTCAGGCATGGACAGAAGCGCGTTGTTGGCGTGGAACAGGGCGGCGCGCACACGGTAGGGATAACCGTCCCGCATGGCCTGCAGGACCGCGCGGGGATGAGCCATGGTGGCCTTTGTGGTATGGGGCAGGCCCGCGCTCAGACACTTGGCCTTCATCTCATCGCTGAGCCGGTCCAGCAGGGTATCGGCCGTGGGTGCGATCTCCAGGCTGGGCACAAAGCCGCCGGGCACATCATAGTTGCCGGTAATGCCCATCAGGATGTACAGGGCACGGCAGGTCTGCAGGGAGTTGCGGGTCTGCTCGATGGCGCAGCCCCACTCCAGGCCCAGGGGCTTGACTGTGGCGATCACACGCCCCAGCTTGACTATATCTTCCTCCGGAACCCAGGTGATCTTGGAAACGCGCTTGACGTCATACTGCGCCACGCGGGCCTTCAGTTCCTCAAAGCCGTAGCACCAGTTGGCCACAAAGTCATGATCGTACAGTTCTTCCGAGATGATCACATTCAAAACGCCCAGGGCCAGTGCGCCGTCGGTGCCGGGGCGCAGGCGCACCCACATATCGGCATAGGGCGTCAGCTCGGTGGGCTTGGGGTCAACGATGATGATGGGCGTGCCCTCCTTCACCGCGTCCTTGATGAACCACTGCAGTTCGCCGTCGGCGCCGCTGACGGCGGGGTTGCTGCCCCAGATCAGGATGCCGCCGGGCTTCACGTCGCCGTAGTAGTCCACGCTGGAGTAGGTGCCGGAGGTCCAGCGGCCGGCATGGACGCGGGGGTCCAGGCAGATCAGCGGGCCGGAGGAGACTCCGTTGGGCGTGCCCAGCACATGGGAAAAACGCCAGAAATGCGCCATATGGTGGCGACCGGTTCCCGTAAACATGGAGATACTTTCCGGCCCGTAGGTATCCCGGATGTCGGTCAGCCGGGAGGCAACGATGCTCAGGGCCTCTTCCCAGTTAATGCGTTCCCACTGGCCGGAACCACGGGGGCCGATCCGCTTCATGGGATAGGTGATCCGGTCGGGATGGTACATCTGCTCAATGATCGAAACGCCCTTGGCGCATGCCCGTCCCTTGTTCAGGGGGGCGTCGGGGTCGGGTTCCACCCTGACTAGCTTTCCGTCCTCCACCGTCAGGATGTGGACGCAGCCGCCATGGCAGCCCCGGCATGCCGCTCTGAATTGGTTCGGTCTCAGTTCCATAGCTTTCCTTCCTCCGAATTGCCATTAGGGTTCAGGCTGCCGGAAAAAGTCTTTTCCGGCAGCCTGATGCTTTTTAGCCTTTTGAGTTGTTCCCGTGCTCTCTGACTGTTATTCCTTGTAGAACGCGGTGGGCTTCTGCCCGGGTTCCTTATCGATGCGGTTGGAAGCGAAGAAGATCAGGATGGTGCCGATCAGGGAAGCCACGGCGAAGGCGGCATACGCGGCGCGGTAGCCTTCGGTCAGCTTCAGGCTGGTGGACAGGATCAGGGGGGCGGTCACTGTGAAGATCTGCATGATCACCGCGGAGCGGCCCCAGATGACGGGGTAGTCGCGGGGGCCGTACAGGGACATGATGTGGGACATGACCATGTTGGCGTTGGAGCCGGTCATGAAGAAGAACAGGAACACAAAGATAAAGTTGGTGACGGTGTTGTAGGGCAGGAAGCCGCCGCACAGACCGGAGATGATATAGCCAATGCCCATCATCAGGCCGGCACGGCGGGTACCGATCTTCTGATCCAGCCAGCCGCCGAAGATGGAGCCGGGGACGGCGAACAGGGGCAGCAGCTTCATCCAGCGGGCGGCAGCTCCGGCCGCCATGCCTTTCGCAGCGTCAGGAGCGACGCCGCTGGCGATGAGCTCGGGCACACGCATGGACATCTGATAGGGAACCATCTGCTGCAGGAAGCCGGAGGAGACCATGAACAGAAGGCCGTAGCCAATCATAACAAGCCAGAAGTTCCGATCCTTCAGAACTTCCTTCATGGTCCACACGCGTGGGCCGCTCATGCGTGCCCGCAGGGCGGCGCGCTCCTCCTCGGTGCTGTCGCCGTTGTCGGGCTCAAAGCCGGCTTTGCGGGGATCAACAGGGAAGCAGAACCAGTTGATGATGCCCCAGACGATGGTGGCGATACCGAAGACCACCAGGGCCTTGCCGACGCCGCCCCAGGCGATCAGAGCGGTCAGGATGGACAGGGTGATCAGGTTGGCCAGGTTGTTGCCGATGGAGGCCCAGCCCAGGGCGGAACCCTTCTTGGTGGGGAACCAGTTGGTAATGATCATGGGCTCAGCGACCTGAGAGGCGTTGGCGGCCATGACGAAGACCAGGAACACCACGACGCAGTAGCCCACCGGGCTGTCCACATAGCCGTAGAAGCAGCAGGCGATGCCGCCGACAATACAGACCAGGGTAAACATGATGCGGGTCTTGAACTTGCCGTACAGAGCGCCCAGGATAAAGCAGGGGATGATGCTGGCGTAGCCGATGTAGGAGTTCATGGCCAGGACCTGATATTTTTCCAGGCCCATCTGCGCGGCCTTAAGATCGGCCAGGGTATTCTGGGCCGTGCCATTCCACCAGCCGCCGCTGATGAACATCCAGGCGATCATCACGTAGATGATGCACCACCAGCCCTTGACGCCGTAGTTGAAGTTTGTCTTCTTGCGCAGGGTCGTAGCAGGTTGCTTTTCCATACCGAGTTCTCCTTTCAATTTCTCTTTTTCCTGAGAAACAGACGCTGTTTCCGGGCCGGACGGCCCTGGGACACGGAACAAACGCGGTGATCGGGACTCAACTCATTGAGGCAGGAATAAAAAAGCAGGTTTCCGTGCGCCCCGCCGCCCTTACAGGGTGTTGGGATTGACGGGGATACCGGGACGGCCGGGATACTTGGCCTCCACGGCGCGGACCTCGGGATCGTCCAGGCAGCACAGCCAGCCCTTGTCGTAGACCTTGACGCCGCCCACGGTCAGATCGGCGTTGCGGATATCGCCGGTGATATGCGGATAGTAGTAATAGTTGGGCAGTGCGCCGGCAGAGCCAATGTGGACGTGCAGGTTGCAGGTGTGGGAGTGGTCGATAATGCGGCGGAAGCGGTCGTTGGGGCACTGGTACTTCTCCACATGGGCGTTGGGATGGCTACCGAAGTGGAAGGTATCGAACTTGTAGATGCCGTCTCCCACCTTGCTCTCCAGATCCTTCAGCAGGCGGCGCAGCTGGCCGGCCTCATAGCCGCCCTTGATGTCCACCATGCGGGAATTCTCCACGGTAATGCTGATGGGAGTGTCCCACTCGGGCTGGATGTCCATGTAGCGGGACCACCAGGACAGCATGCAGTTGAAGTTGAACACGCCGTTGACGTCCTTGCAGTTGATGGGCGGATGGCACCAGTCGGGGAAGGGCAGGTAGTGGCTGGCCTCGTGGCGCCAGGAATTGTACGCCATGCCGGGGATGCCCTCGCGCTTGGTGGGATCCAGGGTATAGCCCTCCAGGTGGGTTCCGTTGGGATCGGTCATGACGAACTTGGGGGGCGTGTCATGGTTCATGAAGGGCTTGGAGCTGACGTGGCGGATCATGGTGACCAGCTCATAGGGGGTCTGGGCCCACTCGGTCATCAGCAGTTCCGCAGTGCAGGGGAACATGCGCACCATCCAGGTGCCGCACTCCTCCAGGTGGTCACGGAACTCGGACATTTCCTCGGTGACCAGATCGGCGGACAGGTTGATCATGACGTCGGCGGCAGCCACCGCGGCCTTCACCACGGGGTTGTAGCGCCACTTGTGCAGGACATGGGGCTCGTCGATCCACATGATGGTGCTGTGGGCCCCGCGGGTGGAGACCACCGTGGAGATCCAGGAGACAGCCTCCTCGTCCACCAGGTTGTCGCCGCCGTAAAGTCCGTCCTTCTGGGCAAGGATCAGGACCTCCTGGCCGGGCTTGATGCGGGCGCAGTTGTCCGCCATGTCCATCAGGGGGATCAGTGCCGCTTCCGGGATTCCGACTTGAATAGCCATAATTGTTTCCTCCTTAAAAAATGTAAGCATATCTTGCAGGGAAAACTACCGGGGGAACTTCAGAAATTACTTTCACGTCTTCAAATGTGGCCCCCGGGGAATATCACACCGCAAGCTGCTGTGTGATATTCCCGCGGGCCAAAAGGAAGGGAAAAGGTATAATCAAAGCAAGCTGAATTTTAAGAGCGCCGCAGGGCCGCGGTTGCAGCCTCATCAACCTTGAGGGTGGTGGGATCGATGACGACCTTATAGACTTCCTTGGCGAAGTCGATGGAAACCAGTTCGTTCAACACGTCGTACTCCACGGCCTTGGGGTCGCGCTTGGCGGGATCGCCCACGCCGGCGCCGCCGCCGGTGACGGAGACTTCCACATCACCCAGGTTGGTATAGAAATCCTTGGATTCAAAGGGATCGACGGTGCCGTCGGCGCGCTCGATATGGGCCACGTTCAGCGGGGCGTCCTGACCGCCCTGCAGGCCCTTGGCCTGGGTCTTGAAGCCGTCCCAGGAGCCGGTCTGGTGGAAACAGCGGCCGGCATGGTTCTCGATGGCCCAGACGATGCCGGGGGCGCCGCGCCACTGTCCGGCGCCGTGCTTGTCGGTGACGAACTCATAGGCTTTGTACTCCCAGGGGAAGCGCTGCATCTCGTCCTCCACGTTGGTCTTGCCGATGTTGCCCAAAGTGGAACCGGCGGCGCAGCTCTGGTAGCCGTCCAGACCGTAGGTGGCACCGGCGCCTGCGGAAGCACTGAAGGAGACGAACACGCCGGGTTTGCCCATGGTGATGATGTTGGACGTGACCTGACGGCTGTAGGGGGCGATGGCCTTTTCGGGCAGGACCTGGCTGAGCAGGTTCTGGATGACCTCGTTGACAAGGCCGCCGGTCAGGGCCACGCCCGCGGCGATCTTGGCGGTGCGGCTGGCATCCACCAGAGTGCCGGGCTTGGTCTTCATGTGGATGGGACGGCAGCTGCCCTCGTTGTGATACGTCAGCAGATCCCTGCCGAAGAACAGGAAGGAGTTGCAGCAGCAGTCGGAGTAGGTCATGTAGTCGTGGATGTTCAGCATACCGTCGGTCTCGGGATCGGTGTCCGAGAAGTCGAAATACAGGTCGGAGCCCTTGACGGTCAGGCTGGCGCGGACGGTGATGGGCTTGGACAGGTCCTTGCCGTCGCTGTCGGCGGAGGCCTCGGCGTACCAGGTGCCGTCGGGCCAGCTCTCGATCTGCTTGCGCACGGCGCTTTCGGCGCGGTTCATCATCTCGTGGGTGCAGGCAACGACGGTGTCGCGGCCGTACTTCTCGCACAGCTCGCCCAGACGCTTGTCGCCGATGGCCAGACTGCCGATGCAGGCGGAGCTTTCACGGCGCATCAGGTCGGGCTGGCGGTTGTTGGCCATGATCATGTCGAACACTTCATCGTTCCACATGCCGGCCTTGACGATGCGGCTCAGAGGGATGTTGAAGCCCTCGGAGATGTTGTCGAAGGACATGAAGTTGGAGCCGGGCTGCGCGCCGCCGTTGTCGGCCACGTGAACGCCCATGACCGCGAAGAAGGTCAGCTTGCCCTCACAGAAGACGGGACGGATGTACACCCAGTCGGGCAGGTGCGCGGCGCCGTCGTCGGGGGTGTTGGCCAGGAACACATCGCCGGGATGGATGTCGTCGCCGAACTTCTCCTTGATGTGCTGTACACCCAGCTTCGGGCTGAGCAGACGGTGGGGGATGCCTTCGGGAACAGCCAGGGCGTTTCCATCGGCGTCATAGATGGTGTAAGCAAGGTCGTGCAGGGTGACGATCAGAACGTTGGTGGCGGTACGCTCGACGGTCTCACGCATCTCGCGGCAGACGCGCCAGAAGTAGCTCCAGACAGTCGTGATCGTGACAGAATCCAAAGGTTTGCTGCTCATGCTCAACCCTCCCAATAAACGATAAAGTTGCCGTACTCGTCCACCTTCACAGTGTTGTGGGCGGGGATGACGGATGTTGCGGTCTTCTGCTCGATGACGCAGGGACCCTTGACCTCGTTGCCGGCCAAAAGCTTGTCACCGTCGTAGATGGGCAGGTCGGCGGACTTGCCGTTGACGAAGGTCTCGCGCGTGGCGATCCGGGCGGCGGAGGCGTCGGCGGTGCCCGCTTTGATCTTGTTGACCTTGAAGGGGCTGCCGGGCATCCGGGCGGTCATCCGGATGTTGGTCAGCTGGATGGGTACCCAGGGCAGATCAAAGGTGAAGGTATCCTTGTGCAGCTGGTGGAAGCCGGCGACCATCTGATCCAGGACTTCCTGCGTGACGTCCAGACTGGAGATCTTCAGCTCCAACTCGTGGTACTGGTTGGCGTAGTGCACGTCGGCGGTCAGCTCGAAGATCAGGTCGGCCTCGGTGACGTTGAAGTACGCGAAGTCCTTCACGGCGGTGGCCTTCATATCATCGACCAGAGCGCGGATCTCCTCCGGCTTGGCCTGATCGAAGTTGCGCAGGTAGGGGCGGACATAGTCGCGGCCGATGTCCAGATAGAACATGCTCTTGGCGCAGAAGGCGGAGGCATTCTTGGGGATCACGCAGCGGGGCATGCCCAGGATGTTGGACACGGCAACGCCGCACAGGGGGCCGCCGCCGCCCACCGCCAGCAGGGAGAAGTCGCGCACGTCGTAGCCCTTGCGGGTGGAGATGACGCTGATGCCGTCGGCCATGTTGTGGTTGACGGTGGTGTAGATCATCTGCGCGGCCTCCTCGACGGTGACGCCCAGAGGATCGGCCACCTTCTTGATGGCCTGACGGGCCAGCTCCTTGGAGAGCTTCAGCTTGCCGCCGTTGAAGTTGTCGGGGTTGATGTAGCCCAGGGTCAGGGCCGCGTCGGTCACGGTGGGCTCGGTGCCGCCGCGCTGATAGCAGGCGGGGCCGGGCTCGGAGGAGGCGGACTGGGGACCCACGGACAGCAGGCCCATGGGGTTGATCCAGGCGATGGAGCCGCCGCCGGCGCCGATGGACAGAACTTCCGCCATCTTGATGCCGCACAGATCCTCCTCCAGCCAGGTGTTGGTGGCCAGAGAGACCTCGCCGTTGGAGACCATGGAGGCGTCCCAGGTGGTGCCGCCCATGTCGCCGATCAGGAAGTTCTTCTCGTTGATCTGCTCACCCAGGCGGACCGCGCCGACGGGACCGGCGGAGGGGCCGGAGTTGTTCAGATAGACGGGCTTGTCAATGATGGCAGGGATGGACTGCAGGTACTGGTTGCACTGGACGATCAGCAGCTGGCCCTTGAACTCCAGCTTCTTCAGTTCGTTCTCCAGATCGGTCAGGTACTTCTTGACGATGGGGCCCAGGCAGGCGCTGATGACGCAGGTGGAAAAACGCTTGTACTCGCCCATCTGGGGCAGCTCCTTGGTGGAGCTGGTCACATACAGCTCGGGGGCCTTCTGCTTGATATAGTCCACGACCTTGCATTCGTTGGCGTCGTTCAGATAGGAGTTGATGAAGCAGACGGCCACCGACTCGCAGCCCTCCGCCTTGATTTTCGCCAGAACGGCGTCCAGCTCCGCGGGATCCACTTCCACGGAAACCTCGCCGTTGGGGCGGGTGCACTCCTTCACGCCGTAGCGCAGGTAGCGGGGAATGAAGGGCTCGTAGGGCGGGATGTAGCCGTCAAAGAGGGAGTGGGTCTCGATCTTCTGGCACTGGCGCATCTCGATGATGTCACGAAAGCCCTCGGTGGTGATCATGGCGGTCTTGGCCATCTTCCGCTCGACCACGGCGTTGGTGGCCACGGTGGTGCCGTGGATGATCCAGTCGGTCTCGGCCAGGAACTCCTTCAGGCTCTTGCCGAAGTACTCCGCGCCGTAGGTGATGGCGTTCAGCACGCCCTCATGGAAACGGCCGGGGGTCGTTGGTGCCTTGAACTCGTAAACGTTGTTTTCTCCATCCTGTACCATGCAGTCGGTAAACGTACCGCCGGTATCGACACATACTTTAAACACGATGTTCCTCCTTCAAGCAGGCTTTTCTGCTGTAGATTTAACAGAATATCCGGGATGTTGTGCACCCAATATAGCACATCTGACCAAAAACATTTGTCGCGCATACGACAAATACGAACTAAAACGCTTTTTCCCTCCTTTTATTTTGATTTGTCGTCCGCGCGACAAAACAAAATCAAGATTGCCCAAGACCTTTCATTGCGTACGAAAATAGTTATCCCAACTTAAATCGTCAAACAGTGTGAATAAGCAGTTCGGCGAAAAAAGTTGGGATAACATTCTTTCACTTCAATCCATAAAGACGAGCAATTAAAATGTGAAATGCAGAAAAGAATTCTGAGTTTGGACAGCAGATTATCCCCGGGTGCCTTCACCCTGGGCGCCCACAAAACCAATGGGCTTCTCGCCGCCCTCGCCCAGAGCCTCGGACAGGGCGTAGATGGCCGCGTCGAACTCCTGGACCGCGGTGCTGTTCTTATTGCAGGCAGCCCTGGCCTCGGCGATGGCCGCGTCAAAGGCGTCCAGATCGGCCTGGGCGACCCACATGCTCCCCTTGGCCACGTCGGAGCCGTCCACGCTGACGGCCACGCCGTCTTTCGCGGCTTCCGCGTGCTCAATCGCCAGAGTCAGAGCTTCCTTGGCGGCGGCCTTGTCGCCATAAGTAAAGCCGATGGGATGGCCGGTGGGCGTGCACCAGGTCACGACGGACAGATCGGTCAGACCCAGGCGGACATAAGCGGTGTAGAACTGGGTGGGCCGGTTGCAGTTGATCAGATTGTACCGGGACACGTTGGACTCGATGTGCACATACTCGCCGCTCTGGCCGGCGTTGATGACGAAGTTCTTATTTTCATCCTTGGTCAGAGTGCCCTCCATGGGAACGGCCTTCTCGATGACCCAGCCCTCGGGGCCGTAGTAGTACACCGCGAAATCGCCGATCTGGATGTTCTGGTCAAACTTTGAGGAGTGGAACACGATGTTTTCCACATCCGGCCGGACGCGGTTGGTCTCCAGCTCGAAGTTGCCGCGCTTGACGGTGGTGGACTCATTGTACACGATGATGTCCGCCACACGGACCACGTCATAGGACTGGGAGTCGATCTTGTTCACCAGGCCGGTGGCGCTGTCGCCGTACAGGGTGGTCACATGGCCGCGCACGGTGGTGATGGTCTCATAGAAGCCCAGGCGGGCATCCTCGAAGGACAGGTTGTCGGCGCTGGTGGTCTTGTGGACGTTGAAGCCCCAGCCCGCGTCGGTCTTGTACAGGCTGGACACGCCGTTGACCTGGTAGTCCCTGGTCTCGTCCTCGGCGGCAGGCACCTTGATGCCGTTCACATAGACTTTGCCTTCGGCCAGCAGAGCCTTTACACCCTCCAGGGCGTTGCCGTCGAAGTACTCGTTGTAGGCTTCGCCGGTGATCTTGGTGGCGTCGCCGTCGTGGACGATCTCCAGCAGAACGTCCTCCGCTGCGGGATCGCCCTTGGCGGTATTGGTCCCGACGTCGGACACGGTGTCCGGAGAGGGGGCGGTCTGGCCGCTGTCCTTCTCGCCGCAGGCGGCAAGAGCGAATACCATGGTAAGCGCGAGCATGAGCGCGAGGATCTTTTTCATAGTGACATTCCTTTCATACTGCTCTCAGGAAAAGCACGGCCCGCCAGAAACGGGCCGTGCTTTTCCCGATTTACTTCACGTTTTTCAGATGTCCCGCGGGGATCAGCCCTGGGTTCCTTCACCCTGAGCGCCGACAAAGCCGGTGGGCTTCTCGCCGCCCTCGCCCAGAGCCTGGGACAGTTTGTACATGGCCATGTCGTACTCGTACAGGGCGGTGCTGTTCTTGTTGCAGACCGCGGTCGCCTCCGCGATGGCGGCATCATAGGCGTCCATATCTTCTTGGGTGACCCACATGGTGCCCTTGGCAACGTCGGAGCCGTCCACGCTGACCGCTACACCTTCCTTGGCGGCCTCGGCGTTCTCGATGGCCAGGCTCAGAGTGGCCTTGGACTGTTCCTTATCGCCCAGGCTGAAGCCGATGGGGTAGCCGTTGGGGGTGCACCAGGTCACGACCTCCTGCTCAGTCAGGCCCAGGCGGATATAAGCGTTGTAGAACTGGGTGGGCCGGTTGCAGTCGATCAGGTTGTAGCGGGAGACGTTGGACTCGATGTGGACGTACTCGTCGCTCTTCCCCTTGTTGACGACAAAGTTCTTGTTCTCATCCTTGTACAGGGTGCCGACCACGGGAACAGCCTTCATCATGACCCAGCCGTCGGGGCCGTAGTAGTAAACGACCACGTCGCCGATCTTGATGTCGCTATCAAAGTTCTCGGACTTCACAGCGGTGATGGTCTCCACGTCGGGGCGGACGCGGTTGGTCTCCAGCTCGAACTCGCCGCGCTCGATCTTATCGACCTGGCCGCCGTGATCCTCAAAGTAAGCGATGCGGAACACGTCGAAGGACTGGGAGTCGATCTTGTTCACCAGGCCGGTCTTGCTGTCGCCATAAAGGGTGGTCACATGGCCGCGCACGGTGGTGATGGTCTCAAAGAAGCCCAGGCGGGCTTCCTCAAAGGACAGGTTGTCGGCGCTGGTGGTCTTATGGACATTGAAGCCCCAGCCGCTGCTGGTCTTGTACAGGCTGGACACGCCGTTGACTTGGTAATCCGCGGTCTCGTCCTCGGCGGCGGGCACCTTGATGCCGTTCACGTAGACTTTTCCCTCGGCCAGCAGAGCTTTCACGCCCTCCAGGGCGTCGCCGCCGAAGTACTGGTTGTAGGCTTCACCGGTGATCTTGGTGGCTTCGCCGTCATGTTCGATCTCCAGCAGCACATCTTCCGCCGTGGGATCTCCCTTCGCGGTGTCGGTCCCGGTATCGGTTCCGGCGTCGGACACGGTGTCCGGGGAGGGATCGACCTGGCCATTGTCTTTCTCGCCGCAGGCGACAAGAGCGAATGCCATGATCAGTGCAAGAGCGAGTGCAAGGATCTTTTTCATTGTGATCTTCCCTTCTAAAATTTCGACAGTCAGACCTTGGCAAATCGCCAAAGTCATTCTGAATGCCGTCCCGCAAAATAGATAGCCACACAATGCCATGCCATGGAAAAGTGGCAAAGAAAAAAATCAAGCAATAAATATGGTGCTTCCTTTGGGCGGAAGGTGTACTCCAGTTTCCTTCCGGCAGAGGCGTGGCCCGCCTTTTGGCGGGCCACGCCTCTGCTTTCACCGTTCTGTTACGGTCCACATTTCATGCAGTTTGGGAATCACTTGGCAGGAATAGTCAGAACCTGACCGATATAGATGGTGTAGGGAGCCTTGATGCCGTTGGCCTCGGCGATTCTGCCGAACTGGGTGCCGGAACCGTAGACCCGGGCCGCGATCTTCCACAGGCAGTCACCGGCGACAACGGTGTATGTCTCAGCGGGAGCGGGTTCAGGCTCGGGCTCAGGAGCGGGCTCGGGATCGGGCTCTTTTTCCGCGAACAGGGCGTCAAAGCCGGGATAGGCGTTCATGCGCTCCCAGCCGAACTCGGCATTGGTGAAGAAGCCGGAGAACGCGGCGCCGATGTCCTTGCCGGTGCCGGCCTGGGCCAGGTACAGGTAGTAGACATAGAAGTCAAGTTCGCTGTTGTAGCTGTCCTCGTCCGCCAGAGTTTCCTCGGCCAGCTTGATGGCCTCCTCCAGGGCGGCGTAGGCGAACTTCTGCTCGGCGGTGGCCGCGTCAGTCAGGGTGACGGAAGCCAACTTGGCCTTGGACTGGGCAATGGCGTCGGCCAGGAAGACCTTGGCGTTCTCATTGGAGGTAATACCGATGGGGGACATGGAGTAGGGGTCCATCCACATGCTGACCTTGATGCCCTTTTCATTGTTCTTGAAGCCGAAGTAGGTGTGTGCGTTGGCAAACTCGCCATTGCGCTGGGCAACGATCAGGTTATCGCGGGAGTACTTCATGGTGTCGGTGTACTTGACGTCGTCGATCTGATAGAAATCATGGTCAACACCGTCCACCAGGATACCATTGGCCTCGACCGCCTTCTTCACGATCCAGCCGTCGGGAGTCAGATAGAAGACAGCGCCGTCGCCCTCTTTGAGGGAGGTATCAAAATTTTCGGGCTTGATGACCTCACCCAGAATGCCGCCGAAGTTTTCGGCGTCATACAGGCGGCCGGCGTGGGTGGGAACCCGCTCCAGATCGCCGCGGTACAGGATGTAGTTGCCATCGGCGTCCCGGGAGATGCCGTTGACGATCAGGCCCTCGGTGTACCACAGCTTGACGATGTCGGCCTTTTCGTCGCCGTTGGTGTCATACAGGTCGATGTGCAGGCCGCCGGGCAGCTCGTCATTGACCAGCGCCTTGATGGCGTCAGCGTACTCGGTGAATTCCTTCTTGCCGTCCACCAGGAACTTGCCGTCCTTGGCCGTCAAAGCGGTGGCGCCGCTGTTGACGACAAAGCCTGCCTCGCCCAGCGCCGCCAGTTCTTCGGCGTTCGCAGGGACCTGGAAATCGTTGATGTAGAAATTACCCGCCTCGACAACGCCGAACACGCCCTTCTCGTCGAAGTACTGGGGATAGTCGTAGATGCCGACCGCGTTGCCCATGCCGCCGCCGCCCACACGCTGGGTGTCGATCTCAGCCATGGGGGCGGTATCCTCAGCCGTGGTGTCAGCTGCCACCGCAACGGGGACTGCGGCGATCGTCAGGAGCAGTGCCAGTGTCAGGGAAAACAGTCTCTTTTTCATTTGAGCCATCTCCTTTTCGTAATATTCGTCAAAATTGCCGCATGATTTTGCAGTCAGCAGCACGAATATGACAAGATGATGATAGCAGGATTAGAAATCCGATTAAACGCATTTCTGTGGCAAAGTTGTGTTATTTTTGTGTAAGACTTACCAATCGTGAAAGCTCCTGTCCCTTGTTTTTTTACACATTTACTGATATAATGGCACAAAAATTATTTACAAGGAGTTTTGTTATGCCGAAAGCACGCGTCTTGATCTGCGACGACAATCCAGCGCTCCAGAAGAGCCTGTCCGGCTATTTCGAGGCGGAAAACATGGAGGTCGTCTGCGCCGGCACCGGTGAGGAGGCCCTGGAGCGTCTGCGGGAAGGCCGGATTGACCTTCTCATTCTGGACATCATGCTGCCCGGCATGAGCGGAACGGACGTCTGTCTGGAGATTCGCAAGACCAGCCGCATCCCGATCCTGATGCTCTCCGCCAAGGGAGAGGAGATCGACCGGATCGTGGGCCTGGAAGTGGGCGCCGATGACTATGTAACCAAGCCCTTTTCCCCGCGGGAGGTAGTCATCCGCTCCCGTAAGCTTCTGAAGCGGTATGCCTCTTCCCCGGAAAGTGAGAAGAAGTACACCCTGGCGGAACTGACGGTCCTTCCGGATTCCTATGAGGTCTACATTGGAAAGCAGCGGGTCAATCTGGCGGTCAAGGAGTTCGAGGTCTTGCGCCACCTGGTCTCCCACGCGGGCAAGCCCATGACCCGGGAGTATATCATTAACGTGGTGTGGGGCTACGAATTCGTGGGCGATCCCCGGATCGTGGACAACCTGATCAAGCGCCTGCGGCACAAGCTGGCCGCCGCGACGGATGCTGAGGTTCATTTCGCCATCACGACCATTTTCGGCGTGGGTTATAAGGCAGAGGAGATCCCATGAGAAAAAAACCGATGAAGACCGGTACGATCTCACTGATCCTGGCCGGCATCTACGTTCTGGGCCTGGCTTTCGGCGTCTGGCTTATCAGCTTTCTGCCCAGCACCGCGAAGCGGGTGGGGTTGGTGTATATGGTCCACGGCCTGGCGGAGCAGTACGCCGAGAGCGGGCAGATCGATGTCTCTCCCATGTCCGGCGCGGCCGCCATGGTCTACTCCGCAGACGGGCAGCTTCTGTATTCTGATCAGCACACCCACCGCATTGACCACGATTTCGCGCAGCAGGGCCGAAAGTACCTGCCCGCGATCCTGGAGGGCAAAGAGACCATCCGGCTGGTTCTGCTCGCCAAAGACAACTCCACCCTGGGGTACACATCCCTGGTGTATGTGGGCGTGCCCATCACCGCGGACGGAGCGGTCACCGGCGCGCTGATCTGGGTCCGGGAGCTGCGGGATCTGTTGGAGAGCATTCTGGGCTATTTCTGCGCCTTTACCTTCGTGTTCGCCGTGGTCGCCGTCTTTATGCTGCTGAACCTGCGCAGGCAGCGGCAGTACGATCAGATGCGCCGCAACTACATTGACAACATTACCCACGAGCTGAAGACCCCTGTGGCCTCCATCAAGGCTCTGACGGAGGCCCTGTTCGACGGCATGGAGAAAAGCCCCGGCGACCGGAACGTGTACTACAACATGATCCTGTGTGAGGCAAACCGCCAGGAGAGGATGATCTGCGATGTGCTGGAGCTTTCCAAGCTGCAGAACTGTCATGTGGAGATCACCCGGCAGATCGTGGCCGCGTCCGAGGTCTTTGACCCGGTCTGTGAAAAGTACGCCACTCTCTGCGACCTGATAGGCGTCACCTTCACCGTGTCCGAGGAGATCAAAGCCCTGCCGGAGCTGGTCACCGACCCCCAATACCTCCAGGTGGTCCTGAACGCGCTTCTGAGCAACGCTTTGAAGTTCGTGCAGGAAGGCGGTGCCATCCGGATCACTGCCCAAGCGGGGCGCAGACGGGCCACCTTCTGCGTGGCGGACAACGGAAAGGGCATCGCCAAGGATGAGCTGCCCCATGTCTTCGAGCGCTTTTACAAGGGCAGCCGAAACGACAACGAGACCGGCAGCGGGCTTGGCCTTGCCATCGCGAAAGAGATCATGGACACCATGAAGGAAAAGCTCTGGATTCGCAGCAAGAAGGGCGTGGGCACGGCGGCTTATTTTACCGCGGCGCTGAAGCGCCCCTTCTTTCCCCCGGCGGAGCATTGAGCGGTCTTTCGCATTTTTCGCCCCCGTTACTGCCCGCTTTCCCGCCAGAGGATCAACGCGGCTGATGCTGCTTCCGAACGAATTCAATCAGCTTTTTCGCGCCGTCCGACAATTTGCTGTCCTTTTTCCAGTATAAGTACACCGGACAGCGGACCGGCGGATCCAAACTGATCAGGGCCAGGTTGTCAATGTGCGCGTCCTCGATCGCCCTGCGGAACAGCAGGGAGATCCCGAAGCCCTGGGCCACCATCTGCGCAGCCTGGCTTCCGTACCGCGCCTTCACCGCGGCCTTGGGCTGGAAGAAATCATAGACCCTGGCGATCCAGAAAGACGGAGTGATGAAATCGCTGACCGCGGAAAAGAGCATCACGAAATCCTCGTCACGTAGCTCGTCGAGGCGGACTGACGTCCGGCGTGCCAGACGGTGGGACGAATTTACGACCGCGACCACTTCATCCTCGCGATAGACGATGGATTCACAGGAGTCGTCGGGGGGGACCGGACTGCACAGGACAGCCAGCTCGCAGTCCTGCATATCAAAGCCCCGCTCCAGAGATTCGTTGATCACGGCCAGGATCTTATATTTGCGGTTTTCCTCAAAGAAACTGCAGGCCAGGTCGTTGATGTAGTAATTGGAAAAGACCCGCAGGGTATCGGAGCGCCCCGCCACCTCCGCCTCCAGCTTTTTGTCGTACTCGTCCGTCTCGGTCAGAATACGCCGGGCGTGCGGGATCAGCATCTCTCCGAAGCGGCTGAGCACGATCTTCTTGCCCTTCCGCTCAAAAAGAAGAACGCCGAGCTCGGCCTCCAGGGTCTTGATGTGTCTGTAAAGGGTGGGCTGAGAAACAGATAGGGCATTTGCCGCGGCGGTGTAATTGCAAAGCTCGCTCATGACCAGAAACTCGTTCAGATATGCCGTTTCCATGGTTTACCTCCTGGTTCATCGCCCGCCGCAGAGCGGCGGGCCCGGACTGCATTTTGCACCTATATTATACAAAATGTGAATAGCTGAATCAACCAAAAACGGTCCGAAGGGCCGATTTTGGAAAAAATTCCATGTGGACTGGGTCATTTTTGTGCAATTTTTGAAAACCTGTTCCCTTGTGCTTCCCTTTCTTTTCCAGTATACTAATGTCTGCTGAACAGATGTCAGCCCGCATTTGAAGGAGGGAAAGCCATGGTACAGGAACCGTCAAAAACCTTCACCAATGATTTCACCACGGGGCCTGTCTTTCGGAAGCTGGTCACGTTTGCCATTCCCCTGTTTTTGTCCAACCTGCTCCAGGCAGTCTACAGCATGGTGGACATGGCCGTGGTGGGCCAGGTGGTGGGTGAGACCGGCCTGTCCGGACTGACCGTCGGCGGCGATGTGCTCTCCCTGCTGACCTTCCTGTGCCAGGGCTTTGCCGGCGCTGGCGAGATTATCATCGCCCAGTATCTCGGCGCCAGGCTGCGGGACCGTCTCTCCCGCTTCATTGGCACCATGGTCTCTTTCATGTTCCTCTGCGCCGTCGGCGTCGGAGCGCTCTGCCTGCTTCTGCGCCGGCCGATCCTGAGCCTGATGAACACCCCTGCCGAGGCCTGGGATCAGGCCCTGTCCTACGCCACGACCTGTATGTGCGGCCTGATCTTCATTTACGGCTACAACACCGTCAGCGCTATTTTGCGCGGCATGGGCGATTCCAAGCGCCCCTTCCTGTTCATTACCGTTGCCTCTGTCATCAACCTGATTCTGGATCTGGTCTTTGTGGCCGGGTTTGGCTGGGAAGCCTTCGGCGCGGCTTTGGCTACCGTCATCGCCCAGGCGGTCAGCTTCCTGACCTCTCTGATCTATCTTTACAGAAAGCGGGAACAGTTTGGGTTTGCCCTTGCCCCCAGCCACTTCCGAATCCGCAAGGCCGAGCTTGTCCCCCTGGTGAAGCTGGGTGTGCCCATGGCCATCCGCTATGCCGCCATCCTCTTTTCCCGGATTGTCGTCAACGCCTGGATCAACGATTACGGCGTGACCGTCTCCGCCGTTTCCGGCATCGCGAGCAAGGTGGATATGGTCGGCATCAATATGGGCCACGCCGTCGCCACGGCGAGCAGCGCCATGGTGGGGCAGAATATCGGGGCGGAAAACCACGACCGGGTCAAGCGCGTGCTGAAGTCCTCCTTCCTGCTGAACGCCATCTGCTTTTCCATAGTGATCCTTGTGATCGTCTGCTTCCCCCGGACTGTGTTCGGCATTTTTACCGGCGACCCCAACGTACTGCTGGTCTGCATGGAATACGTCCCCGTGTCGGTGACCAACCTGGTCTGCAGCGCCCTGCGCGACTCCATGAACGGCTTTGCCAGCGGCTGCGGCAATTACAAGTTCAATTTCGCCGTGGCCATCATGGACGGCGTCGTGGGCCGTATCGGTCTTTCCTTCCTGCTGGGTCTGGCTTTGGGGCTGGGCTACTTTGGCTTCTGGATGGGCAGCGCCATCGCCGGCGTGGTACCCTTTATCCTGGGTTCGATCTATTACCTGTCCGGCCGCTGGAAGAAAAAGTCCGCGCTGGTTTCAGAATAGGGAGATCCGAAAAAAATTTGGCGGGCTGTCCCCGTGGACAGCCCGCCAAACGCGGTAGGATCCGTCAATCTCTTGCCGAAGGGTATTCGTTGCACAGCAGGCGGTAGGGCGGCTCATCCTCTTCGATGGCGGGGAACCGTCCCAAAGACTCCAGAAAACGGTTGTCCGTGTTGTCGTCGTTGCACATGGAGACCTCGCCGATCAGAGCCGGGCCTTTGCCGTTTTGGGGAACGCTGAATTCGTGATAGCAATAGGGCTCCAGAGTCAGGCTTTCTCCCGGCTTCAGGATTACCTCGCTGCCGGCGGGGACGGTGTAGCAGCAGCCGTCCCGGAAAATTTTCACGTCCGTATCGGCCAGCCCCTCCGTCTCCCGGTCGGCGTTATACAGACGGAACACAACGTCGTTTCCACCGCGGTTGATGATGTCCTCCATCTTGGTCCAGTGGAAGTGCATGGGGGAGATCTGGCCCTCATCGAGCATCATGATCTTCTCGGCATAGGTCTTGATGTACTTCGGATCCTTCACATTTCCGTTGCGCAGGGTGATCAGGGCCAGCCCCAGCGCGTCAAAATGGCCCATGCCGTAGTCGGTCACATCCCAACCCAGCATATTTTCGCGGATCTCATCGTACGCGTGGCCCTTGCTCTCCCACTCCCCGGCGGTGAAGGACAGGTAAGGGGGCAAAGCAAAGCTGTATTGTTCCAGCAGCGCTTCAAATTTTTTGATCACAGCGTTGATTTCAGAACGTTTCACGGGATCGTCTCCTCTCGTTGAAGGACAAGGCAGCCCTTCATCAAAATGCGAACACAATCATAACGCGGGTGAAAGAGGATGTCAAGGCCGGGGCAAAGCGGTCCCGGATCCGCGTACTCTTACCGGTTGTTAAAACAGGAAAACCATAGGAGTTTCAGAAAGAGGGTGCAAATTATGATGAATTTGGCGTGTGTCGGTGAGATGCTCATCGACTTTCTTCCCGGCACGGAAGAAGGAAGCTATATCCGCAAGGCCGGAGGTGCCCCTGCGAATGTGGCAGTCGCGGTGGCCCGCAATGGTCTGGAGGTCGGCTTCTGCGGCCGCATGGGCAACGACGATTTCGGAAAGTTCCTTGTCAGCACGCTGAAAGAAAACAAGGTAAAGGTTCTCTGCCCCGCGCTGGTGGACGAGGCTGTGACGACCATGGCGTTCGTTTTCCTGAACGCGGAAGGGGACCGGAGCTTTACCTTCGCCCGGAAACCGGGGGCCGATATGTTCCTGACCCGGGCAGATGTGGATGCCGCCAATGTGGTTCAGGCGGACATGGTACACGCCGGCTCCTGTTCCCTGTCCAAAGGCCCCGCGGCCGACGCCACCCGCTACGCGCTGGAGTCGGCCGCCAAGGCGGGCAAGCTGGTCAGCTTCGACGTCAACTACCGCAATCTGATGTGGGACGACGACCGGGACGCGTGCATCAGCGCGGTGAAGGAGATCCTGCCTTTTGTGGATTTTCTGAAAATATCCGAGGAAGAGGAAGACATGCTGGGGCTTCCGCCGGAGCAGGCCGTGAAAGCCTACAACATCGCCGTTCTGGTGGAGACACTGGGCAGCGAAGGCGCGCGCTGCTATTATCAGGGCAGGATCTTTACCGTGCCCGGGCGGAAAGCAGTTTGCGTGGACGCCACCGGCGCCGGCGACGCCTTCTGGGGCGGTTTTCTATCCTGCCTGCTCCGCGGCAATGTTGCCTCCCCGGCGGATCTGACGGAAGATCTGGTGCGCCGGGCACTCCGATACGGCAACGTGGCCGGCTGGCTGTGCGTGCAGAAGAAGGGTGCGATGGAGTCGCTTCCCACCACTGCGGAGATTCAGGCGATCATGGAAACAGAAGACTGATACACAGCGAAACAGACAGGCCTGTCATGTTCGGGCCTGTCTGTTTTTCTCTGGCGGGTTTTACGGCTCCCGCTGACCAAACTCTTCCTGGTATGTCCTGATAAACTTCAGCGCCCCGTCGGACAGCCGGGTATGCTTCAGATAGCAAAGGCTGATCCGTGTGCTTGTAACAGGGCGGACCTCCAGCACCTTAATGCCGGTGTGACTGGGGCGGTTTTCTTCCACATGCTTGTCCATAAGCAGGGCTGTGCCCATGCCAAGCCTGACACAATCAATGATGTGGTCGATGTTGTGGTCTGTCAGGACCAGATTGGGTTCAAACCCCGCTTTTTCGCAGGCGGCGCAGACAATCTCACAAATGATCGTCTCGCGCGAAAGCGTGATGATATCCTGATTTATGAATTCTGACAGATGGATCGAATCATATTCGGCAAAGGGGTGGGAATCCGGAACCACGGCGATCAGATGATCGGAGGTCAGCGGAAGACTGACAATGTCGTCGCTGCCGTCGCTTTGCTCAAACTCCTGCTCCCGGGCGAAGGCTACCTCGCAGTCACGCCGCAGGAGCATATCGATCACGCTGACGTTGTAGCTCGGAATGATGTTCATTTTGATCTTCGGGTTCTTCTCCCGGAATCGCGTTAAAACGGTCGTGATGCCGTAATAGGCCATGGCGGGAATGGTGCCGATGCGGAGGGCGGAATGCTGCTCCTGCTTTTCCGCCATCAGCTCGCTGGTAAACTGGTTGTGAAGCTCAACGATCTGCTTGGCATAGGGGAAGAGCATATTCCCGTATTTGCTGAGTTTGGAGCTGCGGGTCGTTCGCTCAAAGAGCGGGACGCCCAGCTCCGCCTCAAGATTTTTGATGTGTCTGGAAAGCGTCGGCTGAGAAATAAACAAAATATCCGCAGCGTTCAGAAAGGTTTTGGACTGCGCCAGCACTGTGAATTCCTGAAGAAGATTAATGTCCATATGGAAGCACCTCGTATGAACGATCGCCGATCCGGCATCGTGCAAATGTACGGAATGTACAGTTTCATCATAGCAGATTAAGCCGATGTCGTCAAAAGGTTTATACGAGTTCATTATAGCACATTGCATGGATATGAATTGATTGCCGCCTGCTCCCGTGGTAAAATACGATAAAAATCGGATCATATGCAACGAACAGATTTGAATGGGAGGGGCTTCCTATGAACCAGGAACTATACCGTGCGGCGTTTGTGCGTCCGAGTCCCCGTATGCCGGGCGTGCTCTATGAACCCGTGACCAAGGGGGACAAGAGCCATATCGGAGTCCTTGTCATGCATTCGGACAATGACTATCTGGATCAGTCCACCGGCCCTGAGCTGGCCAAACGCGGATATACCGTCCTCTGCGCGAATCCGTCTGATGGGTCGGCGAGCCTTTCCGTGAAGGTGTGCGATGTCAAACAGTGCCTGGAGCTTCTGAAGCATCTGGATGGAATTGAAAAGATCGTCTTGATGGGGCATAGCGGCGGTGCGACCCTGATGTCAGCCTATCAGAACCTGGCCGAAAACGGCGTTAAGACCTTCCAGGGGCCTGAAAAACTGATCAAGTTTCCCGACTTTCCGGATGGGTTCCCTCCGGCTGACGGACTGATGTGCCTGGATTCCAACTGGGGCAACGGCGCCATGCGGCTGTTCGGTGTTGATCCGGCGATCGTTGAAGAGGGCAACGCGCTGGTCATCAACGAGTCCCTGAATATGTTCAATCCCGCCAATGGCTACAGCCCGGAGGGCTGCACCTACTCCGAGGAGTTCCTGAAGCGCTTTTTCAAGGCTCAGAGCGACCGGAACAATCGCCTCATTGACTACGCCCTGGAACGACTGGCTGCGATCGAGGCCGGCAAGGGCATGTATGCTGACGACGAGCCGATGATCATTGCGGGCTCGTCCAATATCGGCCCGAACAATAAGCTCTTCCCGCAGGATCCCCGTCTCCTGAGCCGGACCAAAGAGGCCCGCACCCTGCTCCACAAGGATGGCGTGATCACCAACGAGATAGTCCATACCGTCCGAAAGCCGAAGCACCTGCACTCCTGGACCGGGACTCTGGCCATGGGTGCCCTGAACACCACGGTCAAGAAGTTCCTGGACTATTTTGCGGTGCGTTCTCTGGACGGGTACGGCTATGACGCCTGCGAGGTCCACGGGATCGACTGGAAGTCCAGCTATAACTGCACGCCGGGCAACGTCATGGGCATTACAAGCCCCATGCTGATCGTGGCCATGACCGCGGGCTACGAATTCTCGGCGGCCGAGACCATCTACAACAACGCCGCAAGCGCCGACAAGACCATCGCGTTTGTCGAAGGCGCGAACCATGATTTCTTCCCGGAAAAGGAATGTGAGCGGTTTGAGGGCGAGTTCGGCGACACGGTCAAGACCCTCTTTGACTATGTGGATCAGTGGCTCAGCGCAAGATTTTTATAATTTGTCAATGAAAAACCGGTGTGTGCCGCGGCACACACCGGTTTTTTGTTTGGTTCAATCGCTCAACCCCAGGAGCCGGTCGTTGTTGGCGCAGCCGCAGCCCCAGACCTTGCCGTTTTCGTCCAGCATCAGGCTGTAGTTATAACCGGCCTTAATATCGACGATCTTCGGCAGCCCCGGGATCACCTCGGGAATGCCCCGGTCCTTCATGTCGCCGTGGCCGAGGACGCCCTCTCCCATGACGTGGTTGTAGCCCCAGGACCAGACCCTGCCGTCTTTGTCCAGCGCCAGCGTATGGTTCATGCCGCAGGAGATGGACACGATGTCCTTCAGCGTTTCCACCTTGGCGGGAATGATGCGGTACACATCGTCGCCCATGCCCAGGTCGCCGTGGCGGTTCCAGCCCCAGCCGTACACCTCGCCGTCGTGGGTCAGGGCGAAGGCGAAGCAGCGGGCGATGCCCATCTGCTTGATATTTTCCAGCGGCTCGCCCTGCTCGGTCCGGATGACCAGGCTGGGCTTCTTGGGCGCCGGGCCGTGGCCTTCTCTGCCATCGCCGCGCTGGCCGTACTCGCCGTTGCCGCCGGCCCAGAAGGTGCCGTCGTCTTTCCCGACAAAGTATGTGCGCATGCCGGACTGGATGGAGACCGCTCCGGTAAATTCATGGACGCCGTCGCCGCTGAGGATGGGCTTGGCGAGGGCGGATTTCATGTAGGTGTTGTCGCACAGCTGGCCCGTGCTGTTGTCGCCGCAGGCCCACACGGTTCCGTCCGCGCGCAGGGCCAAAAGCACGTTGGTGCCCGTGGCAATGTCCACCACGTCGGTCAGCCCCTTGACCTGCTGCAGGCCGACCGCGCGGACAGTCTCGCCGATGCCCAGCTGTCCCTTGGCGTTCTCGCCGCAGGTCAGGACGGTGCCGTCCTCCAGGAGAATGGCCGAGAAGTTGTTGCCGGCGCTGACCTTTTTGACTTTGTCAGATTTCAGGACCAAAACGGGCTTCCCGCTGGTCACAAGCAGCTCTTCCTTGGAGACGCCCAGCTGACCGTTGACGTTGCTGCCCCAGCCGTACACTCCGTCGTCCGTCAGGACCAGTGTGTGGCGGTTGCCGGCGCTGATCTGCCTGCAGGCAAGGTCCACGGGAAGCATGGCAGGGGAGAGGACGTGCTTAATGTTCGTCTCCGCCTCGGAGTCGTCGTAGTTTTCATTGACGTGGCTGACCAGCCAGTCCCGAACCACCTGGTTGGGGTAAACCTGCTTCCAGCCGTAATGGGCCCACTCCTCACCCAGGGTCCCTTCCGCAAATTGGGTGTGGCGGATGTGGGCGTCCTTTTTGAGAGATTCGGCTGCGAAGGCCTCCAGCTCTTCTTTGGGGAGGCTCCCGTCGACGAACTCGCGGACGACCTTGGCCCCTTCCAGCTCAAAGCTGTTCATGATCTCGGCGATGCCCTCGGCGGACTTGTCGTCGTTCTCCGCATTCCACGCCCAGATGGGCTTGTCCTTCAGAACGCCCACGCGCTCGTAATCGCCCTGGCCGACGGTGCACAGCATGGCCGCAAACATATGGGGATACCTGTAGTTGATCAGCCAGCAGCACATGGCGCCCATGGACATTCCCGAGGCGTACATTCTCCGCGTGTCGATGGGGCAGGTTTCCGTGTAGGCCTTGACGAGCCTGTAGACTACCGGCAGGAATTTGCCCGCTTCATAGGTATCGGGGTCGATCCAGTTGTGCTCCGGGAAGGGATACTGGGGCGCCAGCACGAAGCATTTGAACCGCTCCTGCTGCTGCTTTTCCGCCCACATGGGCGCGCCTTGCGTGCGCAGGATGTGCATATAGTTGTCATCGCCCATTTCGGCACCGCCGTGAAAAAACAGGATCAGGCCCGCCTGCTCGCCCTCTTTCAAGTCCGGGGCGTACATACGGTAGGGCATATCAATTCCGGTCTCCACATCATGGAACGTCAGCACTTCAAAATCATCTGCAATATCGTTGATGACCTGGGTGGAACGGATGCTTTCGCCCCATGCCGGGATGTCCGCGCCGCTGCACGTCCTGATACCGGCGATCTGCCGGACGACCACATGTACATCGGTCAACCGGGCCCGGTTCGTCCCCGGGATCGGCTCGAGGACATCGGCCAATGCTTCGTCGGGGTCGAGCTCGATGATGACATAATTTCCGCCTCCCCGGTGCCCGCGTGCGGGTTTCAGTCCCGCATAGACGTCCGTCACGGTTCTGTTCTCGACCGCGAAGCAGTCCTTCGTCACGCTTTTCGGGTCAAGCGCCTCGGAAAAACGGACAATCGCCGCGGTACAGCGCTGCCCGTCCGGCATCACCTGTGTAAATGCAATGACTTTCTGAACAATGGCCATCTTGCCTGTATACCTCCTTTAATGAGTCGAATTTCCAGTCTGGCTCGCAACAATCAGCCGCATGGGGCGTGTGGAATTGCCGAAGAGACCGCGCTGCGCAGTCTTGTTTTGATACCTCATTATAATCATGCTGATCTTTTATAATCAATTCATTCTCTTCGATCACTTATTTGTTTTTCATATAGATGCGGAATAATGTTGCATAAAACAAGGGCCGATTTTGCGTCCAAGTTTATTGAAAAGTGAATAAATGCAGAGTAAAATGATGTTGCGTTAGATTGAACCGTCAAGGGCGGATTCAATTTGCATACTACGTTCGCCGTTTCGATCCAGTATGAGCGGCGCCGTATTATGAAAAATTATCAGGAAAAGGAGTAACAAAAATGAAAAAGATCATCGCTCTGCTTCTGGCTCTCGTCATGATGTTCGGCCTGGTTGCCTGCAGTAATTCCACTGCTGACAACTCCAAGACCTCTGACAATGCCAACGTCTCAGACAATGCCAACACTCCCAACACCCCTGACAACTCCGGCGCTTCCCGCGACGCGGACGGAAACGGCCGTATTGATAAGGTCTACTCCGCTCTGCCCGCAGACCCCGTGAACCTGCTGCCCTGGGACTCCAAGGGCAACCAGCGCAAAATCTTCTACGCTGCCATCTATGATACTCTGTTTGATTTTATCAACGGCGAGTACGTTCCCAATGTGGCCACCGGCTACACTGTGGTTGATGACCTGCACTGGGAAGTCAAGATCCATGACAATGTCAAGGACTGGGAGGGCAACCCCCTGAATGCCCACGACATCGTATTCTGCTATGAAAACTATGTCAACTCCGGCTTCGCCGTGAAGTTTGACAACTTCGCCGGCGTCGAGGCGACCGATGATTACACCCTGCTGTTCACCTGGAACAAGCCCAACACCGCGGTTGCCGGCCTGGACCACGTCCTGTGCAACGTCCAGCTGTACACTGAGGCAGCCTGGGATCAGGACAAGTTCGCCACCTCTCCTGTCGCCACCGGCCCGTACAAGCTGGTCGAGTACGTCAGCGGCTCCAAGGTGGTCGTGGAAGTGAACGAGGACTATTGGAACGACAATCCCACCGAGATGCGCCTGCAGAACGCCGACGTGATTGAGTACCCCATCATCCTTGAAGGCGCGCAGAACGTGATCAGCCTGCAGAACGGCAAGCTGGACATCAGCTCCAATATCCCCGCCGAGAACTTTGAGGAGTTTGCTGCTGACTCCAACTATTACACCGCTTCCGTTCCCACCAACGAGATCTATGTCATGCTGGTCAACTGTGAGACCATCCCCGATGCCAACATGCGCAAGGCTCTGTTCTACGCCATCGACAGCGAGGCCCTGTCCACCATCATCAACGGTTCTTCTCCCACCAAGGCGTATGGCTCCCCCGCTTCCCCCGACTATGTCGATGCCTGGGAAGACATGGAGACCTATTACAACACCTATGATGTGGATAAGGCCAAGGCCCTGCTGGCAGACAGCTCCTACAGCGGCGAGACTCTGCACATGACCTGCCTGAACGAGGAAGCTTACAAGAACATGGCCACCATGGTTCAGGTTTTCTGGGAGCAGATCGGTGTCAAGTCTGAGATCGAGACCATCGACAGCGCGATCCAGAGCGCTTACAGCACCGATTCCTCCAAGTGGGACATCAACATCACCAACGCCGGCGGTTCCTTCATCGTCAACTCCATGAACCGCTTGTACAACACCACCGACTTCGGCGGCGAGTACTCCAACGGCTTCGTGGTGGACCAGAAGCTGTGGGATCTGTTCGGCAAGGCCAACAACGCCGAGACCTGGGGCGAAGATACTCTGACCGATATGTATCAGTATATTACCGATATGGGCTATCACTACGTGCTGATGTACATGAACTCCTCCGCAGTGGCCTCCAACGCCGTGTCCGGTTTCTATTACTGGGACAGCGTCATCCTGCCGCACTGCTGCACCTATAACCTCGGCTGATTTCCTGTGAAGCAACGCATCGTCAGTATGCAGTAACATGATGACCGACCCCCTCCGGCGGTACCGTCGGAGGGGGTTTGGCGAATATCTGTGCTGCTCCCAACACGGTGTCTGCGTTGAACGGACATTTTCCCCGCGTGTGTATGCAAAGCAGATACGTTCGGGCAAATCAAGAATCATCCACCTCAGACCATGTACGTTGAGGAGTCTCGCTATGGGAAAATTTATTGTAAAACGTCTTCTGGCAACGGTCCTGATCGTGATCGTGACCGCGTTTTTGATCTTCACCGTTCTGTATTTCACGCCTGCCGACCCCACCGACGCCCTGCTGGGCGCCAATGCCACCGTGGAGGATAAGGCCGCGCTGGCAGCCAAGCTGGGGATTGACCAGCCGTACCTGGTGCAGCTGGGCAATTTTATGTACAACACCTTTATCCGGTTTGACTTCGGAAACTCCTGGACCTATGGTACGCCTGTTTTCCAGGAGCTGGCTTCCCGGATGCCCTACACCCTGATCATCGGCGTCGCCGCCATGATCATCAACCTGGTCATCGGCCTTGCCATGGGAATCTTCGCCGGAGTTCATGCCGGGCGCTGGCAGGACTCCGTGGTCATGGCGATCGCCATGGTCTTCATTTCAGCGCCCAATTTCTGGGTGGCCCTGCTGATGATCATCCTCTTCTCGGCCAAGCTGCAGATTTTGCCCAATTACGGCATCGACACTTGGCAGTGCTACATCATGCCTATTATCGCCAGCGCCATCACCGGCATTGCGGTCAACGCCCGCTTCGGCCGCAACAGTATCGTGGAGGTGCTGCGTGCTGACTACATCACCACCGCCCGGGCCAAGGGCCTGAAGGAGAGCGCCGTCATCTACAAGCACATGCTCCCCAACGCCCTGATGCCTACCATTACCAACATCGGCAGAATTCTGGCGGCTGTCATCGCCGGCTCCCCGGTCATTGAGACCATCTTCTCCATTCCGGGCGTGGGCATGTACCTGCTGACGGCCATCAACACCCGGGATTATCCCGCCGTGCGTGCCTGCGTGCTCTTCTTCGCGGTGGTGATTTCCCTGATCATGCTCTGCGTCGACCTGGCCTACGCCGCTGTTGACCCGCGGATCAAGGCCAAGTTTGCAAGTGGAAGGAGCTGAGAGTGATGACGACAAAAACGACCGCGGCTTCCGCTCCGGCGAACAGCCTCAAGACGCACCGTTCCTCCATGCTTCTGGACATCCTGAAGGGCACGGTCCGCTCCCCTGCCGCGAAGCTGGGCGCGATCCTTCTGGTTATTATGATCCTGTCGGCTGTCCTGGCTCCCATCATTGCCCCCTACGGCCCCAACGACCTGGATCTAACCGCCATGAAGCAGGCCCCCTCCGCCGCGCACTGGATGGGCACCGACGCTATGGGCCGTGACCTGTTCTCCCGCCTGCTCTACGGCGGACGCTATTCCCTGGCGCTGGGCTTCGCTGCCTCCGTGTTCTCCACTGCGGTGGCCATCGTTCTGGGCTGCCTGGCCGGCTACTTCGGCGGCTGGATCGAGACCATTATCATGCGGGCCATGGACGTGCTTTCCGCACTGCCTTCCATCCTGTTGTGCATCATCGTGTCCGTGGCGCTGGGCGACGGCTTCTTCAACACGGTGCTGGCACTGTCCATCAGTCAGGTTCCGGCCAGTGCGCGCATGATGCGCGCCCAGATCCTGTCCGAGCGCGGCGCGGAGTATCTGGAGGCCTGCGAGACCATCAACTGCTCCAAGGCCAGCATCATGTTCAAGCATCTGCTGCCCAACACCATCTCGCCCATGATCGTCTGCCTGACCATGGGCATCGGCGACAACATCACCATGGCCGCCTCTCTGAGCTACATCGGTCTGGGTGTACAGCCGCCCACGCCCGAGTGGGGCGCGCTGCTGTCCGACGCCCGCAACTACATGATGAGCTATCCCTACATGATCATCTTCCCGGGCATCTTCATTGCGCTGACTGTTCTGGCCGCCAACCTGGTGGGCGACGGCCTGCGGGATGCCCTCGACCCGAAGCTGAGAAAGTGAGGTGTATGAGATGAGTAACGAAACGTTCCTGTCCGTGAAAAATCTTACCGTGGAATACACCTCCGGCAAAAATGTGATTCACGCCGTCAACGACGTCTCCTTCGACATGAAGCAGGGCGAGACCCTGGCTCTGGTGGGCGAGACCGGCGCGGGCAAGACCACCATCGCCAAATCCATCCTGCGGATTCTGCCCAATCCCCCCGCCAAGATCCGCAGCGGTGAGATCTGGCTGGACGGTGAGGAGCTGCTGCAAAAGCCGGAGGCCGACATGCTTCATGTGCGCGGCAAAAAGATCGCCATGATCTTCCAGGACCCCATGACAGCTCTGAACCCGGTCATTTCCGTGGGCAAACAGGTGGAAGAGGGCCTGCTGCTCCACAATGATTATTCCGCCGAAGTCGCCAGGGAAAAGGCCCGTGAGATGTTCGACCTGGTGGGGATCTCCCACAAGCGCTATAACGACTATCCCTTTGAGTTCTCCGGCGGAATGAAGCAGCGCGTGGTCATCGCCATGGCCCTGGCCTGCAACCCCGAGCTCCTTCTGGCGGACGAGCCCACCACGGCGCTCGATGTGACCATTCAGGCCCAGATCCTGGAGCTGATGGCAAATCTGAAGAAGCAGTACGGCACCTCCATGATCCTGATCACCCACGACCTGGGCGTTGTTGCCCAGAACTGCGACAACGTCGCCATTGTCTACGCCGGTCAGATCATTGAATACGGCTCCAAGTACGAGATCTTTGTCAACAGGAAGCACCCGTACACAAAGGGCCTGTTCGATTCCCTTCCCAGCATCGAAGACGATGTGGACCGGCTGAAGCCGATCAACGGCTCCATGCCCGACCCGGCAAACCTGCCCGACGGCTGCGCCTTCCATCCGCGCTGCCCGTTCGCCACGGATGAGTGCTGTCACGGCAGCATCCCCCTGACGGAACTTTCGCCCGATCACAAGTGCAGATGCTGCCGTATTGGGGAGGTGTGACCATGCAGCCGTTGATTGAAGTCAAAAACCTGAAAAAATATTTTAAGACCGCCGGCGGTCATGTCCACGCCGTGGACGACGTCTCGTTTACCATCAACAAGGGTGAGACGGTCGGCGTTGTCGGCGAATCCGGCTGCGGAAAGTCCACGCTGGGCCGCACCATCATCCGCCTCCTGGAGGCGACCGACGGCCAGGTGCTGATGAACGGCAAGGATGTGACCCACGTCAAGGGCAGGGAGCTGCGCGAACTGCGTGAAAAGGTCCAGATCATTTTCCAGGACCCCTATTCCTCCCTGGATCCCCGCAAGCGCATCGACAATACGATCAAGGAGCCCCTGGCCATTTCCGGCCGTTATTCAAAAAGCGAGATCCAGGCCGAAGCGAATCGCCTGATGGAGCTGGTGGGTGTGGATGAGCGTCTGCGCATGTCGTATCCCCACGAGCTGGACGGCGGCCGCCGTCAGCGTGTCGGCATCGCCCGTGCGCTCGCCCTGAACCCCGAGTTCATCGTCTGCGACGAGCCTGTCTCCGCCCTGGACGTCTCCATTCAGGCGCAGGTCCTGAACCTTCTCATGGACCTGCAGGATCAGACCGGCATGTCCTACATGTTCGTGACCCACGACCTGTCCGTGGTGCGCCACATCTCCGACCACATCTGCGTCATGTATCTGGGACAGCTGGTGGAAAAGAGCCCCTCCAAGGAGCTGTTCAAAAACCCGCTGCATCCCTATACAAAGGCCCTGTTGTCGGCGATCCCCTCGCCCGACATCTTCAAGCCTGTCCAGCGTGTTGAGCTGAAGGGCGAGATCACGACGGCCATCAATCCCAAGCCCGGCTGCCGTTTCGCCCCCCGGTGCCCGTATGCGACAGAAGCCTGTCAGCAGCCCCAGCAGCTCCAGGAGGTGGCGAAGGATCACTTCGTTGCCTGCTGCCGGCTGAAGGAGATCGGCTGACCCCATCCATAGGAACCCAAGAGCGACACCATCCATAGGAACCCAAGAGCGGCAACAGAAAGGAACCTCAAACTATGATCATCGAATACAGACCTGAACTGACCCCGGAGGAGCGCGCGCTTCCTCTGAGCAAATACTATGACCTTCCCCTCAATTCCCTGGGGCCCCTTTTCCAGCAGATCATGGACAATGGCCCGCTGCGCCAGGATCAGTGCCTGGAGGCCAAAGACTGGAAGAAACATCTTCAGGTGCCCGGTCAGTATGACCGCCCTGTGTTCGGTTACCGCACCATGGATGACGGCACCGGCTATCTGGCTACCTACAGCCTGTACACCGCGGCGACCCCCAAGATGATGCAGTGGTATTTCCGCTGGATCAACATTCCCTCCAAAAGCCAGCCCAAGGGCGTGGGCAATCTGAGATATAAGATCTGGTGCCCCCCCTGTCACATCACCCACGGTTTCGTCAACGGCAAGGATAAGTTCGGCGGTGTGTACACTGTGGAAGCCCTGGAACTGGATAAGGAGAAGCAGAATTTCTTCTTCACCGTCCGCACCCACGTTGACCTGCGTGAGCTTGGCCTTTCCGAAGAGGAGGAGAAGAAGCTCAATGAGGCCGGTGTGTGGATCGACCCCGCCGTCGAGAATTTCTACGAGATCAACGGCAATGACTATGAGCACCTGGGCAAGCAGCTGCCCGGCTCCCACCTCTGCCTGACCATGTCCCGTCCCTGCCCCACCGGCGGAATGGAGAAGGTCACCCTTGAGTGGATCGGCTACGGCGTCAAGGACGGAACGATCTGGCGCGACGAGAGCACCCCCGCGTATATGTTCTCCGAGGAGTGGCTCCGCATGGCCCTGACACACACCACGACCGAGGCGCAGCAGCTTGGCAAGTTCCTTCCCGAGCTCTATGCCGAATATGCGGATAAACCCGACGACGCCGACTGATCCGGGCTGACCCGCCGCTGACAGGAGGCAACCATGTCCGAATTCAATATCGAACTGTATTCCGTGAAGCTTTCCGGCCCCACAAATGTGACCGTCCTGACCCCCAATGTGCCCGCCGGAACCGACCCCGGCGCGTTCTACAGCGGCGGGCAGAAGTACAAGGTGCTCTGGCTGTTCCACGGCGGCCTGAACGGCGGCCGGGACTGGATCCGCAATTCCAATATCGCCCGGTACTGCATGGAGCGCAATGTGATGGCCGTGATCCCCAACGCGCCCAATACCGACTTCACCAACCATCCGGAGTTTGCCGACGGCTATTACTTCCGCGATTTCTTCTTTGAAGAACTGATGCCCATGGTCCGGAACTGGTTCCCAGCCTCCGACCGGCCGGAGGACCATTTCCTCTCCGGCTATTCCATGGGCTGCCAGACCGTGTGGGCGTACGGCGTGCTTCACCCCGAGCTGTTCGGCGGCATCATTCCGCTGTCCAGCCCTCCGCTGGACTACAGCTACCTGGAGTCCTACCGGGATCTGGATTCGGCAGCCTTCCGCAGGATGGCCGCCGAGGACCCCGTGACCTTCCACGCCGCTTACGGCCCTCCCGCGGGGCTGCATGCCAAGGAGGTCAACCTGATCGCCAAGCATCCCACCGTCGGCGATTTTCTGGACTCGCCCGAGCACACCTGCGCCCGCTTCCTGGAAGCCGCGCAGGAAGGCCGCGTTCCCCGCGTGTACCTGCCCGGCGGAAGCGGAGACCGCGCGCTCATGGCTTTCAAAGAGTACACCGACGCGCACGGCATCGACTGCATCACCTATGACATCACAGATGCCTTTGCCCACAATTTTGATTTCTGGGACGCCGCCATCCGGCGCGGTATGGATTTCTTCGGCCTGAAATAAGCGAGGGAACCGATGAGCTTACGGGAAAACCTTTTAAAAAGCTATAAAAAAGGCGGCCTTTCCGATGGCGAAGTCCGCCCGCCCAGCCGCGCATACGAGCGGTACTTTGAGGGCTATACCGAATCGGCAGAGCCTGTCCCCGACAGAAAGCGCGCAAAAGCTGTGCGCACGTACATTGCCGATTTTTATATTCAGGAACTGCCCGAAAAGAAACGCCTTTGCTTTCGCATCTTGTTTGCGGTGCTGTACGTCCTTGCGTGGCCGCCGCTGGTCATCAGCGCGGTCCAGGATATCTCGGCAAACAAAGTCTGGTATGTGACGCTTCCGCAGGCGGCGGCGGTCTTTTCCCTTGGCTGGATGGCGGTAGGGCTGTTCCACTACTGTACTGTTCCCCGGGAGATGACGGTCCGCCAGTACAGGGAGGGCGTGACCCGGTTCCACCAGGCTCTTTACCCCTCCTTCCTCTCCCTTGCGGTCCTTTCCCTTTCGTACCTGATCCACTCCATCGCGGAGCCCGACGGCCGGGCAGGGACGCTTCTGGGAGCTTTGCTCTGCTGTATCTCATTTGCTTGCATTCTGGCGGTATTTTTTGCGGAACGCGGGGTGCGCTACACAGAGCGTGGCAACCCGCTGGCAAGAGAATCGGATGAGGCATAAGAAAAAGCTCGTACGCGCGGGATGCGTTATGGCATCCCGCGCGTACGAGCTTTTTGTCTGTTGTTTCCGGGGCTTTTTTCCATCAGTTCCGCCGCGAAAGCCGTGGGCAAATCACAGCGGCAGAACCTCGATCCAGTATCCGTCCGGATCGTTGACAAAATAGACGCCCATGGAGGGATTTTCAAAGCACACCGCGCCCATCTCCTGATGCTTCTTGAACGCGTCGTCAAACGCATCCGTGCGGATGGCGAGATGATACTCCAAGTCGCCCAGATTATAGGGCTCGGTCCTGTCACGCAGCCAGGTCAGCTCCAGACGAAAACCGGTTTTTTCATCACCCAGAAAGACGATCTTAAACGAGTGATCTTCGGCCTCGATCTCCGAAAGCTTGACCAGGCCAAATGCTTCACTGTAGAAGGCAATGCTTTTTTCCAGGTCGAACACATTAAAGTTGAAATGATCAAAACGGAATTTCATGCGGCAATTTCTCTCCTTAAGACGGTTGATTTACCACGTTTCCCTGTGGATGCAGCTCTCATCGTATGTTCCTTTGCCTGAAATATCTTCTGTTTCCCCGGAATAGCCCAGAGCAATGACCGAGTGGGGAACGACCGACTCCGGCAGGCGGAACAGCCCGGCCAGATTTTTGACCCGATCCATCTGGGGCCAGGTCCCGAGCCAGACGGAACCGATGCCCAATGCCCGTGCGGCCAGGCAAATATTCTGCCCCGCGATGGCGCCGTCCACGACCCAATATTCCTTTGCGGGCGGGAACGCTTTATTCAGGTCGCCGCAGATCAGGATCCCCGCCGCCGCCCCGCGCAGAGGAGCGGCATAGATCCCGTTGGCGTCCGCCATTTGGTTCAGGGTCTCCTTGTTTTCCACCACGATAAACTGCCAGTCCCGGGTATCCGCGCAGCTCGGCCCGCTCATGGCGGCGGCCAGAATCGTTCGCATATCTTCTTCGGAAATGCGGCGCTCCTCGTAACTGCGGATGGATCTTCTCGTGAGAATATTCTGAATGCTGTCCATAATCGCGTTTCCTTTCTGCTTCCGATTTATCCGGGGCCTTAATTACCCATATTTTACTCATTCCTTCTTTTGCTTGTCAATGCCGCGAATTGCGCACACAAAGAGCCAAACCGCGCCCGGCGGGAGAGAAGAAGGCCGTGCGCACGCTGCGGGCCAAAGCTTCAAATTCATCAAATAATTCAAAAAACGTTCGGGAAATCCGTGATTTCCCGAACGTTTTCCGTGCTTTGAACTGACAGGCGAATTGCAGGATCAAGGGCAGAAAATTCCTGAGTTATTCAAAATCCAAAAGGAAAGCCCAGGATGTTGCATGAATTCCTCGTGAAGTTGCCGTAGGATCAGCCGACATATACGCCGCCGGTCAGGTTAAATACCTCGCCGGTCACAAAGCCCGCCTCTTCGCAAATCAGCGTTTCCGCGGCAAACGCGATGTCCGCGCCGGTGCAGCAGCGGCCCAGAGGCACCTTCCTGCACATGGCTTCCAGTTCCTCCGGCGTGGTATCCGGCTCGGGCGTATGGCCGATGTTCAGGCAGTTCACGGTGATCCCGTATTTTGCCAGCTGGCGCGCGCATCCTTTGGCAAGCGCGACCACGCCGCCCTTGGCGGTGGAATACGGGAGGACATTTTCGTCCGGATTGAAGGCGACAGGGGCGGTTTCCAAAAGAATACGGGGAGCCTTGCTCTTCTTTAAATAGGGCATGGCACTGCGGATCAGGACATAGGAGCCGGTCACATGGCCGTTGATGTAGCCCTCCCAGAAGGAAAGCTCCATGGCCTCAATGTCGCTCTTGTCCGGCTGGGCGTGCGCGCCGTGCATGGCCATGAGAATGTCGATCCCGCCGAACCGTTCCGCCACCTGCTTCAGGCAGGCGTCGACCGCCTGGGGATCGTTGACGTCACATTCGAAGCCGATGATGTTCTCGCTGATCTTTCTTGCCTCTTCCACGGCGGCGTTTGTGGTCTTCGCAAAGTGACCGAACAGCGCCACGTTTACGCCATCCTTTAAAAGCTGCTTGACCATTTCGAATTTGGCGCCGTTGCTGCCGCCTGAGATAACCGCGGTACGTCCCTTCACTGTCTGCATGGAATTGATTTCCCCCTCAAAAAATAAAAGGAATTTTGCTTCTTTTGCCCTGAAAGCAAAGCCGGAATGTTCCAGCTAGCCGGACTTTCCGGTTCCCCAGAAGGCCGGAAAAGGGCTGAAGCAAAGGATACAAGCTATTTGAAACTATTATACCATGATTTGGTATGATACATCAAGTTAAACCAATGAAGATGAAGCGGAAAAATTGAAAGCAGTGTAAATAGTTGGTTATGTCCAGAAGGGTAAAATACCCTGTAGAAGCTTGACGTGTTCGTCCAATGTCCATTTGTAACATCCCAACACTATAGACGCCGTGGTTTCTACAATCATTTTTATGCCTGTCGAAGTAAAGTAAGCATTTCTTCAATTGAGATACGCAAAGGTGATAAATCAAATTACGGATATATGTTTGCAAAGTCAAACTAGCCTTGCAAAACGAAAATGCGGCATGGGACTGGTTGCCGCTAAGCTGCGGGAAACCGCCGCCCATGTGATTGCCATGTCGGTTTTGGTGCTGAATCTCCGTAAGATTCAGTGCGCCCTTTTGCAAATTTTAGCGGTGTTGCTGGGTGCTTGGCTGCCACAAAGAAAACTGGCATTTGTTCAGTAGACATTAGTTAGTTGCGGTTAAGGGCTTCGACGATTATGCTACCGCACTCTGACATCACCCCACGCCGCGTCGAAGGACAGGGACACCACCTTCTGATCCCGCTGGACGCAGTAAATGGGCAGCTGGCGGGTGGTGGCGGCGGCCCCAATGACGGCCGGGTGGTTGACGATGTAGAACATGGCGGCGGCGCAGAGCAGACAGGCGGTCAGGGTCAGGAGCCTGCGTTTGAAAAACAGTAATTTCATATGGATCCTCCTATTCTGATCTGCTTTATTCTATGAGGGGGAAAGCCTGTTCAGAAGGAATGGGGTGACAAGGAGCAAAAATTGTGGTACAATATGCTGCACAAAAGGAACCCCGTACCGCCGTGCGGCGGGGATGAAGAGGACGACGTGATGGAGATCGAGCGGAAATTTACAGTCAAACAAGTGCCCGACGATTTGCCGCAGTATCCCTGCAGCAGGATCGAGCAGGCCTATCTGTGCACCGAGCCGGTGGTGCGGGTGCGGCGTTATGGTGAGGAGTTCTGGCTGACCTGCAAGGGCGAGGGCCTGCTGTCCCGGGAGGAATACGAGCTGCCCCTGACGGAGGAGGCGTACCGCCACCTGCTGGCCAAGGCGGACGGCCTGGTGATCGTAAAGGATCGCTTTCGGATCCCCTGGGAGGGCTACACTATCGAGCTGGATGTATTTGACGCCCCGCTTGCCCCGCTGGTTCTCGCCGAGGTGGAGTTTCCCACGGAGGAGGAGGCGCTGGCCTTCTGTCCGCCGGCGTGGTTCGGCCGGGATGTGACCTGGGACCCGGCCTACAGCAACGCCAATCTCAGCAAACGGGCGCCCTGACCGCACGCCCCACACCCTGTACAGCAGCGGCTCCGGCGGAATGACCGCCGGGGCCGCTTTTCCTTTGTATAAAGTGCGGTAAAACGGGAGAAAATCCCGTATCGGTTTTTTCAAAAAATATTTCGTATTTTACTTGACTTTGGAGCGGTTTTTTGATACCATATCCTAGCGCCTGTCTGGGCGCAGTCTGCGATGATGCGGGAGATTGCGGCGAAAGCCGGTAACTTCCGCGGAGTATGTCCGAGCTAGAATCGGGCGGCTGAAGGTCCTGTCCACGGCGTATATCGCCGTGCATGGGCGAAACCGGCCTGCTTGTGCGCCGGTTTCTTTCATGTCAGGGAGTGATACGCACGGAAACGTGTACAGGATTTTCACCGTACGAAGCGAGGCAGACACATCCCACCACTTCGTATGTTTAAGGAGGAACAAAACCATGGCAGCTCAGAAAGAAATGATCCGCATCCGCCTGAAGGCCTACGATCATCAGCTGATCGACCAGTCCGCTGAGAAGATCGTGGAGACCGCCAAGCGCACCGGCGCTTCCGTGTCCGGCCCCATCCCCCTGCCCACCAAGAAGGAAGTCGTCACCATCCTGCGCGCCGTCCATAAGTACAAGGACTCCCGCGAGCAGTTTGAGCGCCGCACCCACAAGCGCCTGATCGACATCCTGAAGCCCTCCCCCAAGACTGTGGAGGCCCTGATGAGCCTGGAGCTTCCCGCCGGCGTCGAGATCGAGATCAAGCTGTAAGCACGCATCTTTTTCCGCCATACCGCGTTGGTCCGCCTTGCCGTACACACGGTACTGCCTGCGGCGGCCCGCCTTGTCTGGCGAAAAAATCTGCGCACTTACCACCAACCCCGTTAGTACCGCAGTCCATCGCGTTTTGAGATGGACGGGTCATGTTGATGGAGCCGCAGCGTTAAGAAAACTTGCCGGCGGCAAGTTTTTAGCGTAGGCCCGGACGGCTGTGCCGGCCGGGAGACGCTGCCGCGAGCGCAACCCCGTCAACCAATAACCTTAATTTAAGGAGGAAAACACATGGAAAAGGCCATTATCGGCAAGAAGGTCGGCATGACTCAGATCTTCGATGAAGCCGGAAAGGTCATCCCGGTCACCGTCATTGAGGCGGGCCCCTGCACCGTCGTGCAGAAGAAGACCGTGGAGAAGGACGGCTATGAGGCCGTGCAGCTGGGCTATCAGGACGTGGCCGAGCGCAAGCTCACCAAGCCTGAGGTCGGCCATCTGAAGAAGGCCGGCGAGGGTATCCTGAAGAAGGTCCTCAAGGAATTCAAACTGGCCAACGCCGCCGAGCTCAACGTGGGCGACGAGATCAAGGCCGACGTGTTCGCCGAGGGCGACCACGTGGACGTCACCGGCATCAGCAAGGGCCACGGCTACCAGGGCGTTGTCAAGCGCCACGGCGCCGCCCGCCTGAAAGAGACTCATGGTACCGGCCCTGTTCACCGCCATGCCGGTTCTATGGGCTCCAGCACCGATCCCAGCCGCATCTTCAAGGGCAAGATCGGCGCCGGCCAGATGGGCAACGAGCAGGTCACCGTCATGAACCTGGACGTGGTCAAGGTCGACCCCGAGCTGAACCTGATCGCTGTTCGCGGCGCGATCCCCGGCCCCAAGGGCGGCGTGGTCGTCATCCGCTCCACCGCCAAGACCATCTTCGAGGCGAAGGGCCCTGCCGCCGGTATCAGCGTCAACCCGCAGAAGGCTTCCGCCCGTGTCAACCCGCAGAAGGCTTCCGCCCGCAACAAGTAAGGAAAGGAGAGTATAGATCATGCCTAAAGCAAATGTGTTTAACATGGCTGGCCAGCAGGTCGGCGAGATTGAGCTCTCCGAGGCTGTGTTCGGCATCGAGCCCAACGAAGCTGTTGTCCATGCTGTTGTCAAGAATCACCTGGCCAACTGCCGTCAGGGCACCCAGAGCGCTCTGACCCGCGCCGAGGTTTCCGGCGGCGGCATCAAGCCCTGGCGTCAGAAGGGCACCGGCCGCGCCCGTCAGGGTTCCACCCGCGCTCCCCAGTGGACCCACGGCGGTATCGTGTTCGCTCCCAAGCCCCGCGATTACAGCTACACCCTGAACAAGAAGGTCAAGCGTCTGGCTCTCAAGTCCGCTCTGTCCGCGAAGGCTGCCGAAGGCAACGTCATCGTGGTGGACGGCCTGGAGCTGCCCGAGATCAAGACCAAGACCATGAAGGGCTTCCTGACCGCCGTCGGCGCCAAGAAGACCGTCATGATCACCCCTGAGGTCAACGAGAACGTGGTCAAGTCCGCCCGCAACATTCCCGGCGTGCTGACCACCACCGCCAAGATCCTGAGCGTGTACGACATCGTCAACGCCAACCAGATCGTGGTGGACAAGGCCGCTCTGGCCATCATTGAGGAGGTGTTTGCGTAATGAAGACCGCTTATGACATCATTAAGCGCCCGGTCATCACCGAGCAGTCCATGGCTCAGACCGAGATGAAGCGCTACACCTTTGAGGTCGCCAAGGACGCCAACAAGATCGAGATCGCCAAGGCGGTCGAGGAGATCTTCGGCGTGAAGGTCGCCAAGGTCAACACCATCAACATGTACGGCAAGGAGAAGCGCATGGGCCGTTACCCCGCCGGCCGCCGCCCCGCCCGCAAGAAGGCGATGGTGACCCTGACCCCCGATTCCAAGACCATCGAGTTCTTTGAAGGCATGGTGTAAGGAGGAGATTGAACAATGGCTATCAAGACTTATAAGCCCACAACGCCCTCCCGCCGTCACATGACCGTGAGCGCCTTCGAGGGCATCGACAAGAAGGCCAAGCCCGAGCGCAGCCTGACTGAGAATCTGCAGAAGAACGGCGGCCGCAACAGCTATGGCCGCATCACCGTCCGCCACCGCGGCGGCGGCAACAAGCGCAAGTACCGCATCATCGACTTCAAGCGCGACAAGGAAGGCACCGCTACTGTTATCAACCTGCAGTACGATCCCAACCGCAGCGCCAACATCGCCCTGATCCAGTACGAGGACGGCGAGAAGCGCTATATCCTGGCTCCTGTTGGCCTGAAGGCCGGCCACATCATCATGACCGGCCCCGACGCCGACATCCTGCCCGGCAACTGCCTGCCCATCGCCAAGATCCCTGTCGGTGAAATGATCCACTGCGTGGAGCTGTATCCCGGCAAGGGCGCTCAGCTGGTCCGTGCCGCCGGCACCGCCGCTCAGCTGATGGCCAAGGAGAACGGCATGGCTCAGGTCCGTCTGCCCTCCGGCGAGGTGCGCTACATCCGCGAGGACTGCAAGGCCACCATCGGCACCGTGGGCAACACTGACCACGCCAACATCCAGATCGGTAAGGCCGGCCGCAAGCGTCACATGGGCTGGCGTCCCACCGTGCGCGGCTCCGTTATGAACCCCAATGACCACCCCCACGGCGGCGGCGAGGGCAAGAGCCCTGTCGGTCGTCCCGGCCCTGTCACTCCCTGGGGCAAGCCCGCTCTGGGTTACAAGACCCGCAAGGCGAAGAACCGTACTGAGAAGTTCATCGTCAAGCATCGCAACAGCAAGTAAGGAGGTAGTAAAACATGTCTAGAAGCGTGAAGAAAGGCCCGTTTTGCGCCCCCGAGCTGCTGAAACGAGTCGATGAGATGAACAAGACCGGCGAGAAGAAGGTCCTGAAGACCTGGAGCCGCGCCTCCACCATCTTCCCCTCCTTCGTCGGCCACACCTTTGCCGTCCATGACGGCCGCAAGCATGTCCCCGTGTATGTCACCGAGGATATGGTCGGTCACAAGCTGGGTGAGTTCGCTCCCACCCGCACCTTCCGCGGCCACGCCGGCAGCAAGACCGGTAAGTAAGGAGGAGAGAGAAACATGGAAGCAAGAGCTAATCTGAATCACCTGCGCATCTCTCCCCGCAAGGTCGGCGTTGTGTGCGACCTGATCCGCGGCAAGAGCGTTGCTCAGGCCACCGCCATCCTCATGAACACTCCCAAGTCCGCCAGCGAGCCCCTGCTCAAGCTCCTGAAGAGCGCGGCCGCCAACGCGGAGAACAACCACCAGATGGATCCCGAGAAGCTGTACGTCGCTGAGACCTACGCCAACGGCGGCCCCATCATCAAGCGCATCCGCCCCCGTGCGCAGGGCCGCGCTTTCCGCATCAACAAGCGTACGTCTCACGTCACCATCGTGGTGAAAGAGCGCTAAGGGAGGAGGAACAATATGGGACAGAAAGTCAATCCCCACGGCCTGCGCGTGGGTGTCATCAAGGATTGGGACTCCCGCTGGTACGCCCGCGATGAGAAGGTCGGCGACCTGATCGTGGAGGACTACAATCTGCGCAAATACCTGAAGAAGAAGCTCTACGGAGCCGGTATCCCCAAGATCGAGATCGAGCGCGACAACACCAAGGTCCGCATCTATCTGCACTGCGCCCGTCCCGGCGTCGTCATCGGCAAGGGCGGCGAGGCCATCGAGGCCCTGCGCCTGGAGCTGGAGAAGAAGCTGGGCAAGAGCGTTGCTCTGAACATCGTCGAGGTCAAGAACCCCGACACCAACGCCCAGCTGGTGGCCGAGAACATCGCACAGCAGCTGGAGAAGCGCATCGCGTTCCGCCGCGCCATGAAGAACGCCATGGGCCGCGCCATGCGTATGGGCGCTCTGGGCATCAAGGTCCAGGCCTCCGGCCGTCTGAACGGCGCTGAGATCGCCCGCGTGGAGCACTACCACGACGGCACCATCCCCCTGCAGACCCTGCGCGCCGACATCGAGTACGGCTTCGCGGAGGCTGCCACCACCTACGGCCGCATCGGCATCAAGGTGTGGATCTACAAGGGCGAGGTGCTGACCCAGACCCTGCGCACCACCCCCCGTACCCTGGATACCAAGAATTTCAAAGAGCGTGAGCAGCGTCCCCGCCGGGAGCGCCGCGATGGCGATCGTCGTCCGAACAACAGCTTTAACCGCAACGGTCAGAGCCGTCCCCAGAACAACAATCGTCCTCAGAACGGCACCCGCCCCGCGGCCCCTCGTCCTGCCGCGCCTGCTGCTCCTAAGGAAGGAGGCGCCAACTAATGCTGCTGCCTAAGAGAGTCAAATATCGCCGCGTCCACCGCGGCCGCATGAAGGGCAAGGCCACCCGCGGCAACACCGTCACTTACGGCGAGTGGGGCCTGCAGGCTCTGGAGCCCTCCTGGATCACCTCCAATCAGATCGAGGCCGCCCGTGTCGCTATGACCCGTTACACCAAGCGCGGCGGTAAGGTCTGGATCAAGATTTTCCCCGACAAGCCCGTCACCGAGAAGCCCGCTGAGACCCGTATGGGTTCCGGTAAAGGTTCTCCCGAGTACTGGGTGGCCGTGGTCAAGCCCGGCCGTGTGATGTTCGAGATCGCCGGCGTCTCCGAGGAGACCGCCCGCGAGGCTCTGCGTCTGGCCAGCCACAAGCTGCCCATCAAGTGCAAGATCGTCAAGCGTGAAGAAGTTGTGGAGGGTGGTGAAGCGTAATGAAGGCCAATGAAGTTCGTAAGATGTCCAGCGCCGAGCTGGAAACCAAGCTGGCGGACCTGAAGAAGGATCTGTTCAACCTGCGCCTCCAGCACGCTACCAACCAGCTGGATAACCCCATCCGCATCGCTGAGGTCAAGAAGGACATCGCCCGCGTCAAGACCATTATCCGTGAGCAGCAGCTCGCAGGCCGCTAAGAAGGAGGAAATAAAAATGGAAAACAGAACTTCTTCCCGTAAGACCAGAGTCGGCCTGGTGGTCTCTGACAAGATGGATAAGACCGTGGTGGTCGCCATCGCCGACCGTGTGGCCCACCCTCTGTACAAGAAGATCGTAAAAAGAACCTATAAGCTGAAGGCTCACGACGAGCTCAATGCCTGCGGCGTGGGTGACCGCGTCAAGGTCATGGAGACCCGCCCCCTGTCCAAGGACAAGCGCTGGCGCGTCGTTGAGATCCTGGAAAAGGCGAAGTAAGGAGGTGCCGGAATGATTCAGCAGGAAAGCTATCTGAAGGTCGCCGATAACACCGGCGCCAAGGAAATCAAGTGCATCCGCGTTCTGGGCGGTTCCAAGCGTAAGTTCGGCAACATCGGCGACGTGATCGTGGCCTCCGTGCGCAAGGCTCAGCCCGGCGGCACGGTGAAGAAGGGCGAGGTCGTCAAGGCCGTTATCGTCCGCACCGCCAAGGGCGTCCGCCGCGCCGACGGCAGCTATGTCCGTTTCGACGAGAACGCCGCTGTCCTGATCAAGGACGACAAGAACCCCAGAGGAACCCGTATCTTTGGGCCGGTGGCCCGCGAGCTGCGTGACAAGGATTACATGAAGATCCTGTCCCTGGCTCCCGAAGTTCTGTAAGGGGGTAGGAGAAGACATGAACAAAATGAGCATCAAGAAGGACGACACCGTCGTGGTCCTGTCCGGCAAGGACAAGGGCAAGCAGGGCAAGGTCATCGCTGTCCTGCCCAAGGAAGGCAAAGTCGTCGTCGAGAAGATCAATATGGTCTCCCGCCACACCAAGCCCCGCAAGCAGGGCGACCAGGGCGGCATCATCCAGAAGGAAGCCCCCCTGTACGCCTGCAAGGTGCAGCGTGTGTGCCCCAAGTGCAACCAGCCGACCCGTCCCGCCCACAAGCTGCTGGCCGACGGCAAGAAGGTGCGCGTCTGCAAGAAGTGCGGCGCTGAAATCTGAGAGAGGAGGAGTGAATTACCATGGCTGATATGCCCAACCTGAAGAAAAAGTACCAGGATGAAGTCGCTCCTGCTCTGATGCAGAAGTTCGGCTACAAGAGCACCATGCAGATCCCCCGCATCGAGAAGATCGTGGTCAACTGCGGCTGCGGCGAGGCCCGCGACAACGCCAAGGTGCTGGAGGCCGTCGTGAACGACCTGGCCCAGATCACCGGCCAGAAGCCCGTCATCACCAAGGCCAAGAAGTCCGTTGCAAACTTCAAGCTGCGTGAGGGCATGCCCATCGGCGCCAAGGTCACCCTGCGTCAGGATAAGATGTGGGAGTTCCTGGACCGCCTGTTCAACGTGGCTCTGCCCCGCGTGCGTGACTTCCGCGGTATCAACCCCAACGCCTTTGACGGCCGCGGCAACTATGCCCTGGGCATCAAGGAGCAGCTGATCTTCCCCGAGATCGAGTACGACAAGATCGACAAGATCCGCGGCATGGACGTGATCGTCTGCACCACCGCCCAGACCGATGAAGAGGCCCGTGAGCTGCTGTCCCTGATCGGCGCTCCGTTTGCCCGTTAAAGGAGGAGAACGAAATGGCGAAGAAGTCTATGATCCTGAAGCAGCAGGCGGAGCCCAAGTTCTCCACCCGCCGCTACAACCGCTGCAAGATCTGCGGCCGTCCCCATGCCTATCTGCGCAACTACGGCATCTGCCGTATCTGCTTCCGCGAGCTGGCTTACAAGGGCCAGATCCCGGGCGTGAAGAAAGCGTCCTGGTAAGTTAAAATTAGGAATGAGGAATTAGGAATTAGGAGTGTTCGGCTCCTAACTCCTAACTCCGAATTTCTATTTTTAAAATCCCCCGCACGGCGGATAACAGGTCTGAGCCCGCCTAACTCACGATACCTTTCCGCCGAAACCGGCACTGCCGGTAATCTTAATAGGAGGTAACACTCATGCAGATCACCGATCCCATTGCGGATATGCTCACCCGCATCCGCAACGCGAACAATGCCAAGCATGACACCGTGGATGTCCCCGCTTCCAACATGAAGAAGTCCATCGCTCAGATCCTGCTGGATGAAGGCTATATCAAGAACTTCCAGCTGATCGACGACGGCACCCAGGGTGTCATCCGCATTTCCCTGAAGTACACCCAGCCCGGCAAGGAAAAGGTCATTTCCGGCCTGCGCCGCGTCTCCAAGCCCGGCCTGCGCGTCTATGCCGGCGCCGACGAGCTGCCCCGCGTGCTCAAGGGTCTGGGTATCGCCATCGTGTCCACGTCCAAGGGCGTCATGACCGACAAGAAGGCCCGCGAGGCCCATGTCGGCGGCGAAGTCCTTGCGTTCGTCTGGTAAGGAGGAGAGAGAGTATGTCTAGAATCGGAAGAATGCCGATCGATCTCCCCGCCGGTGTGGACGTGAAGATCGAGGACGGCAATGTGGTCACCGTAAAGGGCCCCAAGGGCACCCTGACCCAGAAGCTGCACCCCGCTATGACCATCACCCAGGAGGGCAACGTGCTCCACGTGACCCGCCCCAACGACCTGAAGGAGAACCGTTCTCTGCACGGTCTGACCCGCACCCTGCTGCACAACATGGTGGTGGGCGTCACCGAGGGCTATGCCAAGAACCTGGAGGTCAACGGTGTTGGTTACCGTGTGACCAAGGAAGGCAACAAGCTGGTCATGAACCTGGGCTTTTCCCACCAGGTCATCGTGGAAGAGGAAGAGGGCATCACCATCGATGTGCCCGACGCCAACCACATCATCATCCGCGGCTGCGACAAGCAGCAGGTGGGCCAGTTTGCCGCCGAAGTAAGAGAGAAGAGACCGCCTGAGCCTTATAAGGGCAAGGGCATTAAATATGCTGACGAGGTCATCCGCCGCAAGGTCGGTAAGACCGGCGCCAAGAAATAAGGAGGTGTGCCACTATGATTAACAGACCTGATACCAATGCTCAGCGCCTGAAGCGCCACAAGCGTGTCCGCAGCAAGATTTCCGGCACGCCTGAGCGTCCCCGTCTGAACGTGTTCCGCAGCGAGACCAACATCTATGCCCAGATCATCGACGATGTGGCGGGCACCACTCTGGTCTCCGCTTCCTCCCTGGAGAAGGGCTTTGAGTGCGACGGCACCAAGACCGACGCCGCCAAGAAGGTGGGTCAGATCGTGGCCGAGCGCGCGAAGGCCAAGGGGATCGACACCGTCGTGTTCGATCGCGGCGGCTATGTCTACCACGGCCGGGTCCAGGCCCTTGCCGAAGGCGCCCGTGAGGGCGGCCTGCAGTTCTAAGGGGAGGAGGAAAAATAATGGCTAAGTTTGAAAAAGAGCAGAGCGAGTACACCGAAAAGCTGGTCGCTCTGAACCGCGTGTCCAAGACCGTCAAGGGCGGCCGTGTGGCTAAGTTCGCGGCTCTGATGGTCGTGGGCGACGAGAAGGGCAACGTGGGCTTCGGCACCGGCAAGGCCGCTGAGGTCCCCGAGGCCATCCGCAAGGGCATCGAGGATGCCAAGAAGCACATGATCAAGGTCAACATGTCCAACACCACCATCCCCCACGAGGTGATCGGTGAGTTCGGCGCCGGCCGCGTGCTGCTGAAGCCCGCTGCTCCCGGTACCGGTATCATCGCCGGCGGCCCCGTGCGTGCCGTGATGGAGGCCGTGGGCATCAAGGACATCCGCGCCAAGTGCCTGCGCTCCAACAACCCGCAGAACGTGGTTTCCGCGACCTTCGAGGGCCTGAAGGCTCTGAAGAATCCCGAGGAAGTGGCCCGTGTGCGCGGTAAGAGCGTTGAAGAGATCTTAGGTTAAGGAGGGCCCTACAATGGCTAATTTGAACATCAAGCTGGTCAAGAGCCTGAACGGCCGGCTCGTCAAGCATAAGGCGACCGCCGAGGCCCTCGGCCTGCGTAAGATCGGCGATACCACCGTGCAGCCCGACAACGAGGCCACCCGGGGCAAGATCGCCCAGATCGGTTACCTGCTCCAGGTGACCGAGGAACAGTGAGGAGGTGCACACCATGAATTTGCATGAACTCTCTCCCGCCCCCGGCTCCAACAAGAAGGCCTACCGCAAGGGGCGCGGCAACGGCTCCGGCAACGGCAAGACCGCCGGCCGCGGTCAGAAGGGCCAGTGGGCCCGTTCCGGCGGCGGTGTGCGCGTGGGCTTTGAGGGCGGTCAGATGCCCCTGGCCCGCCGTCTGCCCAAGCGCGGCTTCAACAATATCTTCGCAAAGCCTCTGGAGGCGATCAACGTCGCTTCCCTGAACAAATTTGAGGACGGCGCCACCGTCAATGTCTGCGATCTGCTGGAAAAGGGTATCATTTCCAAGTGTGAGTATGGCGTGAAGGTCCTGGGTAACGGCGAGCTGACCAAGAAACTGACTGTCCGTGCCTCCGCTTTTTCCGCCTCCGCCAAGGAAAAGATCGAAAAGGCAGGCGGAAAGGCTGAGGTGGTCTAAGTGATACAGACCGTCCGCAACGCCTGGAAGATCCCCGAGCTCAAGCGCAAGATGCTCTTTGTCATCTTCGCCCTGCTCATCTTCCGCCTGGGCTCCGCGATCCCCGTGCCCTTCATCAACGGCGAGATGCTGTCTTCTCAGCTGCATGCCGCTTCCGGCACGATCTTTGGCCTGATCAATGTCATGAGCGGCGACGCCTTCTCCCGGGCCACGGTGTTCGCCCTGTCCATCCAGCCCTATATCAACAGCTCGATTATTATCCAGCTGCTGACCGTGGCCATCCCCGCTCTGGAGCGGCTGGCCAAGGAGGGCGGCGAGGAAGGCCGCAAGAAGATCGCCGCCATTACCCGCTATGCGACCGTGCTCATCGCTCTGGTTCAGGCTTTCGGCTACTACACCCTGATCAAGAGCTATGGTATGATCTCCATGCCCGAGGGATTCGGCGTGTGGGGCGCTATCGTCATCATCGCCTCCTTCACCGCCGGTTCCGCCTTCCTGATGTGGCTGGGTGAGCAGATCACCGAGTTCGGCGTGGGCAACGGTATCTCCATCATCCTGTTCGCCGGCATCGTGTCCCGTGTGCCCTCCATGGTGCTCACTCTGTGGAACGGCGCCAAGGCGTCTCTGGGCATGAGCGTGGCTTCCTACTACTCCGCGATCCCTCTGTGGCTCATCCCCCTGCTCATCATCGGCATGCTGGCCATCGTCATGCTCATCGTCTTTGTTTCTGACGCGGAGCGCCGCATCCCCGTCCAGTACGCCAAGCGCGTGGTGGGCCGGAAGATGTACGGCGGCCAGTCCAGCCACATCCCCATGAAGGTGAATATGAGCGGCGTTATGCCCATCATCTTTGCCCAGTCCATCGCCTCCATTCCCGCCACCATCGGCATGTTTGTGCCGTCGGCGCAGACGGAGGGCAGCGGCTGGAACACCTTCCTGAAGATCTTTGACTCCAGCGGCGCGGTCTACTGCGTTGTCTACTTCCTGCTGATCCTCGGCTTCAGCTATTTCTACGCCACCATCCAGTTCAACCCCATCGAGGTGGCCAATAACCTGAAGAAGAACGGCGGCTTCGTGCCCGGCTTCCGTCCCGGCAAGCCCACCGCCGACTTTATCAGCAAGGTTCTGAGCAAGATCACCCTGTTCGGCGCGATCTATCTGGCGGTCATCGCCATCGTGCCCATCGTCGTGACCGGCGCTATGGGTCTGTCCAACCTGTCCATCGGCGGCACCTCCGTCATCATCGTTGTCGGTGTTGCGCTGGAGACCGTCAAGCAGCTGGAAGCTCAGATGCTCATGCGCCACTACAAGGGCTTCCTTGAGTAATCGAGGTGAGTGGAATGAAGCTGATCCTTTTGGGCGCCCCCGGCGCCGGAAAAGGCACGCAGGCTGACATCCTCAGCCAGCGCCTGAACATCCCCACCATTTCCACCGGCAACATCCTGCGCGCCGCCGTCAAGAACGGCACTCCCGTGGGCCTGAAGGCCAAGGAGTATATGGACGCGGGCAAGCTGGTTCCCGACGAGGTCATCATCGGCATCGTGGCTGAGCGCCTGGCCGAGCGCGACTGCGCCAACGGCTACATCCTGGACGGCGTGCCCCGCACCATCGCCCAGGCTGAGGCCCTGGAAGAGAAGGGTATCACCTTTGATACCGTGCTCTCCCTGGAGATCTCCGACGAGGAGATCATCGAGCGCATGAGCGGACGGCGCGCCTGCACTGCCTGCGGCGCCACCTATCATGTGGTGTCTGCCCCTCCCAAGACCGAAGGCAAGTGCGACAAGTGCGGCGCCGACCTGGTCCTGCGGGACGACGACAAGCCGGAGACGGTCAAGAACCGCCTGACGGTCTACCACACCGAGACCGAGCCTCTGAAGGACTTCTATGCCAAGCGGGGCAATCTGAAATCGGTGGACAATCAGCCCACCATCGAGGCCACCACCAAGGTGGTGCTCGAAGCACTGGGGATCTGATTGTATGGAAATGATTTCCCTGAAATCTCCGCGGGAGATTGAACACATGCGCCGCGCCGGGCGGATTACCGCGGCGGCCCGTGCTTTGGCGGGCAAACTGGTGAAGCCCGGCGTCACAACCCTTGAAATAGACCACGCGGTGCGCAGGTTTATCGAGGAACAGGGAGCGACGCCCTCCTTTCTGGGCTATGCGGGTTATCCCGGCTCCGCCTGTATCTCGGTGAACGACGAAGTCATCCACGGCATTCCGGGCCACCGGAGGCTGAAAGAGGGCGACATCGTCAGCGTGGATGTGGGAGCGTTCTTTGAAGGCTTCCACGGAGACTGCGCCGCGACCTTTCCCTGCGGAGAGGTCAGTCCGGAGGCCCTGCGTTTGATTCAGGTCACCCGCCAGAGCTTCTTTGAGGGCATCCAGTTTGCCCGCGCGGGCAAACGCGTGTCCGACATTTCCCGTGGTGTGCAGCAGTACGCCGAGGCCAACGGCTGTTCCCTGGTGCGGGACTATGTGGGCCACGGGGTGGGGCGCAAGCTCCATGAAGCCCCCGAGGTTCCCAACTTCTGCACCGAAGGACACCGGGCGAGCCCCCGGCTCCAGCCGGGTATGACCCTGGCTGTGGAGCCCATGGTCAATCTGGGCACCTGGGAAGTGCGGGTCCTGGAGGACGGCTGGACGGTGAAAACCGCCGACGGCGCCCTGGCGGCCCACTATGAAAACACCATTCTCATCACCGACGGCGAACCGGAGATCCTCACCGCCTGCGAGGAAGATTCCCCATGGATCTGAAGCGAGGAGACGTGGTTCGTTCCCTGGCCGGGCATGACAAAGGCGCACTGTTCTGTGTCGTGGACACGGAGGGCGACTTTCTCCTGCTGGCCGACGGGAAAGAGCGCAAGCTCAATTCCCCCAAACGCAAGCGCCGCAAACACGCGCAGCGGGCGGGGTTGTCAGACCATCCGGTCCTCCTCCGCCTGCGTGCGGGGGAGCCGGTGGGCGACAGTGAAGTACGGAGGGCGCTGGCCGCTTTCCGAGACGAGCGAAATCAACAGCAGTCAAGGAGGGAATGACGCTTTGGCAAAGGACGATATGATCGAGTTGGAGGGCGTCGTAACCGAGGCCCTGCCCAACACCACGTTCCACGTGGATATCGGCAATGGACACATTATTCTGGCCCATATCTCCGGCAAGCTGCGGATGAACTTCATCCGCATCCTGCCCGGCGACAAGGTCACCGTTCAAATGTCTCCGTACGACCTGACCCGCGGTCGGATCACCTGGAGAAGCAAGTAAATTTAAATCATCGCGCAAACGTTAGGCCCAACGGCTAACAGGAGGTATATTCACATGAAAGTCAGACCGTCTGTCAAGCCCATGTGCGAGAAGTGCAAGATCATCAAGCGCAAGGGCAAAGTTATGGTTATTTGCGAGAACCCCAAGCACAAGCAGAGACAAGGTTAAAGGAGGGGCAACGAAAGTATGGCACGTATTGCCGGCATTGACCTGCCGAAGAATAAGCGGGTGGAGATCGGTCTCACCTACATCTACGGCATTGGGCGCACCAGCGCCAACAAGATCCTGGCTGAGGCCGGGATCAACCCCGACACCCGGGTCAAGGATCTCACCGAGGCTGACGAAGCCAAGCTGCGTGAGATCATCGGCCAGAGCTACACCGTGGAGGGCGACCTGCGCCGCGATGTGGCGCTGGACATTAAGCGCCTGACGGAGATCGGCTGCTACCGCGGCACCCGTCACCGCAAGAATCTGCCCGTCCGCGGACAGCGCTCCAAGACCAACGCTCGTACCCGCAAGGGTCCCAAGCGCACCGTCGCCAATAAGAAGAAGTAAGGAGGGATATACAAATGGCTACTGCTGCTAAGGGCAAGAAAGTTGTCCGCAAGCGCCGCGAGCGCAAGAACATTGAGAAGGGCCAGGTGCATATCCGCTCTTCCTTCAACAACACCATGGTCACCGTGACCGATATGGGCGGCAACGCCCTGTCCTGGGCCTCCTCCGGCGGCCTGGGCTTCCGCGGTTCCCGGAAATCCACTCCCTTTGCCGCGCAGACCGCTGCTGAGACTGCCGCCAAGGCTGCCATGGAGCAGTGCGGTTTGAAGACCGTCGAGGTCTACGTGAAGGGCCCCGGTTCCGGTCGTGAGGCCGCCATCCGTGCGCTGCAGGCTGTCGGCCTGGAGGTCACCCTGATCAAGGACGTGACCCCCATCCCCCACAACGGCTGCCGTCCGCCCAAGCGCCGCCGCGTGTAAGAGTAAGGAGGAGAAAGCATTATGGCTAAGAATATGCAGCCCATCGTGAAGCGCTGCCGCGCGTTGGGAATTTCTCCCGCTGTCATGGGCTATACCGGAAGCAGCAAGAGCGAGTCCATTCGCAACCCCGGCGCTCAGCGCCGCGGCAAGAAGAGTGAGTACGCTCTGCAGCTGGCTGAGAAGCAGAAGGTCAAGTTCGTCTATGGCATTCTGGAGAAGCAGTTCCACATGTACTATGAGAAGGCCTCCCGCATGCCCGGTAAGACCGGCGAGAACCTGCTGGTCCTCGTGGAGCGCCGCATGGATAACGTGGTTTATCGTCTGGGCTTTGCCAACACCCGCCGCGAGGCCCGTCAGCTGGTCAGCCACAGCCACTTCACCGTCAACGGTAAGCGGATGAACATCCCCTCCTACCTGGTGAAGGCCGGCGATGTGATCGAGGTCAAGGAGTCCAGCCGTTCCACCACCCGCTTCAAGGCCCTGACCGGGGAGGACGCGCCCAAGGTGCTGGTCCCCGAGTGGCTGGAGCGTGAGAAGAACGCCCTGAAGGGCACCGTGACCCGCCTGCCCGTCCGCGCGGACGTGGATGTGCCTGTCGAGGAGCACCTGATCGTCGAGCTGTACTCCAAGTAAGACAGCAACCCTCGGTAGTTTGATTTTAATCCAAGGCGGGAGGACGCTCCCGCCGACGCAAAAAGGAGGGTAACACGATATGGTAGAAATCGAGAAACCGCGCATTGAATGCATGGAAAACCTCGGTGACGACTCCTACGGCAAGTACGTGGTCGAGCCCCTGGAGCGTGGCTACGGTACCACGCTGGGCAACGCCCTGCGCCGCATCCTGCTCTCGTCTCTGCCCGGTACCGCGGTCACGTCCATCAAGATCGCCGGCGTTCAGCATGAGTTCTCCACCATCCCCGGGGTGAAGGAGGACGTGACGGAGATCGTCCTGAATGTGAAGGGCATCATCGCCAAGCTGCACAGCGAGGGCGTGAAGACCGTTTATATCGAGATGAACGGCGAGGGCGAGGTCACCGCCGGCGATATCAAGGCCGACGGCGAGGTCGAGGTGCTCAACCCCGAGCATCATATTGCCACGCTGGGTCCTGACGCCAGCCTGAACATGGAACTGACCCTGTCCCATGGCCGCGGCTATGTGACGGCGGACCGGAACAAGCCGGCCCAGTCCATCATCGGCGTCATCCCCGTGGATTCCATTTATACCCCGGTCAAGAAGGTCAACTATACCGTGGAGAATACCCGCGTGGGAGACCTGACTGACTATGACCGGCTGACTCTGGAGGTGTGGACCAACGGGACCATCTCCGCGCGGGATGCGGTCAGCCTGGGCGCCCGGATCCTGGTGGATCACTTTGTCCTGTTCACCGACCTGTCCGAGACCATGGGCTCCAAGTCCACGGTGGTGGAGAAGGCCGAGACCCAGCGGGACAAGGTGCTGGAACTGACCATCGAGGAACTGGATCTGTCCGTGCGTTCCTTCAACTGCCTCAAGCGGGCCAACATCAACACGGTGGAGGATCTGATCTCCAAGACCGAGGAGGAAATGATGAAGGTGCGCAATCTGGGCCGCAAGAGCCTGGAAGAGGTCATCAATAAGCTGGCGATGATGGGCCTGACCCTGGCCAGCGACGACAACTAAAAGTAGGGGAAACCCTAATTCAATCGGATGACGGGATCTGACCGGCTAATTTTCCGTCATATGCACCCAAAATGCTCGACAATACACGAAGTATTCTCTGCGCTTTTGGGCACATTTGGCGAAAAATTTTCTCGGCCATCTCTCCGCCCTCGACCAAATCAGTGTTTCCAAGGATTCCCCTGTAAAAAGGAGTGAGTAACATGTCCGGTAATCGCAAGCTTGGCAAGCCCACTGACCAGCGTATGGCCATGATGCGCGCCATGGTGACCTATCTGCTGGAGAACGGGCAGATCAAGACCACCGTTTCCCGTGCCAAGGAAGTGGCTCCCGTGGCCGAGAAGATGATCTCCCTGGCCAAGAAGAACGACCTGGCCTCCTACCGTCAGGCCCTGGCCTTCATCACCAAGGAAGACGTGGCCAAGAAGCTCTTTGATGAGATCGGCCCCAAGTATGAGTCCCGCAACGGCGGCTACACCCGCATTGTGCGCATTGGCCCCCGCCGCGGCGACGCGGCCGAGATGGCTTTCATCGAGCTGGTGTAATTCAACACAAAAAACACTCTGTCCCGTTTGTGCGGAACAGAGTGTTTTTTTGTTTACGGGGAAGGCTCCCCGGTCATTTTTCGATCAGAAACAGTGTGCCGGAGTCGCTTTCCAGAACTTCGATTGCCGCCTGGGGAAAAGTCTGCCGCAGGATCGCTTCCTCCACGGGATATGTGGTCGATTCCACGCAGATCATCAAAAAGTCCCCGCCAAAATACGGAAGATCCGAGAGGTCATACACCGGGACAGTGCCCTCGGCCTGGACGGCGTTTGATAATTGGTAGGATGTCGTCACATCCGCGGCGAGCGACGCGCTCGCGAAGAGTGTGATATCTTCCATGGAGGGAAGACACATACCGCTTCCTGTGAAGCAGACAAGATCCACCGCGGACAGGGCGGCTGCCGGGACGGACTGTCCGACCGGAATGTTCAGCAAAATACGCATATTGGTTTCCATGCCGGCGTCGGAAAAATGTACACCTGCCGGCTCCGATTCGCCCTGCCCCGCATTGTCCGGCATTTCAAGCTTCGGATAATCCGGGAGATCGCGCCCATCGTGGTAAGTGAACCTTATGTAGGGGAATTCCTCCAGCAGAGCGGCTTCATCCACGGGATAGGTGGGATCAACAATGCTGACCAGCAGATAGGACCCGTCACCGAAGTAGCGCAGGTCGGAGAACTCATAGACAGGCGTGGTGCCGTTCACGGGAGAAATGGTCCCGTTGCCCTGCCAGGTATTCTGGTAGAAAAGATTCATGCCATCGCCGATAAACCCGACCTGATACACGTGGGAAAGGGTCTCAACGGGGATGGGCTGGTCCTGTGGAATGTCCAGCAGGATGTGCAGGTTGCGCTCCATGTCGGCGTCCGCAAATTCCGCGTACTGCGATTGCGCTGCGGGGGGAGGGCCTTCCCGCAGACTGGTATAGACGGCGGTCCCGCCGCCGACCAGGACAGCGGCGGCTGCCACGCCTGCAACGATCTTTGTCTTGAGGGCGACTGCAATGCCGGCCTTCGCGGCTCCGGCGGCCGAGGTGCCCGCCGCACCTGCACCGGCTGTACCCGCCCCGGCAGCGCCAGCACCCGCGCCCGCCGCGGCCGCGGCAGCGCCGCCCAAGGCCGGGATGGTAATGCCCAGCGACAGGGCCTGAAAATCTGCCGCAAAAAGAAGACCGATGGGCAGCAGGCTGTGCAGGCGGATCCCATCGCGCTCTTCGGTGCGCAGGATGCCCTCCCTGAGCTTCTGCCGCGCATAGTTCAGACGGCTTTTCACCGTGCCCTCGGAGCAGTTCAGGGTTTTGGCAATCTGCGGGACGCTCATCTGGGAGTAGTAGAACAGATAGACACACTCCCGCTGAGCCTCGGGCAGGGCGTCGATCATCGCCAGGAGCATGCGGCGCTGCTCGGCGTTTTCCAGGGCCGCTTCGGGAAGAAACGCCTCGTCGGGGTCGGCCATATCGTCCAAGAGTGTGTTTCCATCCTCGTCCTCAGGCAGGTCGGCAAAGCGGGATCCTTTGCGCAGAATGTTCCGGCATTTGTTGGCGGTGATCTGAAACAGCCAGCCTTCAAACGCGTTTGGATTCTCCAGCCCGGCCAGAGCGCCGAAAGCGGAAAGAAAGGTCTCCTGGGCCGCGTCTTCAGCGTCCTCCGGATTTTTGGTCAGCCGCAGGGCCAGATAATAGACCCGCTTATACATTTTTTCATAGAGCTGGGCCAGCGCGTCGCTGTCGCCGGCCTGCGCTTTGCAGATCAGTTCAGGATCCATGTCATCACTCTTTTGGCGTTTTCAGTTTCTTTTCATCATCTTAACAAAAAACATAGGATTCTACAAGAAAAAAACTTTTTTGAAAAAGTTTCAAAAAAATAAAACCAAAGGAGGTGCTGGTGAGTCTTACTGGACGTGAACGGAAGAGTTCACCCGCCGGGAACGCGGAGAGGACGGGGCGCAAGCAAGCCTGGGCCCATCTGCCCGCGGCAGAGGGTCAACCATCGATCATGCTTCTGCACTCCGCGTTTTCGGGCGGAACATATGCGGGAAAGCATTCTGTTTGAACCAATGGAAAAACAGTGCAATTACCCCAAAAGAAAAAGTAAAGAAAAGAGAGGGAACGAACATGAACGGAATGGTCGAAATGTTTACACAGGCAAATGGGGCGTTCAACGCAACGGCAAACGGTATTTTTGCAGTGATCTCCCTGGTCATCGCTGTGGTAGGGCTGCTGCAGTGCTTCTTTGGCTACAAGCTGATGCGGATTTACTTCGCGATTTGCGGTTTCATCCTGGGCTTTTTTGCCGCCGGCTGTATCAGTGCCGCCGCTTTGAAATCGGTAGGTGCCAGCATTTTCTTTGCGGTGATCGGCGGTGTGTTGGGAGCTCTGCTGCTGTTTAAGGTCTATCAGATCGGCGTATTCATCCTGAACGGAACGCTGGCCTTTGCGCTGGTCGTCCTGCTTCTGGGCCTGGACAGCAATGTATCCCTTGTGATCGGCGGTGTGTGCGCGGTGATCGTGGGCATTGTGTCCGTCATCATGGTCCGCGTCTGGACCATCCTGTCCACCGGCGCCACCGGCGGAATTCTGGCAGGATTTGCCGTGTCGGGGCTGTTGGGTCAGGGCAGGATCGTGGGGATCCTGATCGGCCTGGTCCTGGCAGTCCTGGGCATCCTGTTTCAGTTCAAGTCCACGAAGAAGGCCGCCCCTGCCGCTTCTGTGACTCCTGCTGCTCCTGTAGCCCCCGCGGCTCCTGTGGCCCCCGCAGCCCCCGCGGCTGAACCCGTCAAGGCGGAAGAACCCATTTGCGCAGCGGAAGAAGCCCCTGCCGCCCCGGCTGCCGGGTCTGACAAGGCGGAGTGACCCGCCCTGGAACCTGTGGCTGCTGAGACGAAACAGGCTCCACCCAAAGCGGATGTCCTGATAGAAAAGACAGGCAGGGCAGACCCTGCGCAAAAGAAAACACATGGATTCACGGGGAAGGAGAATCGGCTCGATTCTCCTTCCCTGAAATGTTTTTCGGTTCTTTGTGCGTTTAAAGGGAGTTTTTCCGCCAAAAGGACAAACGCTTCTTGCGGAACTGTGCGGTATGGGGGTATAATAAAAAACAATGTTGTACCACCGCGCCTCAGCCGCGCGGCGGAGGAGGAACCATTATGGCAAAGTACATCATGGCGTTTGACCAGGGAACCACCAGCTCCCGCTGCATCCTGTTTGACCGGCAGGGGCGGATCTGCAGCGTGGCGCAGAAGGAGTTTACCCAGTTCTTCCCCAAACCCGGCTGGGTGGAGCAGGACGCCATGGAGATCTGGGCCAGTCAGATCGGCGTGGCCCAGGAGGCTCTTCTGAAGATCGGCGCCACGGCCGCGGATGTGGCCGCCATCGGCATCACCAACCAGCGGGAGACCACCGTGGTGTGGGACAAGACCACCGGCCAGCCGGTGTGCAACGCCATCGTGTGGCAGTGCCGCCGCACGGCCGACTTCTGCGACGAGCTGGCGGCGGAGGGCTGGACCGAAAAGATCCGCGGCAAGTGCGGCGTGGTCATCGACGCCTATTTTTCCGCCACCAAGATCCGATGGATTTTGGAGAACGTGCCCGGCGCCCGGGAGAAGGCGGAGCGGGGCGACCTACTGTTCGGCAACATCGACACATGGCTGATCTGGAATCTGACGAAAGGGAAGGTGCACGTCACCGACTACTCCAACGCCTCCCGCACCATGCTGTACAACATCTTTGAGCTGAAGTGGGACGAGGAGATCCTGGAGCGCCTGGGTATTCCGCGTTCCATGCTGCCGGAGGTGAAGCCCTCCAGCTGCGTGTACGGGGAGACCGACCCCTCCGTGTTCGGCGCGCCCATCCGGATCGGCGGCGCCGCCGGCGACCAGCAGGCCGCCCTGTTCGGGCAAACTTGCTTTCAGCCCGGTATGGTCAAGAATACCTACGGAACGGGTTGCTTTTTGCTGATGAACACAGGTGAAAAGCCCGTTATGAGCAGACACGGCCTGCTGACCACCATCGCCTGGGGGGTGGACGGCAAGGTGGAATACGCCCTGGAGGGCTCCATCTTCGTGGCCGGAGCCGCCATCCAGTGGCTGCGGGATGAGCTGCGGCTCATCGACTCCGCCGCCGACTCCGAGTACATGGCCTCCAAGGTGGCGGACACCAACGGCTGCTATGTGGTGCCCGCTTTCACCGGCCTGGGCGCGCCCTATTGGGACCCCTACGCCCGGGGAGCCGTCGTGGGCCTGACCCGGGGCGTGAACAAGTACCACCTGATCCGGGCCACCCTGGAATCCCTGGCCTACCAGACCCGGGATGTGCTGAACGCCATGCAGCGGGATTCCGGGATCGAGCTGGCCGCCCTGAAGGTGGACGGCGGGGCCTGCGCCAACAATTTCCTGATGCAGTTCCAGGCCGATATTATCCACGCGCCCGTCCTGCGCCCGGTGTGCATCGAGACCACCGCCCTGGGCGCGGCCTACCTGGCTGGACTGGCCGTGGGCTACTGGAAGGACCAGGACGAGATCGTGGCCAACTGGGCGGTCTCCCGCACCTTTGAGCCGGCCATGGAGGAGGACGTCCGCGCCGCGCTGCTGAAGGGCTGGGACAAGGCCGTGGGGCGCACCCTGAAGTGGGCGGAATAAAAAATCAATGAGACAGAATATAATTTGCGCCGCATATGGCGGCGGAACGGAGGATCGCAATGTCCCAAACATATGACGTGATCATCATCGGCGCGGGGGAGGCCGGCGTCTTTGCCGGCTACGAGCTGGCCCGGCTGCGTCCGGAACTGAAGGTGCTTATCCTGGAGCAGGGTGCCGATATCTTTACCCGCACCTGCCCCATCGTGGCGGGCAAGGTGGCCGAGTGTATCCAGTGCGCGGTGTGCGGAACCATGTGCGGCTTCGGCGGCGCCGGCGCGTTTTCCGACGGCAAGTTTAACTTTACCACCGCCTTCGGCGGCTGGCTGACCGATTTCATGGGCCCCAGGGAGGTCATGGAGCTGATCGAGTATGTGGACTCCATCAACGTGGCCAACGGAGCCACGGAGAAGGTCTACTCCACCGACTCCCCGGCGGCCCGGGAGCTGGAAAAGCGCGCCCTGGAGCACGACCTGCACCTGCTGCAGGCCCGCTGCAAGCATCTGGGCACCGAGAACAACCTGCGCATCCTCCAGAATATCTATACGGATATGAAGGACCAGGTGGAATTCCGCTTCCACGCCGCCGTGGAGGACATCGCCGTGGAGGCCGACCACACCTACCGGGTGGTCACGAAGAAGGGGGAGGAGTTCACCGCCCCCTGGCTGATCGCCGCCCCCGGCCGCTCCGGCGCGGAGTGGTTCTCCGAGCGGTGCAAGGCCCTGGGCCTGAAGCTCATCAACAACCAGGTGGACATCGGTGTGCGGGTGGAGCTGCCCGCCGTGGTCTTCGAGCACATCACCGACGTGGTGTACGAGTCCAAGCTGGTCTACCGCACCAAGCAGTACGGCGACCAGGTGCGCACCTTCTGCATGAACCCCTACGGCCATGTGGTGGCGGAGAACGTGGAGGGTATCAACACCGTCAACGGCCACTCCTACGCCGACCCCGCCCTCCAGAGTGAGAACACCAACTTCGCCCTGCTGGTGTCCAATCGCTTTACCCAGCCCTTTGACCAGCCCTACCGCTACGGCAAGCACATCGCCTCCCTGTCCAATATGCTGGCGGGCGGCGTGCTGGTGCAGCGCTTCGGCGACCTGGTCAAGGGCGTGCGCACCAACGAGCACCGGATGAGCAAGTCCTTCACCCGGCCCACCCTGACTGCCGCCGTTCCCGGCGACCTGTCCCTGGCCCTGCCCAAGCGGCAGCTGGACGACATCATCGAGATGATCTACGCCCTGGACAAGATCGCCCCCGGCACCGCCAACTATGACACCCTGCTCTACGGCGCGGAGGTCAAGTTCTACTCCTCCCGGCTGGATCTGTCCGGCGAGCTGGAGACCGCCCTGCCCGGCTTCTTTGCCATCGGCGACGGCGCGGGCATCACCCGCGGCTTAGCCCAGGCAGGTGCGTCGGGTATCAAGGTCGCACGGGTGATTGCGGGCCGACTGGACGGCTGAGCGCACCGCATAATTTTTTTTGACATCCGATATGCATGGATGCAAGGATTATTTTCAAGACAGGAAATATTTGGTAAAACACCATTTACCAAGGCTTTTCCACATTGTCCACAGGGTTTTCCACACGAGGATTTCCCCCGCGGTGGAAAAAGATATTCACAATAAGTTGACATAAAACCTTGTCAAGCATCTTTTTTTCGACGATTTTTACAAACTTTACGAGGTGAACCCATGACGGACACCATTGCGGCGGCGGCCACGCCGCCTGTCCCCAGCGCCATTGGAATTCTGCGGCTTTCCGGCCCCCGCTCCCGGGAGATCGCCGCCGCCGTTTTTCAACCGGCGGCGGGGGGAACCCTTGCCGACCAGCCGGCCCGCCGGCTGGTGTACGGCACGCTGCTGGACAAAAACGGGGCCCCCATCGACCAGGTGCTGGCCACCTGGTCGCCGGGGCCCCACAGCTATACCGGGGAGGACACCGCCGAGCTGCAGTGCCACGGCTCGCCCGCTGTGCTGGCCCTGGGGCTGGAGGCCCTGTTCGCCCACGGGGCCCGGCAGGCGCTGCCCGGGGAGTTCACCCGCCGGGCCTTTCTCAACGGCAGGATGGACCTGGCCCAGGCGGAGGCGGTCATCGACCTGATCGACGCCGAGAGCGCCGAGGGGGCCCGCAACGCCTACGGGCAGCTGACCGGGGCCCTGTCCCGCCGGGTGGACGCCATTTACGACGGCCTGACCGATGTGCTGGCCCACTTCCACGCGGTTCTGGACTATCCGGATGAGGATATCGACCCCTTCACCGCGGACACCATCCGCGCCGCCCTGACCGAGGCTCTTTCCCGGCTGGACGCCCTGCTGGCCACCTACGACCGGGGCAGCCTGCTCGCCGAGGGGGTGCCCTGTGCCATCGTGGGGCGGCCCAACGTGGGAAAGTCTTCTCTGCTGAATGCCCTGCTGGGCTACGACCGGGCCATTGTGACCAGTATTCCCGGCACCACCCGGGACACCCTGGAGGAGCGCCTGCGCCTGGGGGGCGTACTGCTGCGCCTGGTGGACACCGCCGGCCTGCGGCGCTCCGACGATCCGGTGGAGCGCCTGGGGGTGGACCGCAGCCGCTCCGCTCTGGAGCGTGCCCGCCTGGCCCTGCTGGTGCTGGACGGCGGACAGCCCCTGACGGCGGAGGACGAGGAGGCCATCGCCGCCGCTCAGGCCGCCCCCAACCTGATCTGCGTGGTCAACAAGTCCGACCTGGCCCCCGCCCTGGATGCGGAGGCCCTGCGTGAGCGGTTTCCCAAGCTCTGCGTGGTGTCCGCCGCCACCGGGGACGGCCTGGAGGAACTGGAACAGACCATCTCCGCCTGCTTTCCCGCCGGGACGGACGAGGCGGGCAGCCTGCTGACCAACGCACGGCAGGCCGAGGCCGCGTCCCGGGCCCGGGCAGGCGTCCTTTCCGCCCTGGAGGGACTGAACAGCGGCGTGACCCCCGACGCCCTGCTGACCGACGCGGAGGAGGCCATGGCCGCCCTGGGCGAGCTGACCGGCCGCAGCGTGCGGGAGGACATCACCGACCGCATTTTCTCCCGCTTCTGCGTGGGGAAATAAACCTGAAAAAGTTTTTGACCGTCCCCTTGACAAGGGGACGGTTTTGTGTTAATACTGTATATGCTGAATATATACAGTAAAACAGAGGTGCACCATGGAACTCATCATTCGAAACGCGGGAGATGTGCCCATTTACGAGCAGATCACCCGCCAGATCAAAGCGCACATTCTCCAGGGGGAGCTGAAGGAAGGGGACGCCCTGCCTTCCATGCGCCTGCTGGCCAAGGACCTGCGCATTTCCGTCATCACCACCAAGCGGGCCTATGAGGAACTGGAGCGGGACGGCTTTATCACCACCGTGCCCGGCAAGGGCTGCTTTGTGGCCCCGCAGGATCCCGGTCTGGCCCGGGAGGACGCCATGCGCCGCATGGAGGAAAAGCTCTCCGAGGCCGTGACCATCGGCAAGGTGGCCGGCCTGACCCTGGCGGAGATGGCGGAAGCGTTGGAGATTCTATACAATGGGGAGTAAGTAAGAAATGAATTACGCCATTGAAATCAAAAATCTGACCAAACGGTTTACCGGGTTTACCCTGGAGGACGTCAGTCTGACCGTCCCCGGAGGCTCCATCATGGGCCTGATCGGGGAAAACGGCGCGGGTAAGTCCACCACCATTAAATGTCTGCTGGGCCTGCTGCGGCCGGATTCCGGCTCTATTTCCGTGCTGGGCGGAAGCCCGTCTGACCCGGCGGTGCGGGAGTGGATCGGCGTGGTGCTGGACGAGTGCCCCTTCCACGGCGGCCTGACGGCGCAGCAGGTGGGGAAGATCATGGCCCGGGAATATAAGGCCTGGCATCCGGAGCTGTACGAGGACTACCTGAAAAAATTTGATCTGCCCCGAAACCTCTTTATTAAGGAATTTTCCAAGGGTATGAAGATGAAGCTGTCCATCGCGGCGGCGCTGGCCCACCACCCCAGGCTGCTGATCCTGGACGAGCCGACCAGCGGGCTGGATCCCGTGGTGCGCAGCGAGCTTCTGGACGAGTTTCTGGCGTTCATCAAGGACGAGGAGCATTCCATCCTCCTGTCCAGCCACATCACCAGTGACCTGGAGCACGCAGCCGACTACATCACCTACCTCCACAAGGGAAAAGTGACCCTGGCGGGGGAGAAGGACGCGCTCCTGGAGGAGCACGGCCGGTTGGTATGCACTTCGGCGGAGCTGGAGCGGGTGGACAAAGCCTGTCTGGTGGGCGTGCGGGAGGGCCACTTCGGCTGCGAGGCGCTGATCCGGAACAAAGCGGATTTCCAGCGCCGTTACCCGGATCTGGCCGTGGACCCGGTCACGCTGGAGGAGATCATGGTCTTTTCCGTCAGGGGGGATGAACAATGAACGGACTGCTTTTAAAAGAACTGCTGATCCTCAAAAGAGGATGGAAGCCCTATGCTTTTCTGATCGCCTTTTACACCGTTTTTTCCTTCATGGACGATCCCACGTTCTTTTCCGGCATGATGGCTCTCATTCTGCTGATGCTCCCCATGTCTTCCTTCTCCGCCGACGAGCTGGCCCGGTGGGATGGGTTTGCCGCTGCTCTGCCGGGAGGGAGAAGGGCGGTGGTCAGGGCAAAGTATCAGTTTCTGTTCCTCGCGTTCGGAGGGGCTTTTGTGCTCTCCTGTCTGATCAATCTGGTCATCTCCTTTGCCGTGCGGGAGGAAAACGGGACTTTTCCGGAGCTGGTGGTTGCCGCCCTGGCCTGTACGGCGGTGTGTCTGCTGATCGACTGTATCTTCTACCCGCTTTTATTCCGGTATGGCTCCCAGAAAAGCAGGATCCTGCTGGCTGTTGTGTTTGCGGCCGTTTTTGCCGTATTTGGAATGGGTGCGGTGATCTTCTCCTTCAACGGCGGCTCGCCCCTGGATCTGCTGACCGGAGTTTCTCCGTTCGCGGCGGCGGCAGGGGCCGTGGTTCTGATCGCTGCCGCGGTCGTGATTTCCTACCGCGTCTCCTGCCGGATCTATGAGAAAAAAGAATTTTGAGGATGAAAAAACCGCGCGGAGCCATGGGCTCCGCGCGGTTTGAACTATAAATCTCAGTGGTTGATGACACGCACCCGCAGCATACCGGGGATGGCGCGGATGGCGTTGACCACGCTCTCGCCCACCCGGGCGTTCACGTCCACCAGGGTGTAGGCGTAGTCGCCGCGGCTCTTGTTGGTCATGTTCTCCACGTTGACGTTCTCCTTGGAGAGCATCATGGTGATGTTGGCCAGCATGGCGGGAATGTTGCGGTGGATCAGGCACAGGCGGCAGATGCCGCTCCAGTCCATCTCCACCCGGGGCAGGTTCACCGAGTTGACGATGTTGCCGTTGACCAGGTAGTCCTCCAGCTCGTGGGCGGCCATGACGGCGCAGTTGTCCTCGCTCTCGGGGGTGGAGGCGCCCAGGTGGGGCAGAGCCACCACGTTCTTGGCCAGGGCGATCTTGTTGTTGGGGAAGTCGGTGACGTACTTGGCCACGCGGCCGGATTCCAGGGCGGCGATCATGGCGTCGTCGTCCACCAGCTCGCCCCGGGCCAGGTTCAGCACGCGCACATGGCCCTTCATCTTGTTGATGGCGTCGGCGTCGATGAAGTTCTTGGTCTTGTCGGTATAGGGGATGTGCAGGGTGATGTAATCGCACACCTTGTACAGCTCATCCACGTTCTTGACCACATGGACATGGCGGTCCAGACGCAGGGCGGCGTCCACGGACAGGAAGGGGTCGTAGCCGTACACGTCCATGCCCAGGCTCAGACCGATGTTGGCCACCAGAGCGCCGATGGCGCCCAGGCCGATGACACCCAGGCTCTTGCGGTAGAGCTCGGGGCCCACGAAGGCGGACTTGCCCTTCTCCACGGCGGCGGCCAGATCCACACTGGGGTCCTTGGCCTGCTCGCGCACCCAGTCATAGCCGCCCATGACGTCGCGGGAGGCGGCCAGCAGGGCGCGAAGTACCAGTTCCTTCACGGCGTTGGCGTTGGCGCCGGGGGTGTTGAACACCACGATGCCCGCCTCGGAGCAGCGGTCGATGGGGATGTTGTTGGTGCCGGCGCCGGCCCGGGCGATGGCCCGCAGGGCGTCGGGGAATTCGTAGTCGTGCATCTTGGCGGAGCGGACGAGAATGCCGTCCTCGTTCTCCACATCGTCTCCCACCTGGAAGCGGGTCGGGTCCAGCTCGGCCAGGCCCACAGCGGAGATTTTATTTAAGGTCTTGATTCGAAACATGAGAGTGTTCTCCTTTTAGTTGTTCTTATCAAAGGCGTTGATGAAGTCCACCAATTTTTCAACGCCCTCCATGGGCATGGCGTTGTAGATGGAGGCGCGCATACCGCCCACGGAGCGGTGGCCCTTCAGGTTGGTGAAGCCGGCGGCGGTGGACTCGGCCACGAATTTGGCGTCCAGCTCCTCGGAGGCGGAGCGGAAGGTCACGTTCATGTCGGAGCGGGAGCCCTTCTCGGCGGCGCACTTGAACAGGCGGGAATTGTCGATGCAGTCGTAGAGCATACCGGCCTTCTTGCCCTTGATCTTCTCCATGCCTTCCACGCCGCCCAGGTTCTCCAGCCAGTCCAGCACCAGACCCAGGATGTAGATGCACCAGCAGGGGGGCGTGTTGTACATGGAGTCCTTGTCGATCATGGTCTTGTAGTTCATCATCAGCGGGGTGTAGGGCAGCTCATGGCCGGCCAGATCCTCCCGGATGACCACCACGGTCAGGCCGGCGGGGGCCATGTTCTTCTGCGCGCCGGCGAAGATGATGCCGTACTTGCTGACGTCCACGGGGCGGGACAGAATGTCGGAGGACATGTCGCACACGATGGGCACGCCGTTGGTCTCGGGCACATACTGCCACTCGGTGCCGTAGATGGTGTTGTTGGCGCAGTAGTAGAAGTAGCTGGCCTCGGGGTCCAGCTTCAGCTGCTCCTGAGCGGGGATGTAGGTGTGGTTTTTGTCCTCGCTGGAGGCGGCCAGGTTGATGGTGCCGTACTTCTTGGCCTCTTTGTAGGCGATGTTGGCAAAGTTGCCGGTGACGGCGTAGTCGGCCTTGCCGGTCTTGCCGATCAGGTTCAGGGGCGCCATGGAGAACTGAGAGGAAGCGCCGCCCTGCAGAAAGAGAATTTGATACCCGTCGGGCACATGGAACAGCTTCTTGAACTTGGCGCGGGCGTCTTCAAAGATCTTCATGAAGACCTTTGAGCGATGGCTCATCTCCATCACGGACATGCCGGAACCCTGATAATTGGTGATCTCAGAGCCGGCGCGCTGCAGCACTTCCAGCGGCAGCATGGACGGGCCGGCGGAGAAATTGTACACTCGCTCGTTTGCCATTGCGTTTTCCTCCCTTAAAAAATGGTGTTTAATCTGCTAAAGTGCGAATACAATTATTATATCGGTGTGTCAAAAAATAGTCAATGACAGGAAGAACGAAAAACATACCCCATACTCCCGCGCTCTTTGTGGAGAATGGGGCAGAGCGGCGCGCGGGCATTCCCCCTGAATCAAACTTTGAATCGTATCATTAAAATTTTCTCATTTTCTTTTCCGCTTTCCTATGATAAAATGAAACGGAATAGAACCATAGGGGGCGATTCCATGCGATTGTACGAAGTGCGGGATATTCTGGACGCCGAGGTGCTCTGGGGTGAGGAATATCTGGACCAGGAGATCCAATCCGCATGCGGCAGTGATTTTATGAGCGACGTGCTGGCCTATGTGAAGGAGCAGGCCCTGCTGCTGACCGGCCTGGTGAATCCCCAGGTGGTGCGCACGGCGGAGATGATGGACATGAAGTGCATCGTCTTCGTGCGGGGCAAGGTGCCCAATGAAGCCATTCTGGAACTGGCCCGCGAGCGGAAGATCGTTATCATGACCTCCCGGCGCCGGATGTATTCCGCCTGCGGCCTGCTCTACACCAACGGACTGGCAGGTGAATGACCCATGGCTGAGAAAATCGAACTGCACTACCATGTGGAGGGCGGGGACCTGACCCAGGCGGGCGAGGCCTCGTCCAAAATGAAAATGTCCCTGCGGCGGCTGGGTCTCCCCCCGGACGCCATCCGCAGAGCCTCCATCTGCATGTATGAGGGAGAGATCAACATGGTCATCCACGCCGACGGCGGCGAGGTGACCGTGGAGGTGGGCCTGGATGAGATCGACATCACCCTGGCCGACACCGGCCCGGGCATTCCCGACATCGAGCTGGCCATGGAGGAGGGGTATTCCACCGCCGGGGACGTGGCCCGGGACCTGGGCTTCGGCGCGGGCATGGGCCTGCCCAACATGAAGCGTTATTCCGACGAGATGAGCGTGGAGAGCACTGTGGGCGTGGGCACCACTGTGCGCATGAAGATCCGCATGTGAGGCGGACGGAGGAAACGGCATGAAACATTCTGTTGTCCTGGATTTCAAGCGGTGCAGGGGCTGCACAACGTGCATCAAATCCTGCCCCACCGAGGCCATCCGGGTGCGCCGCGGCAAGGCCACCATCCTGGCCGACCGCTGCATCGACTGCGGGACCTGCATCCGGGTCTGCCCCCACCACGCGGTCAAGTCGGTGTCCGACAAGCTGGACATTCTGGAGAATTACGAGTACCGGGTGGCGCTGCCGTCCCCGGCCCTGTACGGCCAGTTTCAGAACCTGGACGATATCGATGTGGTCCTGAACGGCCTGCTGGAGATCGGCTTCCATGAGGTCTATGAGGTCGCAAAGGCCGCGGAATACCTTTCCGATATTGCCCGCCAGAAGATCCTGGCAAATGATACGCCGGTGACGCCAAAGATCTCGTCCGCCTGCCCCACGGTGCTGCGGCTGATCTGTATGCGCTTTCCCAAGCTGATCCCCAACATCAAGCAATCCATTGACCCCGTTGCCCTGGCCGCCGTTCTGGCAAGGAAGGAAGCGGCCGCCAAAACGGGTCTGCCGCCGGAGAAGATCGGCGTCTTCTCCATCGTCCCGTGCCCCGCGCAGGTGACTGCGGCACATACCCCCGTCGTTTTACAGGATTCCGTCATTGACGGGGCGTTTTCCATCCGGGACATCTACCTGAAGCTGCTCTCCCCCATGAAAAAGCTGAAGGAGGTCAAGCCCATGTCCTCCGCCGGCATCATGGGCGTGGGCTGGGCCTTCTGCGGCGGCGAGTCGGCCGCCCGGCTGGGCCAGCGCTACCTGGCGGTGGACGGCATCGAAAATGTGATCCGGATGCTGGAGGAGATCGAGGACGGCCGCCTGCCCGAGGCCGATTTCATCGAGCTGAACGCCTGCGTGGAGGGCTGCGTGGGCGGCTGCCTGACGGTGGAAAATCCCTTCGGCGCCCATATGCGCATCAAGAAGCTGATGAAGGGACTTCCCGTGTCCCGGAACCGTTTCTCCGACCTGGACGAACCGGTGGACATCGTCTACTCCGACAAGACCCTGGAGTACATCCCCGTTCTGCTGCTGGATACCGACCGCGCCGCGGCCATGGAGAAGATGGTGCGGATCGACGAGCTGGAATCCCACCTGCCCGGCCTGCACTGCGGCTCCTGCGGCGCGCCCTCCTGCCGCGCCTTTGCCGAGGACGTGGTGCTGGGGCGGGCCAGCGAGGAGGACTGCATCTTCAAGGTCCGCGAGCGGATGCAGTACATGACCGGCGAGAGCGACGCCGACGAATACCTTCCCGCGCCCTTCCGCCGCCAGTCCAAACCGGGCCGGGGCGCCCCGCCCAAAAATATTTCACGCCGCTAAGGAGGCTTTTTTTATGACAGTTTCCCAGATCGCCGAGACCCTCGGCCTGACCGTGTTTTCCGCCCCCGAGCCCGACCGGGAGGTCTCCGGCGGCTATGTGGGGGACCTGCTGTCCTGGGTCATGGGCCGCGCCCAGGCGGGGCAGGCGTGGATCACCATCATGTCCAACCAGAACGTGGCCGCCGTGGCCGCCCTGTCCGATGTGGCCTGCGTCATCCTGACCGAGGGCGTTCAGCCCGACCCCGACCTGCTGAAAAAGGCCCAGATCCAGGGGATCAACCTGCTGGGGACGGATCGGGGCTCCTTCCGCATGGCTGTGGACCTGAGCAAAGTGCTGTAATTTATGAAGCTCGCCTTTGATCTCCATCTGCACTCCTGCCTGTCGCCCTGCGGAGACACCGACATGACCCCTGCCAACCTGGCCGCCATGTGCGCGCTGGCCGGGCTGAACGTGGTGGCCCTGACCGACCACAACTCAACCGGGAACTGCGCCGCCTTTTGCCGGGCCGCCGAGCGGAACGGCCTGCTGGCCCTTCCGGGTATGGAGCTGTGCACCCGGGAGGAGGTCCATGTGGTCTGCCTGTTTCCCGACCTGGAGCACGCGGACGCCTTTTCCGAGCATGTAGGCCGGCTTTTGCCCGGCGTCCCCAACGACCGGGATATGTTCGGCCCCCAGGTTCTGATGGACAGCGAGGACCGGGTGCTGGGGGAGGAGCCGCGCCTGCTGGCGGGCGCGGCGGATGTGGGCCTTTATGAGGTGCCTGACCTGGTTGCCTCCTTCGGCGGCCTGGCCTATCCCGCCCATATCGACCGGTCTTCCAACTCCCTGCTCTCCCAGATGGGCATCTGGGACCCGGAGCTGAAGTTTCCGCTGGCCGAGGTCTCCCTGCGCTGCCCGGAAAACCTGTTTGACCGGCCCGACCTGCGCCGCCTGCGGCACATTGTGGGGTGCGACGCCCACTACCTGCACCAGATCCCGGACGCCTATCAGTACATGGAGGTGCCCGAGGCCGCGCCGGAGGTGGTGCTGGAATGGCTTTCCGGAGGAGAACTGACAATTTAAACAAAATTCAGGTGCCGCGAAAACAAATATTTCTCTCGTTACTTTTTTAACGTTGGTTTTATCTGCCACAGTTCCGTGATATTCTAAAAACATAAACAATTTACCACAGTAAAGTGCAAGGAACGAAAAAGGAGGAAGCGACTATGCCAAACTGCAAGACCGTGGTCCCCTACAAGGGGACTCCGGCACAGGAGGAGCAGCTCCGCAAGGTCATCGCGGAGCACAAGGGCCAGCCGGGAGCTACCATGCCGGTGCTTCAGGCCGCGCAGGAGATCTTCGGCTATCTGCCGGAGGAGGTCCAGATCATGGTGGCGGAGGGCCTGGAGATCCCCCTGTCCGAAGTGTACGGAGTGGCCTCGTTCTACGCCCAGTTCACCCTGAACCCCAAGGGAAAGTATCAGATCAGCCTGTGCCTGGGCACCGCCTGCTACGTCAAGGGCGCAGCCGACGTACTGGCCGCGGTGGAGGAGAAGCTGGGCATCAAGCCCGGGTCCATCACGTCGGACGGCAAGTTCTCCCTGGACGCCTGCCGCTGCATCGGCGCCTGCGGCCTGGCCCCCGTTATGATGATCAACGAGGATGTGTACGGCCGCCTGACCCCCGACAAGGTCGGCCCCATCCTGGACAAGTATAAGTAATGAAGGAGCTGTCCCTTCACCTGCTGGACATCGCCCAGAATTCCGTCTCCGCCGGCGCCGGGCACATCGACCTGAGCCTGGAGGAGGACGCGCAGCGCGACTGCCGTCTGGTGATCGCGGACGACGGGCGGGGGATGACCCCGGAATTTCTGGCCGGTGTGACCGATCCGTTCACCACCACCCGCACCACCCGCAAGGTGGGCATGGGCCTGCCCCTGCTGCGCATGGCGGCGGAGCAGACCGGCGGGTCCCTGGAGATCGAAAGCCGGGTGGGCGTGGGGACCACTGTGACCGCCCTGTTCCGGGCCAGCCACATCGACTGCCCGCCCCTGGGCGACCTGCCCTCCACCGTGGCCCTGCTGATCCAGGGGGCCCCCGATGTGGAGTGGACGTACCGCCATACGACCCCCAAAGGAACCCTGGTCCTGGATACGCGGGAGCTTCGGGCCATTCTGGGGCCGGAGGTGCCGCTGAACGAGCCCTCCGTCTCCCTGTGGATCAAGGAGTACCTTCAGGAGCAGGAACAGATTATAAAGGAGTGAGATCCATGAAAAGCCTGGCAGAGCTTCAGGCCATCCGGGATCGGATGAAGAAGCAAATGGATATCCGGGACAACGACGACGACCGGATCCGCGTGGTGGTGGGCATGGCCACCTGCGGCATCGCGGCCGGCGCCCGTCCCGTGCTGAACGCGTTTTTGGAAGAGATCGAAAAGCGGAACCTGGAGAACGTGACCGTGACCCAGACCGGATGCATCGGCGTGTGCCGCCTGGAGCCCATCGTGGAAGTATATGTCCCCGGGGAGGAAAAGGTGACCTACGTCAAGCTCGCCCCGGACATGGTGCCCAAGATCGTCAGCGAGCATCTGGTCAACCGCCGTGTGGTGGCCGAGTACACCATCGGCGTGGCGGAATAAGGGAGGAAGCCGAAAATGAGTTTTGTCCGTTCCCACATTCTGGTGTGCGCCGGCACCGGCTGCTCCTCCTCGGACAGCGCGCTGGTGCAGGAGACCTTTGAGAAAGAGCTGATCGCCCACGGCATGGAGAAGGAGGCCCGGGTGGTCAAGACCGGCTGCTTCGGCCTGTGCTCCATGGGCCCCATCGTTATGATCTATCCCGAGGGCGCCTGCTACACCCATGTGACCCCCGCCGACGTGGCAGAGATCGTGGAGGAGCACATCGTCAAGGGCCGCATCGTCAAGCGCCTGTTACATATGGAGGGGGATTCCGGTGAGAACGTCACCTCCCTGTCCGACACCAAGTTCTACAAGCACCAGCTGCGCATCGCCCTGCGCAACTGCGGCGTCATCAACCCCGAGAGCATCGAGGAATACATCGGCGTGGACGGCTACGCCGCCCTGGGCAAGATCCTGACCGAGAAGATCCCGCCCCAGCAGGTCATCGACACCGTGAAGGCCTCCGGCCTGCGCGGCCGCGGCGGCGCGGGCTTCTCCACCGGCATGAAGTGGCAGTTCACCGCCGACGCCAAGAGCGACGACGGCGTGAAGTACGTCTGCTGCAACGCCGACGAGGGCGACCCGGGCGCGTTCATGGACCGCTCCGTGCTGGAGGGCGACCCCTTCTCCGTGGTGGAGGCCATGACCATCGCCGGCTACGCCGTGGGCGCCCACCAGGGCTACATCTACGTGCGCGCCGAGTATCCCATCGCCATCAAGCGCCTGGAGATCGCCATCAAGCAGGCCCGGGAGTACGGCCTGCTGGGTGAGAACATCTTCGACTCCGGCTACTCCTTCGACCTGGAGCTGCGCCTGGGCGCCGGCGCCTTCGTCTGCGGCGAGGAGACCGCTCTGATGATCTCCATCGAGGGCAAGCGCGGCGAGCCCCGTCCCCGTCCGCCCTTCCCGGCGGTCAAGGGCCTGTTCGGCAAGCCCACTCTGCTGAACAACGTGGAGACCTACGCCAACATCACCTGGATCATCAACCACGGCGCCGAGGCCTATGCGGCCATCGGCACCGGAAAGTCCACCGGCACCAAGGTGTTCGCCCTGGGCGGCAAGATCACCAACACCGGCCTGGTGGAGGTGCCCATGGGCACCACCCTGCGCACCATCATTGAGGACATCGGCGGCGGCGTGCCCAACGGCAAGAAGTTCAAGGCCGCCCAGACCGGCGGCCCCTCCGGCGGCTGCCTGCCCGCCTCCATGCTGGACACCCCCATCGACTACGAGTCCCTGGCGGCGGCCGGCTCCATGATGGGCTCCGGCGGCATGATCGTCATGGACGAGGACAACTGCATGGTGGACATCGCCAAGTTCTTCCTGGAGTTCGTTATCGACGAGTCCTGCGGCAAGTGTACCCCCTGCCGCATCGGCACCAAGCGCCTGTATGACCTGCTGTGCAAGATCACCGAGGGCAACGGCACCCTGGAGGACCTGGACACCATCGAGGAGCTGTGCTACCACCTGAAGAACAGCTCCCTGTGCGCCCTGGGCCAGAGCGCGCCCAACCCCGTGCTGTCCACCCTGCAGCACTTCCGCGATGAGTACATTGCCCACGTTGTGGATAAGCGCTGCCCCGCCGGCGTGTGCAAGAGCCTGCTGCGCTTCGTCATCGACCCGGAGAAGTGCAAGGGCTGTACCCTGTGCGCCCGCAACTGTCCGGCCGACGCCATCACCGGCGCGGTGAAGGCGGTCCACGTCATTGATCCGGACAAGTGTGTCAAGTGCGGGACCTGTATGGAAAACTGCCGCTTCGGCGCGATCAGTAAGTGCTGAGGGAGGGAAAGACGATGGAACAGAAAATGGTCAACTTAAAGATCAACGATATCCCCGTGACTGTGCCGGAGGGCACCACCGTGCTGGAGGCCGCCCGCAGCGCCGGCATCAAGATCCCCTCTCTCTGCTACCTGAAGGACGTCAATGAGATCGGCGCCTGCCGTATCTGCGTGGTGGAGGTCAAGGGCGCCCGCAGCCTGATGGCCTCCTGCGTCTACCCGGTGTCCGAGGGCATGGAGGTCTACACCAACACCGAGAAGGTGCGCGCCTCCCGCCGCCTGACCCTGGAGCTGATTTTGTCCAACCACCGGATGGAGTGCCTGACCTGCGCCCGCAACGGCAACTGCGAGCTGCGCCAGCTGGCCTCCGACTTCAACATCGACGCCGTGCGCTACGCCAACGATAAGCTGGCCCCCCGCATTGAGGACTCCGCCCTGCACCTGGTGCGGGACAACTCCAAGTGCGTGCTCTGCCGCCGCTGCACCGCCGCCTGCCGCAAGTACCAGGAGGTGGGCGTGATCGGCCCCAACGACCGCGGCTTCCAGACCCACATCGGCTGCGCCTTTGACCGGGACCTGAACGAGGTGGACTGCGTCTCCTGCGGCCAGTGCATCGTGGCCTGTCCCACCGGCGCGCTGACCGAGAAGGACGACACCGCCGAGGTCTGGGCCGCCCTGCACGATCCCACCAAGCATGTGGTGGTGGGCCCCGCGCCCTCCGTCCGCGCCACTTTGGGCGAGTGCTTCGGTATGCCCATCGGCACCAACGTGGAGGGCAAGATGGTCACCGCCCTGCGCCGGATCGGCTTTGACAAGGTGTTCGACGTGGACACCGCCGCCGACTTCACCATCATGGAGGAGGGCACCGAGTTCCTCCACCGCCTGAAGGAGGGCGGCACTCTGCCCATGATCACCTCCTGCTCCCCAGGCTGGATCCGCTACTGCGAGCAGCACCACCCTGATATGATCCCCAACCTGTCCACCTGCAAGTCCCCCCAGCAGATGTTCGGCAGCCTGGTGAAGACCTACTACGCCGACAAGATGGGCATCGACCCCCGGGACATCGTGGTGGTGTCCATCATGCCCTGCACCGCCAAGAAGTACGAGGTCAAGCGGGAGGAGCAGCGCATGGTCAACGGCTGCATGCCCGTGGACGTGTCCCTGACCACCCGGGAGCTGGCCCGCATGATCACCACCGCCGGCATCCTGTTCGACCACCTGCCCGACAGCGAGTTTGACGAGATGCTGGGCATCTCCACCGGCGCGGCCACCATCTTCGGCGCCACCGGCGGCGTTATGGAGGCCGCCCTGCGCACCGTGGTGGAAGTGGCCACCAACGGCGAGATGGCCCCCCTGGAGTTCCACGAGGTGCGCGGCCTGGAGGGGATCAAGGAAGCGACCTACGAGCTGCCCGGAAAGACCGTGCGGGTGTGCGTGGCCTCCGGTCTGAGCAACGCCAAGAAGGTCCTGGACGGCGTGAAGAGCGGCGAGCTGCAGTATGACTTCATCGAGTTCATGGCCTGCCCCGGCGGCTGCATCAACGGCGGCGGCCAGCCCCAGCAGCCCGCGGACGTGCGCTCCTTCGTGGATATCCGCGCCCTGCGCGCCAAGGCGCTGTACGACCAGGACGCGGGCCAGAAGTACCGCAAGAGCCACGAGAACCCTGTGGTCAAGCAGGTCTACGAGGAGTTCCTGGGTGAGCCCGGCGGCCACAAGGCCCACGAGGTGCTCCACTGCTCCTATGTGCCCCAGAAGAAGTACCGCACGGACAACTGAGTGATTTAAAACGGAACGCCCGCTCTCACACGAGAGCGGGCGTTCGTTCGTCTGTCAAAGATTTTGTGTTGTGCCGACTGTAAAGCTTACTTTGCGTAGGTGCGGCAGAGGAAGGAAACGATCTGGCTGCGGGTACAATCGTCGGCGGGGCTGAAGGTGGTGCCGTCACCGGTGCCGGTGGTGATGTCATTCGCCAAAGCCCACTGGACGGCAGGGGCATAGTAGGCGTCGGCGGGCACATCCGTGAAAGACTTTTCGGCAGTCGCGGCGGGCTTTTCAACCGCTCTCCAGAGGAAGGTCACAGCTTGGTCGCGGGTGCAGGTGAGGTTCGGACTGAAGGTGCTGCCGTCGCCGGTGCCGATGGTAATACCGTTCTCCACGGCCCACAGCACGGCCTTGGAGTAGTACGAGCCTTCCTCCACATCGGTGAAGGGATTCACGCTGCTCTTAGGCTCCGGGCAGCCGGCAGCGCGCCACAGGAAGGTCACGATCTGGCTGCGGGTGCAGGGAGCATTGGGGCTGAAGGTGGTGCCGTCACCGGTACCCTCAGTGATCTTGTTTTCCACGGCCCAGGCCACCGCGTCGTAGTAATACGCATCGGCGGGCACGTCCACGAAGGGCAGGGTCACTCTGGAGAAGGCCGCGGACACGGTGACCTTGGAGGCGGGCATGGTGAAGGTGTACTTGCCGTCGCCCTTGTCGGTCAGGGCCAGTTCCTTGCCGCTGGCGTCGGTGACGGTCAAGGAAGCCAGTTCGTAGCCCTCGTCGGGGGTGGCGGTGACGGTCACGGTGGTACCTGCGGAAGCGTTCGCCGGGCTGACGGTGACGGCGCCGTTGGAGGCGTCAGAGAGACTGACGGCGTAGGTGGAGACGGAACCGCCGCCGGAGGAGGGCGGAGTGACCGGCGCGGCGGTGATGCTGGCGGTAAGAATCTCGTACAGATAGGGGGTCGTCAGGCGGTACTTCCAGGCGTCGGCGCCAAAGAGGGAGAGCTGGGCGAACACGTAAACCTCTTTGTTCTCGCCCACCTCCGGATCTCTGAATCGCAATGTATACGCCGTAACGGAGAGACTCACGTCATCGCCCACCGCCAAGCCGGTCAGGGTGACTTCGCTGCGATCCAGGTCCGCGCTGTCGGTGCCGTCATAGACCTTGTCCTTGGCCTTGAAGGTGCCGGACAAGGAGACCGGTATGCACAGGTCCACGTCGGCCACCACCCTATCATGGGTGGAGGAGGTGTTGACCTCGGCAAGAATGTTTCTGGTGCCAATGTTGTAATTAACGGTCACGCTGCGGCCGAAGTAGTAGCCGGAGGCGGGGGTCAGATTGATCATCAGGCTGCCGTTGTAGCAATATACACTATTGATCACAGCGTTGCCGCTGACCACTGTAAAGGCAGACGGACTGGTGGTGCCCACCGTGCCGTCCTCCTGGAGGGCGGGGCCCTGGATGCTGATAAAGGTAACGGGCTGAGGATCGGCCACTGCGCCCACGGTGTACCAGATGGAATAGCTCTTCTTGCGGGCCGTATCCGTCGTGACGGACATCATGGCGTAGTTGCTGTCGCTGCCATCCATCTGCTTGAACGAGATGGTAAAGCCCTCAGCAAAACGATAGCCGTCCCGGTTTTCAAAGTCCACGTCCATTCGGTAGACCTTGCCGCTCTCAAAGGTGTTGCCGCTGGTCAGCCTCCTGATATTGCCGGTGCTGCCCACATAGGGGACCTCATACCACGACACGTAGGCATCCGCGCCACACAGATAGCCCGTGTCGTCGGTGGGGCCGAAGCTGCCCAGCGAATAAGTCTGACCCGCTGTGGGATTGGGCAGATGGACGGTGACGCCGTTCACATAAGTCAAGGGGGCACTATCTTTGTAGGAGTAGACTGCGTTATACACCTCACAGGTGCGGGTCACGGTGCAGGTCTTGCCGTCGGCAGAGACTTCGCAAACGACCCCTCCGTCACCGCTGAAGTCGCCGGTGACGGAGCTTGCGAAGGTGGCGCCGTCCTTGGCCTTCAGCACTGCCTGCACGCGGTATTTTTTAGCCGTGTCGAAGGTGGTGTCCAATGCGGTGAGGGAGTTGTAGCTTGCTCCGCCGTCGGTGCTGATCTGGAACTCGGCGGATTCAAGGGTGTAGGCCAGGTGTTCAAAGGAATAATTGTCGAAGTAGAAGTTCTCCGGACTCTTGTCGATTGGGTTGCCGTGGATGGGCCAGGTGGCGCTCTTTACCTCGACCTTGGTAATGGTCACATTCTGTTCAAAGGGCAGGAACAGAACCAGTTTGTCGGCGGTGCGGGATGCCACTTCGGCAGACCGCCCGTTGATGGTGGCGGCGATGGTATCCGCAAAGGCGTAGCCGGTCTTGGCCAGGAGCGTCAGCTCTACGCCATAAGCGGTGCCCGCGGCAATACTGCCGGAGGTCGTCCAGTCCCAATAGGAGTAGTCGTTATCATCATCGTCTTCCACCCATTCGTGGATATCCACATTGTCAATGAAATAGCCGTCGCCAGTGGTGGCGTTTTCCTCAATGGTGTTTTCCACATCATAAATGCCCTCGCCGACAGCAGGCACTGCCACATTGGTGACAGCCACAGAGGCGATCTCAGAACGCGTATCCGTCGCGCCGCCCACGGGGAACCAGGCGCAGACGGTCAACGTATCGCCCTCGCTCTCGGCAGTGGCCAGTGCCGCGCCGGAAACGGTGGGCATTACACTGTCCGAGAACTCGTACCTGAAGTCGGCGTAGAGGGTGATCTCCGCCAGGTACCATTTTCCGGCTTCAAATCTGTCATCACCGTAGACCCAATCAAGGGACTCGGTGCTGCCCTTGTTGGCCACGATGCTCCACTCGATCTCGTGCACAAAGTAGGGCGCCGCAGGATCAACCGTTACCGCGGTCTCGCCAACAGTGAGGTCAGCCGTGGGAGCGGTGACGGTTACGTTGACGGCGGAGATCTCCGTGGCCGCGTAGGCGGGAATGACAAAGATGGCATAGGTGGAGAACTTGTCGCTCTGGACGGTGAGTGTGCTGGTCGCCCGGTCATAGGTGCAGGGCAGGGCGGTGTATTCCGTGCCGTGCTCCCGGACCACGACGTACTTCTCAGAGGCGAGGATGGCGGGGACCTCCAGGGTAACCGTCACCGGCTGGCGCAGGTCGGTGATGGGGGTGGTGTTGGTGCCATCCGAGGCGGTCATGGTGAGGTCCAGATAGAAGGACTTGTCCGGGTCGACATCCCCGCCGGCTTTTTCGGACAGGGCGTTCTTAGCCGTCTCGTCCGGGGTGGAATCCGCCACCGTCAGCTTCACCGACGTGGCAGCGGATGCGTCCGCAGGCAGGGCTTCTGCCCAGGTGACATTGGAACCGGTGTCAACGTCAGCATAGTCGACTTTGCTGCTTGTATCTTCAGTGTCAGGCACGATGTCCGTCGTCTGGGCCAGGGCGTAGTTGGAGAACTTATTCGTCTCAAAGGTAACAGTTCCAGTTGCCGGGTCATAGTCCACGGCGATGCGGCTGTAGGTCTTGGATGTACCTTCCCCGTGTTCCCGGATGATGTAATAGGAGTTACCCTCCGCCGGGGCGGGGACGCTCAGTGTTACGGTGATTGTGCCGCTCAGATTCTCAAGCTGGTTCTCCCAGGTTCCGTTCTCGCCGCCCTTGCTGACCACCTGGTACAGGTTCATGTCCAGATACAGGGCGCTCTCGCCGGCCTTGGCCTTCAGATCATCGCTGACCGCGCTTTCATTCAGGTCGGCAATGGTCATCTTCAGGTTGCCGGAGTCGGTGGCGTTCTGGCCGTTGGCGATGGTAGCGCCGGTGACTTTCTCACTGCCTGTTGCGTCAATGGTGTCTTCGGCTGCGGCAAACACCACGTTGAAGTGGGCGCTGCCGCCCTGACGCACCGGGAAGTTGAAGGTGCTGATCTCGGATGCGCTGGCGGTAAAATCACGCAGCAGACTGTCCATCTCATTGGTGAGAATGTCGGACAGCTGATAGCCGTAATTGGGGACAAACTTGAAGTCGATGGAGACAGTTTCCTCAACCTCATTCCCGATAAAGAGGTCCGTGTCGCTGTATCCGAGGCCATACACTCCCAGGCCTTCCTGACCTTCCTCGCCGATGATGTCTTCTATCGGGTAAATCTTGTCGCTGTCACTTGCACCGCTCTCCTCCGCATTTACGGTGAAAGTCTTGTCTCCCAGATGAACGCGCTCCGCCAAAACGGTGCCGTTTTCCACGGTGACATTGCCGCCGCCCCAGGAGACGGTGTACCAGTTGATTTGATTTTGCCCGAAGTCGACGCGGATGCTGTAGCCCACGCCAGGTTCTGCCGTAAAGGAAACGGACTCTCCGGCGGCAAGGGCTGCCATGAAGTCGTTGTAGTTCTCGGCGTCCCAAGTAACCTGGATCTCTCCTTCGGCCGGGGCCGGATTGCTGTCGATATGGACCTCAAAGTAACCGTTTGTTTCCTCCGGATTTACTTTGAATTCCACAGTCACAGGGTTTTCGCCTTCAACTGTGATCACATCGGAATCCACATCCGTGCTTTCGGTTCCTACGTTTGTGACCGTGGTATACTCTGCGGCATCGCCGATCTTGTAGGACACGACGCCTCTTTCGGGGCCGCGAAGCTGGAACTGGACGCCGTTGTCCGGAATGGGATCGTTGCCGCCGGGGCCGGGGTTGCCTCCGCCGGGCTCGCCGGTGAATTCGATGTTGAAGGAGACGAAGTTTCCGGCCGCTTCCATCGCACTTCTTTCAAAGGTATAGGTAGATTCACTGCCATTGACCACGGGATCGAGAACAGGCGGATTGTTGCCGCTGGTGCGGAGCACACCCTGATAACCGTTGGCTGCGTTCAAAATGATCTTGACGGCGGTCACATCATCGCCAAGCGCGATCTGATTCTCGCTGCCGTTGTAAGCGCCATCGCCGCTTTCACGGACGAACATCACCTGCGCGGTGCCGTTCGCGTAAGTGAAAGTACCATCGCTGACGGAGGTACTGCCGGAAAGCTCGATGGTGAGACCGTCGCCGGGGCCGGGATCGTTCTTACTGCGGAAGACGATCTCGGGCCGGACATCGCTGTTCTCACCCACCGTCCAGGTGTAGACGTTCTCTACGACGCTTTCGGTGACGTCCTGTCCATTCGCCCAGACCTCGTAAACATAGCCCTCCGCGGCGGCGATGGTCAGCTTGACCTGTGTGGTGTCGTTGGCAAGCACCAGCCGGGTCCACTCGCCGTAGACTGCGCTCTCCTCGGGCGTGACATCGTAAGTAACGGTGCAGCCTTCGTTCGGGTCACACCCGTCAAACCGTACCTGATACTCGGCAATGAACTCGTTCTCCCCGCAGGGGATGGTATCGAAGTTGTACTCCGCCTCGGTCCGGTAGACAATCAGCTCAAAGCCGGCATTCACATTCGTGGTGGGGTTATAAGTGTAGCTGTTATCTGCCCCATTGCTCGGAAGCTCAATTTCATCACTGCCGTTGGGGCGGACGACCACCTTGTAGGGTGTCTCGCTGGTGGTGATGGTGAGCGGGAGATCACTCTGTGTAAATGTCTTCACGGACTCCCATGCGTTCACGGTTACTCCACCGAGCTGGACCGTAAAGTCATCGCTCTGGTCATAGCCCACCACAAACTCATTGTCATATAAGGCCGGCTCCCAGTTGAAGACCTCGATCTCGTAGAATTTGGTCAGGTCGGTAATGGTATAGACTCCAGACTCGAGCCTCAGCCAATGCCACTCCGCATCGTTGGGGTCCTCGTTCTCTCCGCAGGCGCGCACCCTGATGCCGTGGTAGTCCTCGTCTTTTGTAATGGTGACGGTGACGCTTTCAGCGCCATCATCGAACATATATTCGTCATTGCTGGACTCGACCTTTGTCGCGCCCTCGACGCTGACAGCCATGCCACGGCCATCCACACGGATATTGGCTGTGCTGCCCTCTGCCAGCGCCACCGTGGGCAGCAGCCCGATAATCAGTGCCGCGCACATTAAAATACTGATCGCTCTTTTTACTCTTTTCATGGATTTTCGACCGTCCTTTCCATGGATTTACCTTCATTGTAATAGGTACGGCTGGAAATCAAAAGCCGGTTGCCACTGCAGTCATTGCCAGTTTTGGGAATTGCCATATGGCCGGTTTGCTGTTATACTATAATCATCCCATACAGAAAAACGCAGCAGGGAGTGGCGGCCATGACATTTGGGGAACAGTTGAATGAATACATCGCGCGGCTGGGGTGTACGGCAAAGGAGCTCTCGGAGGCCAGCGGACTTTCCGCCTCCGTCATCAGCCGGTACCGCACCGGAAGCCGCACGCCGGAGGCCGGGACGGATACCCTGCAAAGCCTTGCCGGCGGCATCGCCCGGCTGGCGGAGGAGAAGGGAATCGGGGAGCTGACCGAAGCGTCTGTCGCCCGGGCGCTGTCGGCCGCCCTGGCGGAGGCCGCATTCCCCTATGAGAGCCTGCGGGAGAACCTGAACGCACTGCTGACAGCCCTGTCGGTCAATGTGGCGGACTTTGCCCGGCATCTGAATTACGACACCTCCTACATCTCCCGCGTCCGGAACGGGCAGCGGCGGCCTGCCGACCCGGAAAAATTTGCCTCGGAGACCGCGCGCTACATCGTGCGCAGGTATGCGGAGGCCAGGGACCGGGCGGTCCTGGCCCGCCTGGTCGGCTGCGGCGGAGGGGAGCTTGCCGACGACAGCGCCTGCCTGGATGCTCTGACGCGCTGGCTTACCAGCGGAAGCGGAGCGCAGAAGGATATGGTCTTTCCCTTTCTGACCAAGGTGGACGAGTTCGACCTGAACGAGTTTATCCGCAGCATCCATTTTGATGAGCTGAAGGTCCCCACCGTGCCCTTTCAGCTCCCCGCGTCGAAGAACTACTACGGTCTGGCGGAGTTCCGGCAGGCCGAACTGGACTTCTTCAAAGCGGCCGTCCTCTCCAAATCAAAGGAACCCCTGATCCTGATGGACGACACCCCCATGGCGGACAAGACGGAGGGCACGGACTTTATGAAGAAGTTCATCTTCGCCGTGGCGCTGTCCCTGAAGAAGGGGCTGCATCTCCACTTCATCCACAACATTAACCGCCCCTTTGAGGAGATGATGATGGGGCTGGAGGGCTGGGTCCCCATGTATATGACGGGGCAGATCTCGCCCTATTATCTGAAAGGCGTCCACAACGCCGTCTTCGGGCACTTCCTGTTCTCCGCCGGCACGGCCGCGCTGTCCGGCGAGTGCATCATGGGCTACCACGAGAACGGAAGGTTTTACCTGACCAACAACAAGACGGAGGTCGCCTACTACCGCACGCGGGCGGAAAACCTGCTCTCCAAGGCCTCCCCGCTGATGGATATTTACCGCAGCGAATCGGAGAACCTGTACCGCTCCTTCCTGCAGACGGACGCCGAGACCTCCGGCTCCCGCCGTTCCATTCTCTCCGCTCTGCCGCTCTACACCATCTCGGACGCGCTGCTGGAGCGGATTCTGGAACGCGGCGGTCTGCCGGACGCGGACCGGGAAAAGATCCGCGCGTACGCGGCGCGGCAGCGGGATGGGATGGAGGAGATCCTGAAGCGGGACGCCGTCACCGACGAGATCCCCCTGGTGACGCGGGAGGAGTTCGAGCGGCACCCCATGGCCCTGCCCCTGTCGGGCCTGTTCTATGAGAAGGACGTGCTGTGCACCTATGAGGACTACCTGGAGCACAGAAGTCAGACCGAGGCCTACGCGGCGGCGCATCCCAACTACACTGTCCGGTGCAGCGGCACGCACACCTTCCGGAACATCCAGATCGCCATTCTGGAGGGCAAGTGGGCGGTTATCTCCAAGAACAAGGCACCGGCGATCCACTTTGTGATCCGCCATCCCAAGCTGCTCAGCGCCATCGAAAACTTTGTCGCGCCCCTCCACCCGGAGGAGGAATGACGAAGGGGGCTGCACGGGATCTTTCAACAGGCGTCCGCTCGGCGGGCGCCTGTTTTATTTGCTTTTTAGCGCGGTATGGTGTAAAATAGCCCTGCTTCTTTACACCGACGACGACAGGAGGTTTCTCTATGAACTATACCTTTGCCCAATATCAGGAGAGCGCCGCCGCCATCCGCGCCAGGATCGGGGACTTCCGGCCCGACGTTGCCATGGTCCTGGGCTCCGGCCTGGGCTATCTGAGCGACCTGGTGGAAAACGCCGTCGCCGTGCCCTACGGCGAGATCCCCCATTTCAAGGTCTCCACCGCCCCCGGCCACAAGGGCCGGCTGGTCTTCGGACAGCTCAACGGCAAGAACGTGGCCGTCATGCAGGGCCGGATGCACCACTACGAGGGCTACTCCTACGAGGAGGTCTCCTACGCCGTGCGGGTGCTGCGCCTGCTGGGCTGCGGGACGCTGATCGTCACCAACGCCGCCGGCTGCGTCAACACCGCCTGGGGCGCCGGCGAGCTGATGCTCATCACCGACCAGATCAAAATTTTTATGGAATCCCCTCTGCGCGGAGAAAATATCCCTGAGTTCGGCCCCCGGTTCCCCGACGCCTCCCACCTGTATACCCCCGCTTTGCAGGAGCTGGCCCGGAGCGCGGCCGCCGATCTGAACATCCCCCTGCGGGAGGGCGTGTATATGTACTTCCCCGGCCCCCAGTATGAGACCCCCGCCGAGGTCCGCTTCGCCCGCATCGCCGGGGCGGACGCCGTGGGCATGTCCACCGTGCCGGAGGTCATCACCGCCGCCCACTGCGGCATGCAGGTGCTGGGCTTTACCCTGCTGAGCAACATGGCCGCCGGGATCCTGGACCAGCCCCTCAGCGAGCAGGAGGTGCTGGACGCCGCCGCCGCCGCCCGGGAGCAGTTCTCCCGCCTGGTGCTGACCTGCCTGGAGCGGCTGTAAGGAGACTGCCATGAAGACACTGATCCAAGATGTGACCGCCGTCCTGATGGACGAGGAAAAGACCGTTCTGAACAACGCCTATGTGGCGGTGGAGGACGGCAAGATCGTCTCCGTGGGCACCAAGCGCCCCGCCGGGACCTTTCAGGAGGTCATCCACGGCAAGGGCCAGGTGCTCATGCCCGGCTTTGTGAACTGCCATACCCATATTCCCATGACCCTGCTGCGGGGCTACGGAGGCGGGTGCGACCTGCAGACCTGGCTCAACGACTATATTTTCCCCGCCGAGGCCCGGCTGGACGACCGGGCCGTGGCCGCGGGCACCGACCTGGGGCTGGCGGAGATGATCGCCTCCGGCGTGACCTGCATCGCCGATATGTACGCCCACACGGGCACCATCGCCCAACGGGTGGTCAAGGCGGGCATCAGCGCTAACCTGTCCTGCGGCGGCGTGTACTTCGGCGCGGCGGAGGATTTCAGCCCCGAAACGTGCAGCGACTGCAAGAATCAAAAGATTTTGACGGAGGAGTGGCACAACGCGGGCGGCGGGCAGATCAAGGTGGACGCCTCCATCCACGGGGAGTACACCTCCAACGCCCCCCTGTGGCAGTGGATGGCCGACTACGCCCGGGAGCATGATCTGGGCATGCACGTCCACATTTCCGAGACCCGTTCCGAGCATGAGGGAAGCCTGGGCCGCAACGGCCTGACGCCCATTCAGACCCTGAACAAGTACGGCGTGTGGGACAATGGCCGCGCTGTGGCCGCCCACTGCGTCTACACCACCCCGGAGGACTGGGCCATCATGAAGGAGAAGGGCGTCTCCTGCGCCCACAACCCCTACTCCAACCTGAAGCTGGGCTCGGGCATCGCCCCCATCCCCGCCATGAGCAGGG
>JBJEYS010000174.1:0-2050 GCA_051886995.1 Oscillospiraceae bacterium
TGGCCGTTTTCCTCCTTGGTGTACTCCCGGCTCTGCAGCCGTCCGTTCAGCTTCAGCCCGTCGCCCACCTCCAGCTGGCCGCACCAGGCCGCCAGGCCGCCCCAGGCGATACAGGGTAAGTAGTCCGCCCGCCCGTACTTCCGGTTGACCGCCAGCATCATGTCGCAGATCTCCCGGCCCAGGGGTGTGCGGCGCACCACGGTCGGCTTGCACAGAACGCCGGCCAGGGTCAGCTCGTTTTTGTGGGGCTCGTCTGTCGGCTCCAGCGTCCTGGCATAGACTGTGATGACCAGCTTGCTTCCCGTTCCGCTGCGGTTGTTGTAGGAGCGCACCTCGCCCTCCACCGCCAGCGTCGCCCCCGGCTCCACCGCACCGGGCCGGAGCAGATCCTCGGCGGCCACGATATTCAGCACGTCCTCCACGCCGGACAGGCGGCTGACCCGCAGGGGAAACTGGAAATACGATACGCCGTGATTCTCATGGGACTTTTCCGCGGGACCGCCCACCAGCCCCACCAGGGAAATATGGTTTTCATTCCACGCCATCTGCACGTTTGCCACGCATCCTCTCGCTGTCTGCATGTGGCATTGTATGCGAAAAAGCCCGGCGGTATGCCCGCCGGACTTTTCTTTACCCCTGATTCTGCCAATCGGCCGGGTAGACGAAGTACAAAAACCGCGCCCGCCCGGAGACGGAAAATTGAATGGACGACCCCTTGGGGATATAGATGACCTCCCCCGGCCCGGCGGTGACGCGCTCCCCGCCGATCAGGATGGACAGCTCGCCCTCGATGACATAGTCCATCTCATCGTAGTTCAGCGTCCAGGGGAAGGTAGTGTCCTCCATCTCCATCAGGCCCGCTCCCAGGCGGGGGGACTGCTCCAGGGTAAACAGGTCGTGGGTGTACACCCGGTCGCCCGGGTTCCCCGTGTCCATGCGGTCGGCCTCGGTGGTGCGCAGGGCAGGAACGGCCACCTTCCGCACACCCCGGGCCGCGCTGCACTTACAGCCCAGCTTTTCCAGCAGCACCTGGCGCACCAGGGCCTCCAATTCGGTCTTATCCACGTTCCACGTCCTTTCTGGTAATGAACATGGCCACCGCCACGGCGGTGACGCCGCCCACCAGCTTGCCCACGATCATGGGAAAGATCATGGTGGAATCGAACCCGGCGGTAAAGCCCAGGTGGTCGCCGAACACGAAGGCGGCGGACACGGCGAAGGCCACGTTGAGGACCTTGCCCCGCTCGTCCATCTCGTGCATCATGCCGAACATGGGGATGTTGTTGGCCAGGGTGGCCACCATGCCGGCGGCCGCCTTGTCGTTCATCCCCAGCAGATGGCCCAGCTTCATCAGGGGCTTCTGAAATACCTTGGTGATGACATACACCAGCGGGAACGCGCCCGCCAGCACGATGGCGATGCCGCCCACGGTCAGGTAGCCCTCATCCAGAGAGGCCATGCCGGGAATGACCGTAATGCCGGTCAGGGCCTCGATGATGGCGGCGGCCAGGCCGATGGTGATGATGATGACAATGATCCTGCCGAACACCTGGAACCCCTTGACCATGCCGTTGGGGATCAGCCACAGGCCCAGGGCGATCAGCACCGCGATGATGACGATGGGGATCAGGTTGCGCAGGATCATCAGCACGTTGAAGCCCGCCACCAGGCCGCCCACGAAGGAGCCGATGGGGATGGTGATGATGCCCGCCAGTACACCCCGGGCCAGGGCGGGCCGGTCCTCGGGTTTGATGATGCCCAGTGCCACCGGGATAGTGAACACGATGGTAGGGCCCATCATGGCCCCCACAATCAGCCCGCCGAACTTTCCGGCCTCCTCCGTCTGGGCCAGCTCCATGGCCAGGGGCGCGCCGCCCATGTCGTTGGCCAGGATGGTGCCCGCGAACACGGCGGGGTCGGCCCCCACCAGATTGAACAGGGGCACCACCACCGGGCGCAGAAGGTTGGCCAGCACCGGGGCCAGGGTGATGATCCCGATCATGGACAGCGCCAGACTGCCCATGGCCAGAATGCCCTCCTCGAACTTCTC
>JBJEYS010000174.1:2150-3244 GCA_051886995.1 Oscillospiraceae bacterium
ACGATGCCCACAATGGCGGCGTCCACGGGGATGTCCCGCCCCGCCGCCACCCGGGCCGCGCCGCCGGTGGCCACCAGGACAAGCTCGCCCTCCCCGGCGCCCACGCAGTCGGCGCAGATCAGGGTCTGCTCAGACCCGGCCAGGCGCACGGTCAGGAAGGGCTGTCCCACCAGCCGCGCCGCCTTTTTCGTTGCCCAGAGGTTTCCCTCCACCGTTCCTAACAACAATGACACCCATCTCCCTCAGCTCCCGCTCCAGCACCATGAGCCGCCGGTACACCCCCAGGGGCGCGCTTTTGCGGTATTGTCGGTATTCCAGCCCGTCCCGCAGGGCGTACACCCGGACCCCCGCCAGCAGGGCGGCCAGCACCTCGGTCTCCTCCCGCCCCCGGGGGGCGCAGTTCACCAGCCGCCCCATGGCGTCCACCGGCAGGGTCACGATCCAAAGGCTCCGCCCCTGCCAGCGTATGGTCATAGGATGATCATACTCCGGTCGCCCTTTTTGAACCCGCAGGCGTTGGCCTCGTCGTAGTCCAGATGGACCATGGTGGCAAATTTGGGGGAGACGCGCACCACCACGTCGTCAAAGACCAGGGGGCGGGCGGTGAAGGTCTTCAGCTTCACCGTCTGGTTGTCGGTCACGCCCCAGCGTGCGGCGTCCTCCGGGGTCATGTGGATGTGCCGCTGGGCGGCGATCAGGCCGTGATCCAGGGTGATGATCCGCTCGCCGCTGCGCACGGTCAGGCCCGGCGTATTTTTCAAATCGCCGCTCTGCCGCACCGGCGGCGTGATGCCCAGGGCTACCGCATCGGTCAGGGAAATCTCCACCTGGCTCTCGCCCCGCTCGGGGCCGAGCACCACCACGTTTTTCAGCTCCCCTTTTGGCCCCACCAGGGTCACCCGCTCCTGGCAGGCAAACTGGCCGGGCTGGGACAGGTCCTTCACCGGGGTCAGGCGGTGGCCCGTGCCGAACAGGGCGTCCACATGGGCCCGGGACAGGTGGATGTGCCGCCCCGAGGCCTCCATTTCAATGGTCAGCAGGCGGACGATCTCCGCCGCCAAAGCGTCAACACTTACGTTCATACTTTCCCGCCT
>JBJEYS010000174.1:3344-7077 GCA_051886995.1 Oscillospiraceae bacterium
CTTGATCATCATGATCCAGCACAGGGAGGACAGCCGGTTCATGGCCTGGATGATGTCGGGGCGCTTCACCGTGCCGTCGTAATTCTTGAAAGCCTCATACCCCGCCAGCTCCGCCTGGCGCACCACCGTGCGCAGGCGGTTGACGTACAGGATGGCGGGGTCGTCGGTGACGCTTGCCATGAAGTGGGGCTGGCCGTAATACTTCTCCGGGTAATGAGAGTGCTCCCGCAGCTCGTCGGCGGTGTAGCCGCACAGGTTGATCTCGCCCACCGGTTTCCCCATGACCTCGCAGGGGATGAGGCCCCGCACGAAGTCCAGCATCTCCTGCAGATCCATGGTCAGCTGCACATGGCCGGCCTGCACCGCATGGTGCTGGCACACCAGGATCTCCGCCTCCAGGCGGTCGATCATCCCCCGGAACCGGATGCGGGGGTGGTCCTTGCGCACCAGGGTCTTGTGGTCCAGGTGGGTCATGTGCTCGGGCTTCTGCCGCGCCGCCATAGGTTACAGATCGCTTCCGGTCTCGCCCTTCCCGTGGGGCAGGATGGCGTCCACCTCGGCGTGGGGGCGGGGGATGACGTGCACGGAGATCAGCTCGCCCACCTTTTCGGCGGCGGCGGCTCCCGCGTCGGTGGCCGCCTGCACGGCGCCCACGTCGCCCCGAACCATGACGGTCACCAGGCCGCCGCCCACCTGCTCCTTGCCCACCAGCTGGACGTTGGCCGCCTTCACCATGGCGTCGGCCGCCTCGATGGCCCCCACCAGTCCTCTTGTTTCCACCATGCCAAGTGCGTTGGTATTTGCCATTGTTTCATTCCTCCTGATCGGTTTTGTGTGTTGTTTCTTGATCGTCGTACCCCCGGACCCGGTATCGGGCTTGGGTTTCTTCGTCGGTTTTTGCGGGGTGTTTTCCCCCAGAAGGTCATTTACTGTAATCTCCGGCAGATCTCCTGGACCAGGCTCGAGATCAGTTCGCTGGAGCAGCACAGGCTCGCTGTCCACGCGTCTTCACCCCCTCTCAGATCCTCCAGCTCCCGGACGCCCCAGGCCACCCGCTTGATGTTGATCAGGTCCAGGGGGCCGATGTTGTTGGAGGAGGAGGAGCCGCCCACCGCGCCGCACCCCAGGGTCAAAGCGGGGAACAGGTTGGTGGTGGCGCCGATGCCGCCCAGGGCGGAGGGGGAGTTCACCATGATCCGGCTGGCGGGCACCGCCAGGGCTAGGCGGCGCACCAGGTCGGGGTCCTCGGCGTGGATGGAGTAGGTGTGGCCCGCGCCTTCCCACGCCAGGATCTCGGCGCTGCGGCGGAAGACCGCCGCCTCGTCCTCCTCCACGTAGTATGCCAAAATCAGGCCCAATTTTTCATTGGAGAAGGGATAGCCCCGGCCCACACCGGTCTCCCGGGCCACCAACACCCGGGCGGTGGGCGGCACCTTGTCCAGCCCGGCCAGCCTGGCCACGGTCTCCACGCTCTTGCCCACAATGGCGGGGTTCATGGTGCCGTTGGGCCGCAGGATGAACCGGGACAGCTTTTTGTGCTCCGCGTCGTCCAAAATATAGGCTCCCTGGCGCTTCAGCTCGGCAGTCACGGTTTCCTCCATAGCCCGCTCCACGATGATGGACTGCTCGCTGGCGCAGATGGTGCCGTTGTCAAAGGTCTTGGAGTCCAGGATGCGCTTGACCGCCCGGGGCACGTCGGCGGTCTTGTGGATATAGGCCGGGCCGTTGCCCGCCCCCACGCCGATGGCGGGGGTACCGCTGGAATATGCCGCCTTCACCATGGCCCCGCCGCCGGTGGCCAGGATCATGCGGGTGTCGTCGTGCTTCATCAGGGTGTTGGTGGCGTCCAGGGTGGGGTTGGTGATGCAGGAGACCGCCCCTTTGGGCGCGCCCGCGCTCTCCGCCGCCTTCGCCACCACGTCCACCGCCGCGGAGATGCACCTGACCGCGTTAGGGTGGGGGGAGAAGATGATGGGGTTGCCCGCCTTCAGGCAGATCAGGGATTTGTAAAAGATGGTGGAGGTGGGGTTGGTGGAGGGCACCAGCCCGGCCACGATGCCCACCGGCACGCCGATGTCCATGGTCTTGCGCTCTTTGTCCTCGGCCAGAACGCCGACGGTTTTCAGATCCTTGATGGCCTCATACACCGTGACGGAGGAAAAGCGGTTCTTGATCTCCTTGTGCTCCACGATGCCGAATCCGGTCTCCTCCACGGCCATTTCGGCCAGGCGGCGGGCGTTCTCCGCCCCCGCCCGGGAGACCGCCGCCGTGATGCGGTCCAGCTGTCCCTGATCCATGGCGGCCAGGGCGTTCTGGGCTTCTTTTGCCTGCTTGATCAGGTCGCGGGTTTCCTGAATCGATTGCAAGTCCTTATCCATTCACTCACACCTCCCTAGGCCGGGCCGCCACTGCTTTCACCGTCTCCGCAAAGGCCGCGCAGGCGGCGTTGCAGGCGGACTGGGTGCCGGTCAGCAGACCGCCGCCGTAGTTGGTCTCGGTGGGCGGCTCAAAAAGCGCCGCAAGCTCCACGTCGGCGGCCTTCAGCGCCTCGTCCAGACCCACCATGGCCTCCAGGGGTGGGGCAACCAGGTAGGCCAGCGCCTGACCTTCCTTCACCCCGGCGGTCTTGGACAGGTAGGAGCCGGTGCGGGAGACGGTGTAGGCAAAATAGGCCACGCTGTCGTCCTCATTGGCGGAGTGGAAGCCCACGCCGGAATCCAGAAAACTGACCGCCGCCCGCAGTCCGGAGGTGACCTCCGACGGGTTGGGGCCGGCCAGGATGCCGATGACCTCCCCGGCAAACTTGGTGGAGGCGTTGGCCGCCCCCGCGTACAGGCTGCGGCCGTACACCACGGTCACCGCCGCGGCCTTGGTGGCCTCGTCCAGGGCGCAGTAGGTGGGGTCGTCACTGTCCGCCGTAATGATCCCGATGGAGCGGAAGTCCCGGGGCAGATTCAGCTTTTTCGCCAGGGTCTCCGACACGTTGGCGATGGTATGGGTGGCCAGCACATGGACCTGGAATAAATCATCCGTCATTTTACGCACCCACTCCTCTCTGCATCTGGGCCAGTTTCACGCCCGATGCTTTCTTTTCCAGCATGGTTTTGATCAGTTCCGCGATGTGCGCCCCCGCCTCTACGGCGGCGGTGCCCTGCCGGTGGATGTTGGAGATGACCGTGCGGTCGGACTCCGGGGTGCCGATGCGGGGCTGATAGGTGATATAGGCCGACATGGATTCGGCGGTCACCAGGCCGGGCCGCTCGCCCACCAGCATGCACACCACATCCGCCCCGGTCAGCTCGCCGATATGGTCGGACGCGCCCACCCGGCAGAATTTGATGAACAGCACCTTACCCGTCTCCAGCCCGTAGGCCTTCAGGCCCGCCTGGATGGCGGGGATGCAGTCGGCCACATTGGCCTCGATGGCGGCGGAGGACAGGCCGTCCCCCACCACCAGGGCCACCTTGGGGTGCTGGCCCAAGGTCTGCTTGATGATCTGCTGGTTGGCCTCGTCAAAGCGGCGGCCCCGGTCAGGGCGGGTCAGGTACTCGTCCTTGTCCTGACAGAGGGTCTGCACGGGGACGAAGCCCATCTTCTGCACAAAGGCCTCGTCCACCAGGGAGAACACCGAGTCCTGGGCCGCCGCGTGGTCGGCCCGCATACGCAGCTGGGTGATGGTCTTGTACCGGGCGCCCGCCCGGCCCACGCCGATGCGGGCGGGGGTCTTGCTCTT
>JBJEYS010000175.1:0-1850 GCA_051886995.1 Oscillospiraceae bacterium
TTCATCGCCGCCGAGGACACCCGGGTGTCCCTGAAGCTGCTGAACCACCTGGGGCTGAAAAAGCCCCTGGTGTCCTACTACCGCCACAACACCGAAACCGCCGGGCCCACCATCCTGAACCGCATCCTGGCGGGCGAGAGCTGCGCCCTGGTCACCGACGCGGGCACCCCCGCCATCAGCGACCCCGGCGAGGATCTGGTGGCCCTCTGCGCCCAAAGCGGCGTGGAGGTCATCTCCCTCCCCGGCCCCTGCGCCCTGGTCACCGCCCTGGCGGTCTCCGGCCTGCCCACGGGGCGCTTCACCTTTGAGGGCTTTCTGCCCACCAACAAGAAGAACCGCCGCGCCCAGCTGGAGCAGCTGCGGGGCGAGGAACGCACCATGATCTTTTACGAGGCTCCCCACAAGCTGCGCGCCACCTTGGACGACCTGCGGGAGACCTTCGGCCCCCAGCGGCGTATTACCCTCTGCCGGGAGCTGACCAAGCTGCACGAGGAGATCCTGCGCACCACCCTGGACGGGGCGGCGGAGCACTACGCCGAAACCGAGCCCAAGGGCGAATTTGTCCTGGTGTTGGAGGGCGCTCCCCCCGCCGAGCCCGAGACGGTCACCCCCGAGGCGGCCCTGCGCCGGGTGGAGGAGCTGCGGGGCCGGGGACTGTCCCTGAAGGCCGCCGCCAAACAGGCCGCGGAGGAATTATCCCTGCCCAAAAACAAGCTGTACGACCTGGCTCTGGGCAAGGAAACAGCCTGGTGATCCCGCCGAAAAATTTCCTTTTTTGTAAATAAATGTCGATTTTTGTAATAACAAATAGTATATATGAGCCGAACGATCATACCGTGCTTTTAACGGCGAAAAACCGACCGGTCACACAAAAAACAGCTTCCCCTTTTGGGGAAGCTGTTTTTTACAGTCTATCGGTTTTGCGGCGGGGTTTCCGGCTCTGCTCAGTCCTTCTCGTGCAGCTCTTTCAGGCAGTTGGCGCAGATATTCTTTCCCTTGAAGCTGACCACGTCATGGGCGCTGTCGCAGAAAATGCAGGCAGCCTGATACTTCTTCAACACGATGGAGTCCCCGTCCACATAAATCTCAAGGGCGTCCCGCTCTGCGATCCCCAGTGTGCGGCGCAGCTCGATGGGCAAAACGATGCGTCCCAGTTCATCCACTTTACGTACGATACCGGTCGATTTCATGTTTTTCGCTCCTTTTTTACTCATTCAGTTTGTTGTTTGAAATAACAGGGATATTATAACATTTTGTATTTTATTGTCAACACGAAAAATGGAAATTTTTTGTGAACAAAGAAGTTTTTTCTAACATCTTATCGAAGGAAGTGTTTTCCAGTCGCAGGGCGGCATAGCGGAGACGCCCGGCGCATAGGTTGGACGGAGGTGGGACGAGATGACAATGGGGATCATTTGGGCGGCCATGGTGGCCGTTTCGGTGGTGTGCGGACTGGCCACGGGGCGGATCGACGCGGTGGCGGCGGGGGCGCTGGACGGCGCGGCCCAGGCGGTGGAGCTGTGCCTGTCCATGACGGGAGTGCTCTGCCTCTGGATGGGGGTCATGGAGATCATGCGCCGCTCCGGGCTCAGCGAAAAGCTGGCCCGGCTGCTGCGGCCCGTTCTGAAGCGGCTGTTCCCCGATTTCGCCGGGGACAAGGCGGTCATGGACACAGTGGCGGCCAACATGTCGGCCAACCTGCTGGGTCTGGGCAACGCCGCCACCCCCCTGGGCATGGAGGCGGCGCGGCTGATGAGCCAAAGGACCCCCGGGGTGGCGTGCAACAGCCTTTGTATGCTGGTGGTGTGCAACACGGCGTCCATCCAGCTGATCCCCACCACGGTGGCCAG
>JBJEYS010000176.1:0-1849 GCA_051886995.1 Oscillospiraceae bacterium
CCAGGGTGGCCCCCTCCCCTTCTACCTGGTAGGACAGATTCTTGATCTCAAGCATAGTTATCTGTCTCCTCGCTTTATACAATAACGCAATTTATAGTATACCACAATTATTTTCCAGTGACAAGTCCGACGCACTTTCCCCTGCCTGCGCATAGTATGGACTGAAATCCTGAAAATAGGAGGCAAATGTCATGGAATCCCAACGACCCACACAGAGCGCCCCGGGGACGGACCCCGGTCTGTGCGGCTGTGACCGGGACATTTTCCTGCGGGTGTGGCAGCGGGTCATGCCCGAAGAAAGTCCGGAGTGCCCCATCACAGTGGAGCGGCCGGAGCCGCGGCCGGCCCCTTCCCCCGCGCCGGAGCGGAGGCCCGCCCCGGTGGAGAGCGCCGGAGACGACTTTCCTACCCCTGATGACGTGCCCTGCCTGGGCAGCGGCGGCGCCGCCGACCAGGAGCGGCTGCGGGAGTTTACCACCCGGGAGCTGGCCCACTGGCGCTCCTACCAGATGCTCGCGCGGCGGTCGGGCCCGGGCGGGCGGATGCTGTCGGCCCTGGCGGGGGGCTGCCGGCGGCGGGCCAAGCGGCTGTCTGCCGCCCTGTTTCTGATCTCCGGGGTGCGCTTCTGGCCGGCGGAGCAGATCACGGTCCCGGCGCCCCGCTCCTACTTCGGCTCCCTGCGGGAGCAATTTCTGGCGGAGCAGAACCGGGGGTGCGCCTACCGGGCGGCAGCGGAGGACTGCCGGGACATGTGTCTGCGCACGCTTTACTTAGACCTGGCGGATGAGTGTGCCGAGCACGCCGACCGCATCCGGTCTCTGCTGGAAAACATGTAAAGAACACGGGCGGCGCGTCAGCGCCGCCCGTGCGGGTTTCAGGGGTTACAGTAAGGCAGGTTTGCAGAGGACTTCGTGGATTTTCGTGTCCAGGAGGGAAGACGAATAGGACGGGGTCAGGACTACAGCGGTGTCCAGGCCGGTTCCGGTGCCGCCCAGGGCCACCACGGGGGCCTGGAACGGGAGCTCGTCGGCGTCCATGGCCATGGTGGCGCACTCCACGCAGACTTTCATGCCCTGGCCGAACATGCGCAGGGTATGGGCGATGATTTCCAGCGGGTAGACGCCCTGGAGCTTGGTGCTCAGGCTGCGCTCGCCGGCGCTGAGGGCGTTGGCCGCACCAACCACGGCGCAACCCCGCTCCAGCAGGGACTGCCTGACCTCGGGGGTCATCAGGTTGACGCCCTTGCGGCCGGCATTGGTGGCATTGCGTACCACCACGATCTTGCCGGCGTAGCCCAGCTCGGCGGCCTTTGCCAGAACGGCTTCGGCGCTCTCGCCGGTATTGGAGGACAGGACGATGGGACAGCCCAGGGCCTTGGCCTTTTCCACGGCGATGGCGGCAGCGGCAGCGGTATTTGCCTTGCCTGTGGTTTCAAATGTTGTTATGATGGATCACCCTTTTCTGTAGTTGATGCAAACAGGCGGCGCTCCGGTTGGAACGCCGCCTGCCTGACATTTGCGCGGTTAAATGGGCTCGGAGGGATCCGGGTGGCCGCCAAAGGCCTCGATTGCTTTCAGGTCCTTTGCCTGCTGTTCCTCGATCGCGTCCTTGAGCAGCATATCCTTCACCTTCATCAGGCGGATGGTGTTGGCCCGCTCATTCTCCTCCAGCTTCATGGAGATATACTTGATGCTCTCCTGCATCTGGGGGATCTTGACGTACTCCAGGGCGTTGACGCGGCGGCGGGTCTTCTCGATCTCCTCCGCCAGCAGCTGGGAGGTCTTTTCGATCTGGGCCAGCCGCAGCATATCCTGGAACACCTGGGACAGGGCGTCCACGGCGGTGTCCA
>JBJEYS010000177.1:0-1844 GCA_051886995.1 Oscillospiraceae bacterium
CTGGCATTCAAGAAGATCGGCGGTACCGGCAATGAATAAGAAGATCGTCGTCACCGGCATGGGCGCGGTCACCCCCATCGGTGTCGGTGTGGAGAATTATTGGGAGAGCCTGATCGCCGGGAAATGCGGCATCGGGGAGATCACCAAGCTGGACACGGAAAATCTGCCCCTCCACCGCGCCGCCGAGGTCAAAGACTTTAAGCCCAAGGAGCACCTGCCCATGCGCATGGTGCTGGACCTGGAGCCCTTCATGCAGTACGCCTATGTATCCGCTGAGGAGGCCATCGCCCAGAGCGGCCTGGACACCCACAGCACACGGGTGGGCGTGGTCATGGGCACCGCCCTGAACGGCATCACCCTGATCGGTGACACCCAGGCCCAGTATGTGCATGAGGACAAGCAGGCCGGGCCGAAATTTCTGACCAAGGCCATGGGCAACATCGCCGCAGCGCAGCTGTCCATCGCCCACGGCATCCAGGGCCCCAGTATGACGGTGGGAACCGCCTGTTCCTCGGGCGGCGATGCCATCACCCTGGCCGCCCTGCTGATCCGTTCCGGCGCGGCGGACGCCATGGTCGTTATGGCCGGCGAGGCCGCCATCTGCCCCTCCCTGATCCAGAGCCTGTGCAAGACCGGAGCCCTGTCCAAGACGGGCGAGAGCCGGCCCTTTGACAAAAACCGCAACGGTTTCGTCATGGGCGAGGGCGGCGGCGCGCTGGTGCTGGAGAGCGAGGAGCACGCCAGGGCCCGGGGCGCGGTGATCCTGGCCGACCTGCTGGGCTGCGCCAACAACACCGACGCCTTCAATCCCGTCTCCCCCCATCCGGAGGGCGAGGGCGCGGCGCGGTGCATGAAGCTGGCCCTGGAGGACGCGGGCCTTGCGCCGGAGCAGGTGGACTATATCAACGCCCACGGTACCGCCACCCACATGGGGGACGTGGCCGAGACCAACGCCATCCACACGGTGTTCGGCGACCACCCGGTCTGGGTCAGCTCCACCAAGGGCGCTACCGGCCATATGATGGGCGCGGGCGGCATCACCGAGGTCATCGCCTGCGTCAAGGCCCTTTCGAGCGGCGTCCTGCCGCCCAACGTGGGCCTTGCGGAGCGGGACGGGGAGTGTGACCTGAACCTGGTCCCCTTGGACAACAACAAGCGGCAGATCCGGGTGGCCCTGTCCGACGCCATGGGCTTCGGCGGGCAGAACTCCTGCGTCATCGTCGGCAAGCCCCAATAAATGAATGAAATGAGGCCGCGGTTCATGTGAACCGCGGCCTCATTTTGACGTTTACATGTTATTCGGCGGAGATCATATAGTAGTAGACCGGCTGTTTTCCGGCCAGAAGGGTGATCTCGGCGCCGGGACAGGCGTTCTGGAAGATCTCCAGAGCGGCCTGGGCCTGCTCCTCGTCCACGTCCTCGCCGTAGAAGATGGTGATGAACTCGGCGTTCTGCTGGGGCTCGGCGTGGGCCAGGCGGTCCAGCAGGGCGGGCAGGTCAGTGTCGGTGCCGAACAGCTGGTGCTCGGCCAGGGCCATATAGTCGCCCTGCTTGATGGCAAAACCGTCGAAGTCGGAATCCCGGGCGGCGTAGGTGATCTCGCTGGTATGCACGTTACCGATGGCTTCGTTCATGGCGGCGGTGTTGTCCTCCTCGGCGGCCTCCGGGTCGGCGCAGAGCAGGGCGGAAATGCCCTGGGGCACCGTCTTGGTGGGCAGGACGATCACCTGCTTGCCCTCCACCAGGCCGACGCACTGTTCGGCGGCCATGATGATGTTCTTGTTGTTGGGCAGCACATAGACGATCTCGGCGGGGGTCCGGTTGACCTCCTTCAGAATGTCCTC
>JBJEYS010000178.1:0-1843 GCA_051886995.1 Oscillospiraceae bacterium
CCCCCGATCGCTGCGTCCAGTATAATTCAGGGGACGAAAAACGTCTTTAACATTTCCTTACGATTCTATTAAATCCGGGCCACGCCGGTGTCCCGGGCGGCCTGGGCCACGGCCGCGGCCACCGCGGGGGCCACGCGGGGATCGAAGGCGGCGGGGATGATGTAGTCGGCTGACAGCTCCTCGTCGCTGACCAGTCCGGCCAGAGCCCGGGCGGCGGCCATCTTCATCTCCTCGTTGATCTCGGAGGCGCGCACGTCGAAGGCGCCCCGGAACACGCCGGGGAAGGCCATGACGTTGTTGATCTGGTTGGGGAAGTCGCTGCGGCCGGTGCCCACCACCGCCGCGCCGGCGGCCTTGGCCAGGTCGGGCATGATCTCCGGCGTGGGGTTGGCCATGGGGAACAGGATGGCCTTGTCCGCCATGGTTTTGACCATCTCCGGCGTGACCAGGTTGGGGGCGGACACGCCGATGAACAGGTCCGCGCCCGGCAGCGCCTCCGCCAGGCCGCCCCGGACGGTCGGCCGGGTCAGCTCCGCCAGTTCCCGCAGGGCGGGGTCGGTTTCCAGGTCGGGGCGGCCGGGGTAGACCACGCCCTTGATGTCGCACAGGGTAGCGCGGCGCAGGCCCATGGACCACAGCAACTTGAACACCGCCGTGCCCGCCGCGCCCGCGCCGGAGAAGACGGCGGTAACGTCCTCCAGCTTCTTGCCCACCACCTTCAGGGCGTTGGTCACGGCGGCGGCCACGATGATGGCGGTGCCGTGCTGGTCGTCGTGGAAGACGGGGATGTCGCATCGCTCTTTCAGTTTGCGCTCGATCTCAAAGCACCGGGGGGCGGAGATGTCCTCCAGGTTGATGCCGCCGAAGGAGCCGGCCAGCAGGGCCACGGCGTTGACGAACTCGTCCACGTCCTTGGTGCGCACACACAGGGGAACCGCGTCCACGCCGCCGAAGGCCTTGAACAGGACGCACTTGCCCTCCATGACGGGCATGCCCGCCTCGGGGCCGATGTCGCCCAGACCCAGCACGGCGGAGCCGTCGGTGATGACCGCGGCGGTGTTCCACCGGCCGGTCAGCTCATAGGATTTGGACGGGTCCTTCTGGATCTCGATACAGGGCGCGGCCACGCCCGGGGTGTAGGTCAGGGACAGGGAGTCCCGGTCGTTCACGGTCATTTTGGGCACGGTCTCCAGCTTGCCTTTCCATTCCGCGTGCAGGCGGAGGGATTCTTTCATATAGTCCATGGGGATTCCTCTTTTCTCTCAGATCGATTGCACAAACAAAGTGAATATGATATAATCACCTTAATATGGTTATCATACCGCACGCGCCGCCAAAAGGGAAGGGGGTATCGCGGTGAAAAAGAGAATTTTATCCGTGCTGTGTGCCCTGGCGCTCTGCCTGGGGCTGCTGGCGATCCCCCTGGCCGCCGGCGCCGCGGGGGACCCCTGCTTCATGGCGGTCAACGATACCCTGCTGGACCTAGAGGACCGGTATATCCCCATTACGGTCAGCGGCCAGTACTATGTGCCGTACACCGCTCTGGACGGCGGCGTGACCGGCATATCGCTGGGGATCTTCCCCATTTACAACTCCATTGAGAACACCCTGACCATCTACAACCGGGAGCAGGTGCTGATGTTCGACCTGTCTGCCGGCACCTGCACCGACCGCAGCGGCAGCAGCCTGTCCGCCCGCGCTGTCATCCGGAACGGGCGCATCTATGTGCCCGCGCGGTTCGTCAGCGAGTATTTCGGGCTCTCCTACGCCAGCCGGACGACCACCTACGGCCCGCTGGTGCGCATCCGCAGCTCTTCCGCCATCATCACGGACGACAACGAAT
>JBJEYS010000179.1:0-1841 GCA_051886995.1 Oscillospiraceae bacterium
AGTTCCGAATGATCTTACTGTTCAGATCCGCCCGGCCGTAACGGTTCGGCATACAGGTTTTCCCCCCCCCCCCCGCGTTTCAAACGTAAAGATTCTGATAAACGCATTGTACCGTTCTTTTCGACACCCGTCAAGAGCGTCCGCGCAAAGCGCGGCAGGGCCGCCCGACCGGGCGGCCCTGCTGTTTTTATGAGACGGGGACTTCGATGGGAGCACCGTACTCCAGCCCGCGGGTATAGTTCAGCTCCAGTTCCACCCGGTCTTCGGTGCAGCCCTTCAGGGTGAAGGAAATGTCGCTGTATTCCTCCAATGGGAGCTCCGGGCTTTCCTCCCCTTCCATGTTATAAGCCGTACCGCCGGACCAGCCGTCAAAAGTCTGCTCTTTCCCGTCCGGGTTTCGCCACTGTCTGAATGGATTATAGGTATTCATCGGCCCGGTGTGGACCCGGAAGGTTAGGGAAGCGGCGTCCCCGCTCCGGGAGAAGCGGTGAAGGGTGACCCCATCGGGCAGAAAGCCGGTCTCGCCGGTGGTCAGGTCCACCCAGGTCCACTCCCGATCCTTGTCCAGCCACTGTGCTCCGGTCAGATACAGGGTCAGTTGTTCCCCCTCGGAGAAGAAACTGCTTTCCAGCCGGAAGGACTGGCGGAAGGGAGAATCCACGGAGCCGGCAGAGGAGATCCCGCTGCCCGGTTTGTCGTAGCGCACGCCGTTTTCATCCTCGGCGTAAAAGCTCAGTCCCCGCAGCCAGGCGGTGTTGTCCGGGTCGTCCTCCACATTGACCCGGATGTGGGTGGGATAGATCTCCACATCCCGGAACAGGATGCGCTGTCCGTCCAGCTCCACCCACCGGCCCAGTTCCACCACCCTGGCCTGCTCGGTAAATCTGGGGTCAAAGGACAGGTCAAACGCGAACTTCCCCACCGGCTCATTTTGGTTCGTGTCGTTATTGTGGCGGGTCATCTCACATTCCAGCCGCACCTCGCTGGGCATGGTTCCCTCTGTTGAAGCAAAATCCGCCGTGATCGTGTACAGCTCCCCGTCAACATGGGAGCTGCCGCTGAGGACGGAGCAGGCCAGCTGTTCCCCCCGGGCGTTCAGCAGCTTTGAACGGGGCATATAGAAGGCCTGCGGATCGGTATCCGGGCCCCCCTCCAGGGTATAGAAAATATTCAGCTGCTTCTGGTCCACGATGACGTATTCAACGGTCATTGTCAGGTCGCCGTCCCGCTCGGTCAGCCCGATGGGCTGCACCCAGTCGTGCTCCACCGCCGCGGACAAGCTGCGGTCAAAGGACACCGCCTGGGCCAGGTCCTTCAGAACAGGGATCGCGGAGCAGGCCTGGGCGAAGGGGCCGGACACGTTGACCAGCAGCACGAAGCATGCGCACACCGCCGCCACGGCGGACGCCGGGATGCCCACGGCGCGGCGCAGCTTCTGCCGCTGTGTGCGCGCCTTGGCCCGGGCCACGGTACAGTTCAGCCGGGCGGGGGTCTCCTCCAGCTCCCGCAGCAGAGCGTCGTATTCTTCCATGCGGTTCATGCCAATCCCTCCTTGTCCGCCAATTCCAGTTTCAGCAGCTGCAGGGCCCTGCGCTGGCGGGTGGACACGGTGCCCGGGGGAATGTCCAGCGCCCGGGCGGTCTCAGCCAAGGTTAGGCCGGTGAAGTACCGCAGGATGACCACCGCCCTCAGGTCCCGGGGCAGGCGGGTCACAGCTTCCTTCAGCGGCAGGGCGTCAAATTCCTCCGCCGCCGTCTCGGGCAGCTCCTCCAGGACGGTCTCCCGCCTGCGGCGGCGCAGCTCGCTGTTGCACACGTTGATCAGGATGCGGGTCATCCAGG
>JBJEYS010000180.1:0-1834 GCA_051886995.1 Oscillospiraceae bacterium
AGGAGTTTCCCATGAGAGCGATCGTCACCGTACTGGGCAAGGACACCGTCGGCATTATCGCCGCCGTCTGCGCCCTGCTGTCCCAGCACAACGTCAACGTGCTGGATATCAGCCAGACCATTCTGCAGGACTACTTCACCATGGTCATGATGGTGGACCTGACCGACTGCACCGCTTCCTTCGCCGACCTGGCCGCCGAGCTGGAGGCCGCCGGCAACCAGCGGGGATTGTCCATCCGCATTCAGCGGGAGGACATTTTCAATGCGATGCACAAGATTTGAGAATGAGCGCGAAGGATAGGCGCATAGGGGAGCTTGTACCGAAGCGAGGGCGGGAAACCGAAGCCGCCGCAGGCGGCTGTTTCTCCGGGGCCCCCAGCAAAGCCTACGGCTTTGTTGGGGAGAGGAGCCACATCGAAACGAGTGAGTTTTCGCCGCCAGACGGAAACGAGGGATGTGGAGATTGTGGCGACGAAGTCGGAGGGAAAGCGACCCGGCCATGCGCCCAATCCGCAGCGTGACAGGCCGGAAGGTCCAACTCACCAATCAAGAGGTAATACATATGATCGACACAAACGATATTCTGTCCACCATCCAGATGATCGACCAGCAGCATCTGGACATCCGCACCATCACCATGGGCATCTCCCTGCTGGACTGCTGCGACCCCGACCCCCGGAAGGCCTGCCAAAAGATCTACGATAAGATCTGCAAAAAGGCCGCCAATCTGGTCAAGACCGGCGAGGATATCGAGCGAGAGTTCGGCATCCCCATCGTCAACAAGCGTATTTCGGTCACGCCCATCGCCCTGGTGGCGGGGGCCAGCCAGACCGAGGACTATGTGCCCTTTGCCGCCGCCCTGGACCGGGCGGCCCGGGAGACCGGTGTCAACTTCCTGGGCGGCTTCTCCGCCCTGGTGCAGAAGGGGGCCACGCCCGCCGATAAGAAACTGATCAACGCCATCCCGGAGGCCTTGGCCACTACTGAGTTCGTCTGCTCTTCCGTCAATGTTGGCTCCACCAAGGCGGGCATCAACATGGATGCCGTGGCCGCTCTGGGCCGCACCATCAAGACCGCCGCCGACCGCACCGCCGACCGGGGCGGCTTCGCCTGCGCCAAGCTGGTGGTGTTCTGCAACGCCGTGGAGGACAACCCCTTCATGGCGGGCGCGTTCCACGGCGTGGGGGAGGCCGAGTGCGTCATCAACGTGGGCGTGTCCGGCCCCGGCGTGGTGTACCACGCCCTGCAGGACGTGAAGGGCCAGCCCTTCGACGTGGTGGCCGAGACCGTGAAGAAGACTGCCTTCCGCATCACCCGCATGGGTCAGCTGGTGGCCCGGGAGGCCTCCGCCCGCCTGGATGTGCCCTTCGGCATCGTGGACCTGAGTCTGGCTCCCACCCCTGCTGTGGGCGACAGCGTGGCCCGCATCCTGGAGGAGATGGGCCTGGAGGTGTGCGGCACCCACGGCACCACCGCCGCCCTGGCCCTGCTGAACGATGCGGTGAAGAAGGGCGGCGTCATGGCGTCCTCCTCCGTGGGCGGCCTGTCCGGCGCGTTCATTCCCGTGTCCGAGGACGAGGGCATGATCGCCGCCGCCCTGGACGGCACCCTGACCATTGACAAGCTGGAGGCCATGACCTGCGTGTGCTCCGTGGGCCTGGACATGATCGCCGTCCCCGGCGACACCAGCGCCGAGACCATTGCCGCAATCATCGCCGACGAAGCCGCCATCGGCATGGTCAACTCCAAGACCACCGCCGTGCGCATCATCCCCGTGCCGGGGGCCAAGGTGGGCGACATGATGGAGATGGGCGGCCTGCTGGGCAGCGCCCCGG
>JBJEYS010000181.1:0-1830 GCA_051886995.1 Oscillospiraceae bacterium
GGTGATCTCGTAGGTCTCGGGGTCCAGGGCGGCGTTCTCGGGCTGGACGTACACCCGCCGGTACAGCTCCTCGAAGTCGGGCTCATCCGGCTCGGTGACGGCGGGCTCCAGGGTCAGGTCGCTGTAGTCTTCCCCAGCCACCCGCTCCAGCAGGGTCGTTTCCACCGCCGCGGTGTCAAAATTCAGGCCCTCCCGGCCCCGGGTAAAGGTCAGGGCGGTTTCGCCCACCTCCATCTGATGCTGCTCCACCGGCTGGGTCAGGGTGGCGTTCAGGTCGCTGAGCAGTCCGTCGATGTACAGCTGATCCTCAAAGACCAGGGGATTCTCCGCCGTGCGGCGCTCCCCGCCGGCCAGGGCACTGATCCACACCGCGCCCCGGGCCAGGAAGGGCTTCTCCCCGGCGGTCAGCTGTTCGGTGACCGCTGCGGCGTCAAAGGCCAGAGCGGCCTTGTCCAGCTCGCAGGACAGGCTCCGGCCGTTGAAGACCAGGTCCACGCTGCGGCCCTGCCAATTCTCCGCCGCCTGTTCCAGGCGCTCCTCCGCCCGGGCGGTGCTGAGCCCGCTCAGCTCCACGCCGGCGGCCTCGCTGTGGGGCAGGATGTGCCCCGTGGCCCAGGCGCAGAGCCCGATGTACGCCGCCGCCAGGACGACCACCGCCCCGGCGCAGATGAGCAGCGCGAGCCTGGGGCCCTTTTTGCCCGTCTGCACGCGCTTGCCCTCATAGCTTTCATTCTGTTTTTCCATTCGATACCCTCCGCTGAAACGGTGTTTCCACCGAAAAAATGCGTTCAAAAGATTGTCGGAAAACGCTAGTGATATTATATGGTCAGACCTGCGAAAAAGCAATTACAGTTTGGTTACAGCGGTTTACAAGTGTCCCTCTTTACATTCCGAAATTTTCGTTATAGAATAGGAGAAAATCTCCGTATTCCGACCGGGAGGCTCCCCCATGGGCAATCAAAACAACAATTCCAATAACGACTGGATCGGCTGGGTGGCCATCGTCGTCCTGTTCTGTATCCCCTATACCTGGCCCGTCGCCCTGTTTCTGCTGATCCGGAAGCTGACGGGCGCGGACAAGAAGAAAAGCCAGCCCCGGCACCCCTACGACATCCAGCGCCAGTGGCAGGAGCAGCAGCGCGCCCAGCAGAACGCTCAGCAGAACGCCGGGCAGCAGCGGAACGCGCAGCAGCAGACCGCCGCCCGGAACGCCGGGCAGCAGGCCCAGGCCCGGCAGCAGTACGCCGCGCAGCAGGCCCGCACGCAGCAGAGCGCCGGGCAGAAGGCCTCGCCCGGGCCCGCCGCGTCCGCGAAAAAGGCGGCCAGGCAGAGCGGCCCCAAGCTCCCCCGGGGCAAGGGCCTGACCGTCGCGGGAGCCATCATCGCCGGCATTTTCAGTCTGGGCTTTCTGACCGAGCTGGCGGAAGCCGTCTCCTTGGGCAGCGTGGTCGGCATGCTCACCGAGCTGGTCTCCCTGCTGGCGTTCCTCTGCCTGGGTCTGGTGCTGCTGTTCTGCGGCCTGGGGCGCACCCGCAAGGGCAAGCGTTACCGCAAGTACCTGAGCCTGATCGGCAAACGCCAGTCGGTGTCCATTGAGGCGCTGTCCAAAACCACCGGCATCCGCCGCCGCAAGGTGCTGGACGACCTGCAGGAGATGCTGGACGCCGGCCTGCTCCCCACGGGCTACCTGGACCTGGCCCAGGACCGGCTGATCTTCTCCGAGAATGGCATCCCGGATGAGGAGCCGAAGCAGAAGGCCCAGAGCGCTCCCGAGCCGGAAAAGCCCCAGGACGACAACGCCATCCTGGCGGAGATCCGGGCCGTCAACGA
>JBJEYS010000182.1:0-1829 GCA_051886995.1 Oscillospiraceae bacterium
ATGTTCGTCCTGAACCCCGACCACGCCCGGGCCCACCGGGAGGGCGACATCCACATCCACGACCTGGACTTCCTGACCCTGACCACCACCTGCTGCCAGATCGACCTGATCAAGCTGTTCGACGGCGGCTTCTCCACCGGCCACGGCACCCTGCGGGAGCCCAACGACATCGCCTCCTACGCCGCCCTGTGCTGCATCGCCATCCAGTCCAACCAGAACGACCAGCACGGCGGCCAGAGCGTGGTCAACTTCGACTACGGCATGGCCGACGGCGTGCGCAAGACCTTCGTGCGCGTGTACCGCCAGAACCTGGCCCGGGCCTTCATGCTGCTGGACGGCAGGGAGGACCCCGAGAGCGCCCTGAAGGCCATGATCGCCGCCATCAAAGAGGAGACCGGCCTGGCTCCCACCCTGGAGAACTGCGACGCCTACTTCGAGGCCGAGCTGCCCCGCCTGAAGGAGCTGTTCGGCAGCGACGGCGAGGAGGAGCTGCGCAAGGCCCAGACCTTCGCCCACTACCGGGCCGTCAAGGAGACCGACCGGGCCACCTACCAGGCCATGGAGGCCCTGATCCACAACCTGAACACCATGCACTCCCGGGCCGGGGCCCAGACCCCCTTCTCCTCCATCAACTACGGCATGGACACCTCCCCCGAGGGCCGCATGGTCATGAAGAACATCCTGCTGGCCACCGAGGCCGGCCTGGGCGACGGGGAGACCCCCATTTTCCCCATCCAGATCTTCCGCGTGAAGGACGGCGTCAACTACAACCCCGGGGAGCCCAACTACGACCTGTTCCAGCTGGCCATGCGCTGCTCCGCCAAGCGGCTGTTCCCCAACTTCTCCTTCATCGACGCGCCCTTCAACCTGCAATACTACGACCCCGAGCGGCCCGAGACCCAGATCGCCTACATGGGCTGCCGCACCCGCGTCATCGGCAACGTGTACGACCCCACCCGGGAGATCTGCAACGGCCGGGGCAACCTGTCCTTCACCACCATCAACCTGCCCCGGCTGGCCATCAAGGCCAAGGGGGACGTCAACGTCTTCTTCGAGGGGCTGGACCGGATGCTGGACCTGTGCGTGGACCAGCTTCTGGAGCGCTTTGAGATCCAGTGCCGCAAGAAGGTGCGCAACTATCCCTTCCTGATGGGCCAGGGCGTGTGGCTGGACAGCGACAAGCTGGACTGGGACGACGAAGTGCGGGAGGTGCTGAAGCACGGCACCCTGTCCGTGGGCTTCATCGGCCTGGCCGAGACCCTGAAAAGCCTGCTGGGCGTCCACCACGGCGAGAGCGAAAAGGCCCAGGCCCTGGGCCTGGACATCGTCTCCCATATGCGGGTGCGCATGGACCAGGAGAGTACCCGGCGCGGCCTGAACTTCTCCCTGCTGGCTACCCCCGCCGAGGGCCTGTCCGGCCGCTTCGTCAAGATGGACCGGGAGCGCTACGGCTCCATCGAGGGGGTCACCGACCGGGATTACTACACCAATTCCTTCCACATCCCCGTCTACTACCCCATCACCGCCTTCCGCAAGATCGAGCTGGAGGCCCCCTATCACGCCCTGACCAACGCCGGGCACATCACCTACATCGAGATGGACGGCGACCCCTGCGAGAACCTGGAGGCCTTCGAGCGGGTCATCCGGAAGATGAAGGAGTGCGGCATCGGTTACGGCAGCGTCAACCACCCGGTGGACCGGGACCCGGTGTGCGGCTTCTCCGGCATCATCGGGGACCGCTGCCCCGGCTGCGGCCGCACCGAGGAGGACGGCGTGCCCTTTGAGCGCATCCGCCGCATCACCGGCTACCTGGTGGGCACCCTGGACCG
>JBJEYS010000183.1:0-1824 GCA_051886995.1 Oscillospiraceae bacterium
ACCCGGAGATCGTACCAGGGCCAGAGGGCGCTGTGGCAGGCATAGGAGCCTTCGGTCACGACCACGGAGGATGGTTCCACCCGGATGGGGTCGCCCAGCGTCTGATGGGCGCAGTCATAGGGCCGGTATTCGGCAGCCTCGCCCCGGCGCAGGGGCAGCAGCACCTCGGAGAGAAAACGCTCGTGGTCGATGTTTTCCCCCGGCGTTGCGTACCGCTCTTGGGTGCGCTGCTCCGGGCGCAGGAAAAAATCGTCCAGATGCACCACACCGCACCCGCAGACGGCTTGCAGGTGCGCGGCCAGGGTGGTCTTGCCGGAGGCGCACCGCCCGTCCAGGGCGACCAGGAAGGGGCGGTTTTCCACTTTGCGCTGTTTGATCTCCCGGAGGATCTGGGTAGTCAGGATCTCATTCCGCTCTGGCATTGGTCCGTGTTCATCCTCTCTCTTATTCCGAAACGGCACATTTGGGGTAGCGCGCCGGGATCAGCCGTGCTTTCATCAGCACCACCACCACGATGGGCAGCAAAATCAGGTGCAGAATGATCCCCGGCAGAGTGCCCACCACATAGGAGCTGGCCCAGAGACCCACGGAATAGGTTTGGGCGGAAGAAAGGTATACGGCCGCCCGGACAATGCCGCCCACCACACGGCCCAGAAGCATGGCGGGAACCAGGGACAGGTACAGGTCGGCGGCCAGCTTTCCGGTGTGGATCACCTTCATCAGAAGACCGGAGAACACGCCGTAGGCGCACAGCTCCGGGATCATAGAGACCAGCATGGCCGCCGCCGGCATGCCGGAGAGCAGGTGGGAAAGGATGGGGCCGGCGACGCCGCAGAACAGCCCGTAGGGCCAGCCGCAGATCAGCCCGCAGAGCAGGACCGGGATGTGCATGGGGGAGAGCAGAGTGCCGACGGCGAACGGGTGAAGGGCCACGGGCAGCACATAGCACAGCGCGGTACAGATGGCGCAGAAGCAGATTTTTTTGACGGTGGACATAAGTGGTTCCTCCTGACAGGGCAAATTACCCGGCACAGAAAAAAGGTATGCTCTTTCTCCGGGAGAAAGCGCATACCTTCCTGGCACACATGATTGGGAAAACAAAAACGGGATACGGGAGCGCTTCTGCGCTCCATGGCCGGCTTCGTGCCGGCCATTCTTGTCTTATTTTAAAAGATGGGAGCTTTCGTGTCAAGTGCAAACGCTCTGGCCCAGCAGACCCTGCAGCAGCTGCACCGCGTGCCGCACCAGCTCGCCCATGCTCCGGTCGGTCACTCCCGCGATGAGATTGCCGCAGCGGTCGGAGGGGATCAAAATCCGGGCGGCATGGCTCTGCCCCACGGCCAGGGCCATGGCGGGGGTGATCTCACCCAGCAGGGAGTCCGCAATGGCGATGCCCACAGGGCCCATGATCACATCGGCGCGGCGGCAGGCCACCACCACGGCGTTTTCCCCGGTGGCGGCGCGGTCCGCGCCCGCTTTCAGCATGGCCGACGTGGCGGCGCTGTTGGTGCCCACCGCGGTGACGGACACGCCGGGCGCCGCCTGCTTCACTGCGGCCACCAGCTGTTTTCCGAGGCCGCCGCCCTGGGCGTCGATGACGAGAATATGGACAGGTTGGTTCATGGAGATCATCTCGCTTATGCAGAATCAAGTAATTCTATGGTACTCCATTTTGGCCCGCTTGTAAATGCTCACGGGCATTTTCCGGGCAAATGTCCCCGCCGCTTTCATATCCCGGGCGAACACCGCATAGTATTGCTTCAGGAGTTTGAATTGCGGGGAGTGTTGCCGGTTGAAAGGGAACATCGAAGATCGGGCAGTCGA
>JBJEYS010000184.1:0-1820 GCA_051886995.1 Oscillospiraceae bacterium
GTGCATCAGCACGCCCTCCGGCGTTCCGAAATACAGCTCCCCGTCCACGCCGATCATGCGCTGGGCGGGAAAGTGGTCGTAGAAATACCAGGTGTCGTTTCCGTAGTTGTGGATGACCGCCCGGTCGCCGTACAGGACGTAATACTCCTGCCGCTGCTCGTCGTCGAAGGTCACACACTCCGCCAGCTCGAAGCTGCCCAGGGTGGTTTCCACCCGGTCGCTGATGCGCTTGGCGTTGCGCTCGTCCCGGACGGCGCCGGAGGCCAGCGCCCAGGTGTACACCGACCGGCCGAACAGGGTGCGGGGGCTGTTCTGCACCAGCCTTGCCTGTCCGGGGGCGGCGCATCCGATCTCCCGGTTCACGGGCACGGCGTAAAAGGCCGCCGTCACCGCCCCGGTGTCCAGGGTCAGGGCGTCATACTGGACGGAATAGGCCGAATCGCTCTTGAACACCAGCAGCCGGTCGTAGTGGCGGATCATGGCGGTGATGGGCGTGTTGGCGCTGTCCACCGCCATGCAGTTCAGTTCGGGGAAATACTCGGCGGTGGGCTGTCCGTTCTCGTCCAGGTCGGAGTACACCGCTGAGTGCGTGCCGTCCCCGTACAGGAACACCCGGGAATCCGCCGAGCCGTTGTAGAACTCGGCGAAGCGCATGGCCGCCACCTTCTTCCGGTCGCCGAGGCCCTTGCGCCAGGTGATGGTGACGGTGTTCACCCCCTTGGGCGGAGCGCTCTCAAAGGTCACGGTCCCCGCCTGCGGATCCGCGGTCCACGCCAGATCGGTGCCGTCCACATACAGGATCTCGTCGATGCCGCTCTCCGGCAGGCGGAACACGGCGGCCTCCCCGTCGGGGGAGTACCGCGCGCGCCGCTTTCCGTTCAGCAGGTTCACCCGCTCCAGAAGGGTGCCGCCGCCCTCCGGGGGGGCCGCGGTGGTCACCAGGGGCACATACCCGTCCACAAAATAGACCGGGCTGACGCCGTCCCAGCAGTAGTACTCCGACCCGGTCAGCAGATACACCTTCTGGGAGAAGCCGAAGAAAAAGGTCTCGGCATCGTCGATCTCTCCCCGGTCGGAAGCCGTCCAGCTCTCCCGGTCGATGTCCCAGAGGTGTCCGCCGCAGGCCGCCAGCAGGTGGGGCTGCCCGTTCACATAGCCGCTCCAGAGCCCCCGCACGGGGGAGCCCTCCGCCAGGGTGCACACGGGGGCGTAGCCGGGGCGAATTTGAAGATGGCTCTCCCGGGTGACGCGGAAATTGCGCATCACGGCGGCCTCGCCCAGCTTCAGGGCGGTGTCCCCGTCGGGGGACTCGTTCAGCCCCAGCCACTTCTGGAGCTGATAAATTTTCGTGCTGTCAGTGGTTACGACCTGAGCCATATGTCACCACCTCGCAAATTTACCGTACTTAATGCCGCCGTACAGGCTCACAATGTCCTCGCTGCCCGCGGGGACGCTCCGCTTTGCGGCGTTCAGCAGCTCCTCATACCGCTGCTGGAAATAGGCCGCCAGGGCCGGGTTCTCGTCCAGCAGCAGGTGGGCGGCCAGGCCGTAGGGCAGCACGCCCTGGCAGAGGCCGTCGTCCAGGCCGATGGGGGTCTCGAAGTCCTCGATCTCCGGGCACACGGGCCGCTTTCCGGGCTCCGCCGCCAGGCAGGTGTCGGAGTAAGGAAAGCACTCCACGCGCAGGACGTTCAGAATGGCCAGCGTCCGGTTTTTGTATTCCCCGGTGTCCGCCGTGTCGGCCCGCCCCGTGGACTCGTCGGCCTCGTCCATCAGGTGCATGGCCTTTTCAAAGACCCAAAGAGCCGTCGTCATCGCAA
>JBJEYS010000185.1:0-6915 GCA_051886995.1 Oscillospiraceae bacterium
CCATCAAAGACATTGCCCGGCTGTCCGGATATTCCGTGGGCACGGTCTCCCGGGTGCTCAACGGCAGTCCCAACGTGTCAGAGGATGCCAAGCGCCGGGTGGAGGCCGTGGTTCGGGAGCACGACTTTAAGCTCAACAGCAACGCGAAACACCTGAAACAGCAAACCAGCACCGGTATCGCCATCATCGTCAAGGGTACCCAGAACATGCTCTTCGCCTCCCTGGTGGAGCAGCTGCAGGGCCTGATCCGGGAAAGAGGCTTCGCCTGCCTGATCTACTACATTGACGAGGACGACAACGAGGTGGAACAGGCCCTTCAGGTCTGCCGGGAGCGCCGTCCCCGGGGCATCCTGTTTCTGGGCAGCACCCTGGAGGATTTTCGACGGCAGTTCTCCCCCATCACCATCCCGTGCGTGTTGGTCACCAACTCCGCCGCCGATCTGGGCTTTTCCAATCTGTCCAGCGTCAGTACCGATGACGCGGCGGGAGCAAAACGGGCCATCGAGCACCTGATCTCCCTGGGCCATAGGAAGATCGGTGTTCTGGCGGGCAAAATGGACCTCTCCCACGCCGCTTCCACCCGGTATGAGGGCTGCCTGCGTGCCTTCGCCGCCCATGGCATTCCCTTCGACCCGGAGCGGCAGTTGGTCACGGCCCGATTTGCCCTGGGCAGCGGGTATGAAGCGATGGCTGCCCTGCTGGACAAGATGCCCGACCTGACCGCCGTGTTTGCCATGTCTGACGTCATGGCGGTGGGGGCTGTCCGGGCTATTCGAGACCGGGGCCTGCGGGTACCGGAAGATATATCTATCATCGGCTATGACGGCATCGACCTGGGGCACTATCTGACCCCCCAGCTGACTACCATCCGACAGTACCGGGAGGCCATTGCCCGGCGCAGCGTGGAGATCCTGCTGCAGTGTACGGAGGAGCATGCCCCGGCCGTCCATGAGGTCACCCCCTTTGACCTGATTCCCGGCGAAAGCGTGCAAGAATGTGCCGGGTCTGAAACGAGGTGTCATCCATGCGAAGCAGCGGTATTCTGATGCACCTGTCTTCCCTGCCGTCCCCCGGCGGCATCGGGACTATGGGACGCCCCGCCCGCGATTTCGTGGACTTTTTGGCCGCGGCAGGGCAGTCCTACTGGCAGCTTTTGCCCATTTGCCCCACCAGCTATGGGGATTCCCCCTATCAATCCTTCTCCACCTTTGCAGGCAACCCCTACTTCATCGACCTGGAGGAGCTGGAGCACCGGGGTCTTCTGCGGCGGGAGGAATATGAGGACATCGACTGGGAGAGCACGCCCGACCGGGTCAATTACGGCGCTCTGTACCACAAGCGCTATCCGGTGCTGCGCCGGGCGGCGGAGCGGTTCCAGGCCGCGCCCCCGGAGGATTTTGGATACTTCTGCCGGGAGAATGCCGGGTGGCTGGAGGACTATGCCCTGTTCATGACCCTGAAGCACCGCCACAACGGAGCCTCCTGGCTGGACTGGACGCCGGAGCTGCGCAACCGGGAGCCGGACGCTTTGGAGGCGGTACGGAAAACCTGCGCGGCGGAATTGGACTTCTGGCGGGTGGTGCAATACCTGTTTTTTGCCCAGTGGCGCGCCCTGCGCTCTTATGCCAACGGGAAAGGGATCTCTTTCATCGGAGATCTTCCCATTTATGTCTCTCTGGACAGTGTGGACGTTTGGGCCCATCCGGAACTGTTCCAGCTGGACGAAAACCATGTGCCCCGGGAGGTCTCCGGCTGTCCCCCCGACGGCTTTTCCGAGACCGGACAGCTCTGGGGCAATCCCCTGTTCGACTGGGAGCGCATGGAGCAGGACGGCTACGCCTGGTGGGTGAACCGCATCGGGTTCCTCTGCGGCGTGTACAACGTGCTGCGCATCGACCACTTCCGGGGCTTTGACTCCTATTTCGCCATTCCCTACGGCGACACGTCCGCGCAGAACGGGCGCTGGCGGGAGGGACCGGGTATGAAGCTGTTCCGGGCGGTGGAGCGTCAGATTGGCCGCCAGAGCATCATCGCGGAGGATCTGGGTTTTCTGACCGACTCGGTGCGGCAGCTTCTGAGGGACAGCGGCTTCCCCGGCATGAAGGTGCTGGAACTTGCCTTCGACAGCCGGGACTCCAGCGGCAGCGACTATCTGCCCCACTGCTACCCCGTCCACTGCGTGGCCTACACCGGCACCCACGACAACGACACCGCTCTGGGATGGCTCTCTTCCGCCGATCCCGCCGACGCGGAGCGCGCCCGGGACTACCTGCGTCTGACCGGCGAGGAAGACCACTGGGGCATGATGCGTGCCCTCTGGAGCAGTGTTGCCGAACTGACCGTGGTACAGGCCCAGGACATTCTGGGTCTGGGCAGCGAGGCCCGGATGAACATTCCCTCCACCGTGGGAAGCAACTGGTGCTGGCGAGCACTGCCCGGCAGCTTCACCCCCGAGTTGGCCCGGCGCCTGCGGCACTGTATGGAACTGTACGGGCGGCTGGAAACCACATAATATTTATAAAACACGCGGCAGCGGTCCATGTTGACCGCTGCCGCGTGTATCTTAAAATACCTTCAATACCTGACAGATCTTCCGTGCAATCCTGTAGACGGGTACCTCCAGCTCCTTTTGGGCGTTTTTCAGCTGCTCCCGGATGGAAACACCCTGGGGGCAGTGGGTCTCACACCGACCGCAGCCCACGCAGTTGGAGGCCGCGGTGGACTGCCGGCGCATGGCGGTACACATGAAGTACTCTTTCAAGGCTGGGAATTTTCCCTCAGAATACCGGCGGTTGTAGGCGGCAAAGGTGCCGGGAATGTCCACACCTTTGGGGCAGGGCATACAGTAGCCGCAGCCGGTGCAGCCCACCTTCATGTTGGCGTTGATGGCCGCCACCACACACCGCAGCATCTCCTCTTCCGCTTCGCCCAACTCTCCGATCTCGACCGTAGAGGCAGTCTGGACGTTGTCTTCCACCATCTCCACGGAGTTCATACCGGACAGAACGCAGGTCACCTCGCTTTGGTTCCAGAGCCAGCGCAGCGCCCACTGGGCCGGGGTGTGCTGCACCGGGTAGTCCGCAAAGGTGTCCTTGGCCTTCTGGGGCAGAAGGCTGACCAGCTTCCCGCCCCGCAGCGGCTCCATGATGAAGACGGGCAGCCCCTTTTCGTGGGCGTAATTCAGCCCCCGCCGCCCCGCCTGGGAGTGCTCGTCCATATAGTTGTACTGGATCTGACAAAAGTCCCAGTCATAGGCATCCACCAGTTTGCAGAACATCTCGGAATTTCCGTGGTAGGAAAACCCTACCTGCCGGATGGCGCCGCTGCGCTTCTTCTCCTCCAGCCACTCCAGAATACCCAGTCCCTTTAAGCGTTCCCAAGCGTTCACGTCGGTCAGCATGTGCATCAGGTAGTAGTCGATGTAGTCGGTGCGCAGGCGCTTGAGCTGCTCGGCGAAGATCTTTTCCGGGCCGTCCGCGCCCCGCACCAGGTAATGGGGCAGCTTGGTGGCGATGGACACCTGTTCCCGAATGCCGTTGCGCTCCAGGATCTCTCCCAGCGCCGCCTCGCTACCGGGATAAACGTAGGCCGTGTCGTAGTAGTTGACCCCGCCCCGAAAGGCGGTCATGATCTCCCGCTCTGCCTTCTCAACATCAATCTTACCCCGGGTCTGCGAAAAGCGCAGGCAGCCGTAGCCCAGAATGGAGATCGGATTCCCGTACTTATCAGGACGATAGTTCATCGGAACACCCCTGTCGCTCAATTTATTTTTCATTGTACCCTATCGTCCCGCCGAATGCAAGGCGTACTGCGCCCGCCCTGCTCCGGGGCAAATGGATAAAAAAAGAGACAGTCTTTCGACTGTCTCTTTTGGTGCGCGAGGCGGGACTTGAACCCGCACGTGCGTAATGCACACTAGAACCTGAATCTAGCGAGTCTGCCAATTCCACCACTCGCGCATGTTTCCGCGCTGCTCAGCGCAAGAAATATATTACCACGGGCGGGTCGCCGTGTCAATACTTTTTTTGCGGTTTTTTCGATTTTCGGCAGGAAATTTCAAAAGTGGCCCTTTACAAAAAGGGGAAAGGTTGCTATAATACATTCTGCTGAACAAACCGCTTCGCGGTTCATATGCGTCCGTAGCGCAATGGATAGCGCATCAGATTCCGGTTCTGAGGGTTGGGGGTTCGAGTCCCTTCGGGCGTGCCAAAGACAGTCATCGGTATTTCTGCCGATGGCTGTTTTTGTTTTACCTTGTTCTTCTCCTGCCGATCGGACTTCGCCGTTGGCTCGCCCTCTCGGGAAGGGACTCGAAGCGGCGGGACATGCCACCGGCATCTCCCGCTTCGCTTCGACTTCGGGCGTGCCGCGTCGGAGCAAGCTGCATATCGCTTGCTCCGACTTTTTTCAAAAGTCAGAGCGCACTCATTCCTCTGCTCCTCCTTTCCGAATCAAACCCGCTGCGCTGGGCTTCGATTCGGTTTTTGGTGCAAAACTGAAAGTCAATACCTCAAAACTGTTCGCACTTTCCAAAGACAGTCATTGGTGTTTCTGCCAACGGCTGTTTTTGTTTTACCTTGTTCTTCTCCTGCCGATCGGACTTCGCCGTTGGCTCGCTCCGCATTCAAAAAAGAAGCTGCGGAAAAACCGCAGCTTCTTTTTAAGGTTAAGGGAAAGATTACACCTTCAGGTTGAACAGACGGATGGCGTTGCCGCTCATGACCAGCTCGCGATCCTCTTCGGAAATGTCCAGACCCTTCATGAACTCCACGCCGTCGCTCATCCAGTTGTAGAAGACGGGGAAGGAGGAGCTGAACAGGATGTGGTCGGCGCCGCAGACCTTGATGGCGCACTCGACCTGCTCCTTGCCCCAGGAAGCGGGGTGGGTGGTGTCGAAGTACAGGTTGTTCTTCAGATAGCCGCGGATCTTGTCGCCCTCGCTCAGATCCAAACGGTCCATAGCCTCGGCCTTCTTGGACTTGTGCGGGCACAGCAGGTTGTAGTTGGCGAACCAGTTGCCGCCGAACATGGTGTGGATGAACTTCAGGTTGGGCATCTCCTCGAACATGTGGCTGAACAGCTCACGGCCCACGGCGGTGGCCTGGTCGGTCACGCGGCCCAGCTCACGGCGCAGGTTGGTGAACTCATACAGGCTCTGCCAATGCACAGGGCCGGGAGTGTGGTGCACCACGACGGGCACGCCCAGCTTCTCGATGGTCTTCAGATAGGGGCGGAACGCCTCGTCATCCAGATAGAGCTGGCCGTAGTGGCAGGCCACCTGAACGCCGACCATGCCCAGTTCCTTGATGCAGCGCTCCAGTTCGTAGATGTTCTCCTTGCCGCCCCACGGGGGAACGCAGGCGTTGGCATAAAGACGGCCGTTGGAACGCTTGCACATATCAGCGGCGTTGTCGTTGACGACCTTGCAGGTGTCCAGACGCAGCCACTCCTGCCACACGGGCACGCGCAGCAGGCCGATGTCCACGCCAGCGTCGTCCATGGCCTTCAGCTTGGCCTCCAGGTTGTAGTCGCCCTCAACGTAGTTCAGGTTCTGGTAGCCCTTGGGCTTCTCCAGAATGATCTGGCGCTGACCCTTCTCGGTCAGGCCCATGCTGGCGATCTCACCGAAGCCGCGGGGAGCGGTGGACAGGAAGCCGTCCAGGACCTTCTCGTCATCAAACAGATTCTCGGGAAGATGATGCATATTGACATCAATAATCATGACTGTCTCTCCTTTTTATGATATTTGGTTGGGGATGCGGCCGCGTACCGACGACGCCTGCCGCCGCCCCGGATCACGGTCACATTGTACCAAAACCGGCTCCTGCTTTCTGCAACATGATGTTACAAAAGCAAAAAAACTTTTCTCTTTTCAGCAAAAGAACAGGACCGCCTTCCGGCGGCCCTCAGCTGCTTTCATGTTCCGATTCCTTTTCCTTTGCTTTTTCCTCCAGCTGCCTGCACAGACGCGACACATGTACCCGGGAGCAGCCGATGAAATCGGCGGTTTCCTGAAGGGTCAGCATCTGCTCATTGCGCAGCATATCCACCAGTTTGTCGCGGTCCTCGGAGAGCAGCACCGTCAGGCTGGTATAGATGTGGCGGGCCATCCCAATGGCGTACTGAAACAGTTTCTCCATCAGGCCACACTCCCGCACCCGCTGCATGAACAGCTCAGCGGAGCAGGCGGAAACCACGCAGTTGGTTACAGCGGTACAGTGATTGAGCATCAGATGGCCGGGCAGGACGTTGATAATACCCACGAAGCCGGGCGCTTCCGAATAGGAGGTGGTGCGGTTGCTCCCGTCCGGGTAGATCATGTGGAACTTAGTTTTCCCCTTGTGCAGATAGTAGACCTTTTTTTCACCCTCGCCGGCGTGGTACAGCGTCTCCCCTTTCTTCAGGGAAAACATTCTGCAGCCGACCATCAGGCGCTCGACCTCCTCTTGGGTAAACCAGAAGCAGCCGACTGAATAAATATCAAAATATCCCGGCTGTTCGTCCATACTTCAAGCGCCTCCTTCCACATCCGTGGTCTGTTCTGTCTGTTCAATCATTATTAACACACCCGCCCCGAAAAGTCAAGTCGGCCCGCGCTCCCACAGGAGCACGGGCCGACTTGCACGCAAATTCAGCCAATGAACATCTGGGTCCAATAGTTCCCGTTGGCCACATACCCCACGCCGATCTGGGTGTAAGAGGCGTTCAGGATATTGGCCCGGTGGCCGCTGGAGTTCATCCATGCGCTGACCACGGCCTGTGGGGTGCGCTGGCCGTAGGCGATGTTCTCTCCGGCGGTGCGGAAGGACAGACCGAAAGCGCGGATCATCTGAAAGGGGCTTCCGTAGGTGGGGCTGGTATGGGAGAAATAGCGGTTGTCCACCATGTCCTGGGATTTATACCGGGCCACGCGGG
>JBJEYS010000186.1:0-6915 GCA_051886995.1 Oscillospiraceae bacterium
GCGGGTGAAATTGACCTGATCGTGGGCACCCACGCCCTGTTGTCCGAAGGGGTGGTCTTCTCCCGCCTGGGCCTGGTGGTCACTGACGAGCAGCACCGCTTCGGCGTGGCCCAGCGGGCGGCGTTGGCGGCTAAGGCCGAGCTGCATCCCCACGTTCTGGTCATGTCGGCCACTCCTATCCCCCGCACCCTGGCGCTGATCATCTACGGCGACCTGGACGTATCCGTGCTGGACGAGCTGCCGCCGGGGCGCACTCCGGTGGCCACCTACCTGGTAGGTGAGGACAAGCGGCAGCGCATGTACGGGTTCGTGCGCAAGCTGGTGGGCGAGGGCCGGCAGGCCTACATCGTCTGCCCCATGGTGGAGGAGGGCGAGGAAGCCACCGCCGACCTGAAGGCGGTCACCTCCTATGTGGAGGAGCTGCGCGCTCACGTCTTCCCCGACCTGCGGGTGGCCGTTGTCCACGGAAAAATGAAGGCGAAGGAAAAGGAGACAGTCATGGCCGCCTTTGCCGCCGGGGAGGTGGACGTGCTGGTGTCCACCACTGTGATCGAGGTGGGCGTGGACGTGCCCAACGCCGCCCTGATGATCGTGGAAAACGCCGAGCGCTTCGGTCTGAGCCAGCTTCACCAGCTGCGGGGCCGGGTGGGCCGGGGAAAGCACCAGTCCTACTGCGTGCTGATCTCGGAAAACAAGACCCCCGAGACCCGGGAGCGGCTGAAGGTCATGACGAAGACCAACGACGGCTTTCAGATCTCCGAGGAGGACCTGAAGGCCCGCGGCCCCGGCGACTTTTTCGGCAAGCGCCAGCACGGCCTGCCCCAGCTGCGTGTGGCCGATCTGGCGGGCGACATGCGGGTGCTGAAGGAGGCCCAACAGGCGGCCCAGGAGCTTTTGCACTCCGACCCGGCACTGGAAAAGCCGGAGAACCGGCGGGTGCTGGAGCAGGTGCGCCGCCTGTTCGCGGAGAACCCCGATATTTTCAATTAATATAGAGAAGGAGAAAATTTTATGACTCATCTGGAACACGCCGCCGCCCTGCGCGCGGACAAGACCACCCATTACAACTGCGCCCAGTCGGTGCTGATCCCCTTCGCCAAAGAGGCGGGCCTGACCGAGGAGCAGGCCAACGCTCTGGCATCCAACTTCGGCTCCGGAATGCGCCGCGGCGCCACCTGCGGCGCCGTCACCGGGGCGCTGATGGCCCTGGGCGTCCTGGGCTGCGGCGAGGAGGAGAGCCGTGCGCTGATGCAGTCCTTCCGGGAACAGGAGGGCGATTTGGACTGCGCCCGGCTGCTGGCCATCGGCAATGAAAAGGGCATGACCAAAAAGGACCATTGCGACAGCATGGTGTTCGCCGCGGTGGAGCTGGTAGAACAAATCACGCAAAAATAAAACTCCGCTGCTTCCGAGCCGCGCAGGGGTACAAAAGTCTTTGCCTTGCGGGCCGGAAGCCTTGAGTTTCCCCCCTGAACCACACCGCTTCTCCGTGAGGCAAGCGCTTTTTCCCTGGTTGAAACACCGATGGCCGCAGAACCGGAATCTGCGGCCATCGGTGTTTCTTTCGGAAATCGATTGTAGAAAACAGGTTTACTTTGTGCCTTCGCCCTGCGCGCCGAGGAAGCCGGTCGGTTTCTCGCCGGTCTCACCCAAAGCGTTGGCCAGCGCGTAGATGGCCGCGTCATATTCCTGAACGGCGGTGCTGTTTCTGTTGCAAACAGCCTGCGCCTCAGCGATTGCGGCGTCATACGCATCCAGATCGGCCTGGGCGACCCACATGGTGCCCTTGGCAACATCGGAGCCGTCCACGCTTACAACCACATTTTCCTTTGCGGCCTTCGCATTCTCGATGGCGAGGGCAAGGACTCCCTTTGCCGTTGCCTTGTCGCCATAGGTGAAGCCAATCGGATGACCTGTGGGCGTGCACCACATGACAACGGGCACTTCGGTCAGGCCCAGATTAACATACGCGGTATAGAACTGGGTCGGGCGATTGCTGTTGATCAGGTTGTAGCGGGATACGTTGGATTCGATGCAGGCATATTCATCACTCTGGCCGGCGTTGATCACGAACCAGCCATTTGCGTTCTTGGACAGCGTACCTGTTAGGGAGTCAGCCTTTTCAATGATCCAGCCTTCCGGCCCATAGTAATACAGCGCAAAGTCGCCGGTAGCAATATTGTTGTCATACTTGGAGGAGTGGAATACGATGTTGTTCACATCGGGCCGCACGCGGTTGGTCTCCAGGTCAAAGTTTCCGCGGACCACAGTAATGGACTCATTGTAAAAAACAGTTTCTGTTACACGAACCACATCGTAGGATTGGGAATCGATTTTGTTGATCAGGCCGGTGGTGCTGTCTCCATAGAGGGTCGTCACATGGCCGCGCACGGTGGTAATGGTCTCATAAAAGCCTAACCGCGCCTCTTCAAAGGACAGATTGTCGGCGCTGGTGGTCTTGTGGACGTTGTAGCCCCAGCCGGAGTTGGTCTTGTACAGGCTGGACACGCCGTTGACCTGATAATCAATAGTTTCATCCGCCGTAGCGGGAACCTTGATGCCGTTGACGTAGATCTTGCCCTCGTCCAGCAGGGTTTTCACGCCCTCAAGTGCATTCCCTCCGAAATAATGATCGAAGGCCGCGTTGGTGATCTTGGTGGCATCGCCGTCATGGACGATTTCCAGCAGGACATCCTCCGCTGCGGGATCTCCCTTCACGGCATCGGGCACGGTGTCCGGAGAGGGATCAGCCTGGCCGCTGTCCTTATCGCCGCAGGCAACAAGGGCAAGCGCCATAGCAAGCGCAAGGATCAGCGCGAGGACCTTTTTCATAGTTACGTTCCTTTCATACGGTTCTCAGGGAAAGCACGGCCCGTTTCGAACAGGCCGTGCTTTCCCGATTTACTTCATATTCTTCAAATGTACTGTGGGGATCAGCCCTGAGTGCCTTCACCCTGGGCGCCCACAAAGCCGGTGGGCTTCTCGCCGCCCGCGCCCAGAGCCTCGGACAGGGCGTAGATGGCCGCGTCATACTCCTGGACTGCGGTGCTGTTCTTGTTGCAGACAGCCTGGGCCTCAGCAATGGCCGCATCAAAGGCGTCCAGATCAGCCTGGGCGACCCACATGGTGCCCTTGGCAACATCAGAGCCGTCCACGCTGACCGCCACACCTTCCTTGGCCGCGGCGGCATGCTCGATGGCCAGGGCCAGGGCCTCCTTGGCAGCAGCCTTGTCGCCGTAAGTGAAGCCGATGGGATGGCCGGTGGGCGTGCACCAGGTCACCACGGACAGGTCGGTCAGGCCCAGACGCACATAGGCGGTGTAGAACTGGGTGGGCCGGTTGCAGTTGATCAGGTTGTACCGGGACACGTTGGACTCGATATGGACATACTCGTTGCTCTGGCCGCCGTTGATCACAAAGTTCTTGTTCTCATCCTTGGCCAGGGTGCCCTCCATGGGAACGGCCTTCTGCATGACCCAGCCATCGGGGCCGTAGTAATAGATGACCACGTCGCCGACTTTGATGTCGCTGTCGAACCGGTCAGCGGAAACAGAGGTGATGGACTCCACATCGGGGCGGACACGGTTGGTCTCCAGCTCGAAGTCGCCGCGCTCGATCTTATCGACCTGGCCGCCGTGATTTTCAAAGTATGTAATACGGAACACGTCAAAAGACTGGGAATCGATCTTGTTGACCAGCCCGGTGGCGCTGTCGCCGTAGAGGGTGGTCACATGGCCGCGCACGGTGGTAATGGTCTCATAGAAGCCCAGGCGGGCGTCCTCAAAGGACAGGTTGTCGGCGCTGGTGGTCTTGTGGACGTTGAAGCCCCAGCCCGCGTTGGTCTTGTACAGACTGGATACGCCGTTGACCTGATAGTCCTTGGTCTCGTCCTCGGTGGCAGGCACCTTGATGCCGTTCACATAGACTTTGCCTTCGGCCAGCAGGGCCTTCACACCCTCCAGGGCGTTTCCGTCAAAATACTCGTTGTAAGCTTCGCCGGTGATCTTGGTGGCGTCACCGTCGTGGACGATTTCCAGCAGAACATCCTCCGCTGTGGGATCGCCTGCGGGTTCATTTGTGGGTGTGGTTTCGCTCGTCTGCGGATCGGGAGATGTCCCTGCATTGCCGCCCGTGCCGCCGCAAGCTGCCAGAGCCAGAGTCATAACAAGAGCCAGGATCAGTGCAATCAGTTTCTTCATTGTTTCTACTCCCTTACAGTTATTTGAGTTTACCTATGATTTCCGCTTTCGTTTCATGTGTTCCTTATTGTTGAAAAGCGCCTCCCTTTCTCCCTTGGTTTTGTGTAATTATAACAACTGCAGGAGCGGCATTAAACGTTTGATTGTGAAATAAATGTGGCGTTTTTGTGTCTTGCGGTTACAAAAAGAGCGTCTTCCTAAGCGAAGGCGCTCTGAAGTACCTCCGGCTCAGCATTGTTCACGGAAGTATTTCCATTTTTTCAGAGACACTGTTAAAAACGCCTCTGTTCCAACATTTTCCTCGCTTCGAAGCCAGACCTTTTCGTTCAAATTCGAGGCGAGTTCCTTTGCAATGGCAAGCCCAAGCCCATTGCCGGACTCGTTATCATTTCGATTGGCTCTGTAAAACCGCTCAAATATATGCGGCAGATCTTTGGCCGAGATCCCTTTCCCGTTGTCAGCAATGCAGACGGTAATGCGCCTGCGCGACTTCGTGACCGACACACAGATCGTCCCGTTTTCCGGGACATACTTCAGCGCATTGTCAAATAGGGTCTCCAGGATCTGCTGGACCGAGGCCGCATGTGTGTACAGTCGCGGCAAATGCTCAAATTCCTCCGAAACAAGAAAGTCAATACCCATCAGGTCACAGAGCGAGGCGTATTTTTCAAACACCGGGGCAAAGACATCCGCCGCATCCACAATCTTCCGGGGGCAGTCCACGCAATAACTTTGCAGCTTTGACAGCTCCAGAACATCGTGGATCATACGCTCCTGACGGTTTGCCTCGCGGATGATCATACCGTAGTACACATTCCTGTCCGCCGGACTTTTTTCCATTCCGTCGGATAATGCCTCCGTCAACGCCTTGATCGATGCGATCGGCGATTTCAGCGCATGGGTGATATTATCGGTATAATTTCGGCGCATCCGCTCATAGCGCCGCTGATTGCGCAGGCTCAGAAAGGTAAACCCCGCCGCCATAGCAAAAATGGCCGTAAACACGCAGATATAGCCCACAATCGTGTCGGGCAGATCCCGCAGTTCCACGACCCATACCATAGCTCCTGTAATTTTCCCGTCCGTGACCAGAGGGACCCCGACGTAAGCAAGAGAAGTATAGCCAAGGCCGACCGTTCGATCCTCTGCCAGCAGCACAAGCCGAAATGTGTTCTTTCCCTCCAGGATCTCTTTCAGGTCGTTTTGCCTGGCTTCCGATATAAAATTCTGAAAGACACGGCTTGTATAGACGGTTTGATCCAAAAGAACCCCTTTCGAATCGTACGCCAGCAGCGCCACGCCTCCCATGGTCGAGGCACGGCTCATCCCGCCGTTCTCAATATATTGCGCAGCAAGCTGGTTTTCCAGCTTCCAAAACTGTTCCCTATTTCGGCTGCCCGGAATATAGCATATAACAAAAACGCCGACCACAAGTCCCAGAACATAAATACATGCCATCATCAATGCGATCAGACAAAGCTTGATTGGCCTTGGTTTCATCAAAACACCTCTGCTTTGTAGCCCACACCGTAAATGGTAGCAATGTTAAAATGGACCTGCGTATCCGACGCAGTGATCAATTTTTGCCGCAGGCGCTTGATCAGCGTATCCACGATTCTTGGTTCCCCGATGTACTCACTGCCCCAGACAGCATTGATGATATGCTCGCGTGTGACTGCTTTGCCCGCATGGGACACCAGATACAGCAAAGCCTCAAATTCCTTTGTGGTCAGGCGGATGCGCTGTTCTCCAACGAAGACCTCGTAGGAGTCCGGAAAAATCGTCAGTTCGGCTAAGGTAAATCGTTTTTCCTGCCCGACCGAATAATATCGTTTCAATAATTTTTTTGCCCGGACAGCCACCTCGCGTGGAGAAAACGGCTTTGTAACATAGTCGTCAGCACCGATCTCCAGCCCGACGATCCGGTCTACCTCCTCGCTCTTGGCAGAGAGCATAAGGATCGGGATATTCTTCGTTTTTCGGATCTCCAGACACACATCAAGGCCGCTGATATCAGGCAGCATGATGTCCAAAATGACAAGATCCGGCTCCTTATCACGAAGGCAGGCCAGCGCTTCCTCTCCTGTGGCGGCATACAGAACGTCCATATTTTCCGCCTCAAAATAACTGGACAGGCTTTTTTGGATCGCCGGATTGTCGTCACAAATCAACACTCGCATCTTTGGCATAATGATCTCCCTTCTGCCGAAATCCGGGAAAATGTCATTTGGGTAAGCCACATGGGGCGGACATCTTACATCAGTAGTCATTATATATTTTTTCCCATTGATTGCAAGTCTGATTTTCCGTACACCCGGCCGTCTCTCGTATTCCGTGTATGAAAAAGGATGAGGCCGGGAGAACCCCTGCCTCATCCTTTTATCATTTATTCTTCGCTTTTATTCGCCGGGCTTCCAGTTGGGCCCCTTCAGGACGGACTTGCCGCCCATGTTCATCCAGAAGCCATTGTAGTCGGCGGTGCCGGCTCCGGCTTTACCGGTCGCATAGTAAACATTTTCGCCGTCCAGAGTGCCGATCACGCGGGCTTCGCTGGTGTCCTGCTCGTCAGCATACTCAAAGTCGTTCTTCAGGCACTCCAGTTTGCCGCGCTTCTCAATGGTATCCTGCGTCTGGCTCAGCAGCCACTCATAGTGGGCGAAAACGCCGTGGCTGTAGATCCAGGTGGCCATGTGGTTGCCGCCCTCAAACGCGGTCC
>JBJEYS010000187.1:0-1816 GCA_051886995.1 Oscillospiraceae bacterium
CTGGTGATGATGGTCATTGTGGTGGTCTGCATGTGGGTCATGAACCACTTCGGTGAGGGCGAAGAACAGGCGGTGATGCTATGAAAAAGCAGTCTCGTGTGGGAAGCCGTCTGTTCATGGCGCTGGTCTTTCTGTTCCTGTACGCTCCCATTTTCCTGCTGATCGTCTTCTCCTTCAACGCAGGCAACAGCAATGTGGTCTGGAAGGGCTTTTCCCTTCAGTGGTATGCGGAGCTGTTTCAGGACCGGATCGTTATGCAGAGCGTCTACACTACCCTGCTGGTCTCCCTCCTGGCCACTGTCATCTCCACGGTGGCGGGCACCTTCGCGGCCATCGGCTTTTACAACATGAAGCGCCGCTGGCGGCAGCCGCTGATGATCGTTAACAACATTCCCATGATGAACGCCGATATCGTCACCGGTGTGTCCCTGTGCCTGTTCTTTGTGGCCGCCTTTGGCTGCTGGAATGGCTTTGTCACCTGGATGGAGGAGAGTTTCCGGCTGACAGCTCCCCGGCTGTATTTGGGCTTTGGCACTCTGCTGCTGGCCCACATCTCGTTCAACATTCCCTATGTGATCCTGAATGTCATGCCCAAGCTGCGTCAGATGGACAAGAATCTTGTGGACGCGGCCCAGGATCTGGGCTGCACCTGGATGCAGGCCTTCTGGAAGGTCATCATCCCGGAGATCAAGCCCGGCATCGTCTCGGGCGCGCTGATCGCGTTCACCATGAGTATTGACGACTTCGTCATCTCCTACTTTACCGCCGGCTCGTCCACCCAGACCCTGGCCATGGCCATCTATGGTATGACGAAAAAGCGGGTCAGCCCGGAGATCAACGCCATCTCCACCCTTTTGTTTGCCGCCGTGCTCATTCTGCTGGTCATCGTCAATGTGCGGGAGGCCCGCCTGGAAAAGGCCGCGGCCAAACGGCTTCATTAAGGTCTCCCGGCCCATGGGCCTTGAGATAAAACCATATTCTACTGGAGGAATGATCAATTGAAAAAAATCACTGCCTTGACCCTCGCCTGCGTGATGGCGCTGGCTCTGCTCCTGTCCGGATGCGCGATGAAGGACGACACGAATGCCACTGGCGGCAATTCTGACGGCGGAAACAGCAGCGGCGGTAAACGCGTTGTCAACGTATGCAGTTGGGGCGAATACATCGACACCGACCTGATCGATCAATTTGAGGAAGAGACTGGCATCAAAGTGAATTATCAGACCGCCGAGAGCAACGAAGCCCTCTATTCCCTGCTGAAAAGCGGCGGCGCCAATTACGATGTCATCGTCCCCTCTGACTATATGATCTCCCAGCTGATTGAGGAAGATATGCTGGCGGAGCTCAACTACGACAACATCCCCAACTTCTCCAAAATCGACGACCGGTTCAAAAACCTGTCCTATGATCCCGAAAACAAGTATACCGTACCCTACACCTGGGGCACCCTGGGCATCATCTACAACACCACCATGGTGGACGAGCCCATCACCAGCTGGAGCGCCATGTTTGATGAAAAATACGCCGGTGACGTCCTGCTCATTAACAACTCCCGGGACGCTCTGGGTATCGCTCTGATGTCCCTGGGCTACTCCGTCAACACCACCGATGAAGCCCAGATCCGTGAAGCCTTCCAGAAGCTGTCCGACGCTGCCGCCAAGGGTGTGTACCAGGGTAAGGTCATGGATCAGGTATTCCAGAAGATGGAAGGTGGAAACGCCGCCATCGCCGCCTATTACGCAGGAGACTATCTGACCATGCTGGAGAACAACGAGGATCTGGCCTATGTGGTCCCCGAGGAGGGCTCCAACTGGTT
>JBJEYS010000188.1:0-1807 GCA_051886995.1 Oscillospiraceae bacterium
TGTCCAACCGGGACGTGGTGCGCCACAAGCTGGTGCGGGACATCGTCAAGGCCTTTGACAAATACGAGGAGGGCCGCAAGGCCCTGGCGGACAAGCCCGGCCCCCGGACGAACTACGGAAGGCGGCGGTAAGATGGAACACATGATCATCCTGGAATCTGAAATTTCCGGCGGAGAGGCCCACAGCGGCCTGCTGCGCCGGGTGATCTGCGCCGCCCTGGACGCCGAGGGGGTGGACGTGCCCTGCGAGGTGGACGTGCTCATCACCGGCGACGCGGAGATCCACGCCATCAATCTGGAGCAGCGCGGGGTGGACCGGCCCACCGACGTGCTCTCCTTCCCCATGTTTGAGCTTCAGCCGGGGGACAAGCCCTCCGAAGACTGGGCCGACCCGGACACCGGCCTGGTGCCCCTGGGGGACATGGTCATCTCCCTGGAGCGCTGTGCCGCCCAGGCGGAGGAGTTCGGCCACCCGCTGGAGCGGGAGCTGTCCTACCTGGCGGTCCACTCGGCGCTCCACCTGCTGGGCTACGACCACATGGACGAGGGCCCGCAGAAGGCGCAGATGCGGGAGCGGGAGGAAGCGATCCTGAACAGCCTTGGGATCACAAGGGGTTGACAGGATGAAAAAACAGAGAAATTACGGGATCGACCTGACCCGGGCGGTGGCGATCTCCTTTGTGCTGGCCGTGCACTCCTTCCTGTACAACGGCTTTTACAGCGAGCCCCTTCAGGGGATCGGCATGGCGGCGGGCACCGTCCTGCGCATGGCCTTTGTCAGCGCGGTGCCCCTGTTCCTGATCCTGACGGGCTACCTGTGCGTGGGGCGCACATGGAGCAGGGGCTATTACCGCAAGCTCCTGCCGGTGCTGCTGACCTATCTGCTGGCGGCGGCGGTGTGTCTGGCCTTCCGGCTGCTCTGGCTGAAGGAGGAGATCTCCGCGCTGGGCGTCCTTCGGCGGGTGCTGGATTTCAGCGCCGCCCCATACGGCTGGTATGTGGAGATGTACATCGGGCTGTTCCTGCTCACGCCCTTTCTGAACGCCGCCTGGCGCGCGCTGGAGGAGCGGGGGAAAAAGGCTCTGCTGATCTCGCTGATCGTCATGACGGCCCTTCCCGCCCTGGTCAACCTGCGCTGGCAGATCATCCCGGACTGGTGGACGGAGATCTACCCGCTGACCTATTACGTCCTGGGGGCCTGGCTGCGGGAGCACCCGGTGAAGGTCAAACGGCTCTGGCTGCTGCTGGGCTGGATCGGCCTGGCGGCCGTGGCGGGGCTGGTGCAGTACGCGGCCCAGCAGGCGCTGCGGCCGGGTCAGCCGTTTTACAGCTGGAATTACAATTACCGCGCCAGCCTGCTGACCCTGGCCCAGACGGTGTGCCTGTTCTCCTGCCTGCGGCAGTTTGACGGGAGCCGAACCCCCGCGCCGGTGCGCTGGTGCGTGGACCGGGTGGCCCGGCTGACGCTGCCCATCCACCTGGTCTCCTACGCCGCGGATATGCTGATCTACCCGGTTCTGTGCGCGGCCGTCCCCACGGTGAACGGCCGGATGGCCTGCCTGCCCCTGATGGTGCTGATCAATCTGGTCATTTCCGGGCTGGCCGCCTGGGTACTGGACTGGGTGGTCAACGCGGTCATGGGGCTGATCCAGGAGCGGAAGGAAGTACCGGTTTCAAGCGGCAAATAGCTCAATGCCGTAAATTTAGGAAAGTTGAGGATCACCTGCATATGAACGAGATCAAAAAAAGCGGCATCATCTCCATCGTGGGCCGGCCCAACGTGGGCAAGTCCACCCTGACCAACGCCC
>JBJEYS010000189.1:0-1799 GCA_051886995.1 Oscillospiraceae bacterium
TGATCCCCTACTGGCCCTTCTATATCTTCGAGTTTGTGGCCATGGCCCTGCTGGCCATCGTGCTTTTGCGCGACGCCATCAAGGCGGTCATTGCCATGTTCCGCACGGACTTTGCGGAAGAGATCCAGTCCGAGTGGGTTTAATCAACCCTTGAAGCGGGCGTGGCACCGTTCGCGCGGCGCCGCGCCCCTTCTTACATCGAATCTGATATAACCGAATGATTATATCTGGATGGGGGAAACGGTATTAGACAACCCCGGACCGCCATGCTAAGATTTGTTCAGGAAGCGGTCTGACGATCCCCGAAAACAAGAAGGAGGGAACCAATTTCATGGAGAAAATGTATACCAATATGACGGGCGGCGGCCCGGTCTCCGTCTACGTGGAAGACGGTAAGATCACCCGCGTGCGCCCGCTGCAGATCCCCGAGAGCGATTTCCCGAAGCCCTGGGTCATTGAGGGCAGCGACGGGAAGAAGTATTCACCCCCCAAGGCGTTCCGCCTGTCCCCCCCGGTCCATGGCGAGAAGAACCGTGTCTACTCCGACGACCGGATCCTCTACCCCATGAAGCGTGTGGACTGGGACCCCAACGGCGAGCGCAACCCCCAGAACCGCGGCAAGAGCGGCTATGAGCGCATCTCCTGGGATGAGGCCGTCAGCCTGATCGCCGGCGAGATCGAGCGCGTGCAGAAGACCTACGGCGAGGCTGCCCTGACCGGTATGACCTCCTCCCACCACAACTGGGGCGTGGTCGGCTACAAGATGGGCCCCTTCCACCGCTTCATGCACATGCTGCACTACACCCCCGTGTACGACAACCCGGACTCCTGGGAAGGCTGGCACTGGGGCGCCACTCACACCTACGGCTTCCAGTGGCGTCTGGGCATGCCCGAGCAGTTCAATCTGCTGGAGGACGCCCTGCAGAACACCGAGATGATCGTGTTCTGGTCCAATGACCCCGACTCCACCCGCGGCACCTACTCCGGCCAGGAGAGCCACATCTGGCGTGTCTGGCTGAAGGAGAAGGGTGTGAAGACCGTCTTTATCGACCCCCTGTACAACTACACCGCCGCCGTCATGGACGGCACCTGGTTCGGCCCCCGTCCCGGCTCCGACACGGCCATTGCCATGGCCATCGCCTACACCTGGATCGAGGAGGGCACCTACGACAAGGAGTACGTCGCCGACCGCACCGTCGGCTTTGAGGAGTTCCGCGCCTACATCATGGGCGAGAGCGACGATATGTATCCCAAGACCCCCGAGTGGGCTGAGGCCCAGTCCGGCATCCCCGCCCGCAAGATCCGCGCCCTGGCCCGGGAGTGGGCCCAGAAGCGCACCTGCCTGTCCTCCGGCTGCCGCGGCGGCCAGGGCAGCGCCTGCCGCGCGGCCTACGCCACCGAGTGGGCCCGTATGATGGTCCTGCTGCAGGCCATGCAGGGCCTGGGCAAGCCCGGCATCTCCATCTGGGGCACTACCATGGGCGCCCCCGCCAGCTACAAGTGGTTCCCCGGCTACGCCGAGCCCGAAGGCCAGATGGGACGCTCCAGTGTGGCCAAAAACAAGCTGTGCTTCCAGAATCCCACCCAGCAGCGCCTGTTCCGCCTGACCCTGCCCGACGCCATTCTGAACGGCCGGGACTGGTTCCGCGGCGAGGGCTTCTGCGGCAACTCTCTGGATCAGCAGTTCACCGAGAACAACTATCCCGTGGAGACCAAGGTGCACATGTTCTACCGCTACGGCGGTTCCTTCATGGGCACTTTGAGCGATACCAACAAGTGGGTCAAGATGTACCAGTCCC
>JBJEYS010000190.1:0-1794 GCA_051886995.1 Oscillospiraceae bacterium
GTGAACATCGGCGGCACGGGCACTCTGATCGCCTCGCTGGCCAGCTTGATCACCTTCCGGGAGTATACCAAGAACAACCCGGGCAGGACCGGCTACTATGTAAAAATGTTCTCGGCCTTTAATTTCGGTTTCCTGATTCTTCTGACCGTGTTCATGCTGGCGCTGTATGCTCTGTAATACCCGGGAACAGACACAGAACGCGGAAAGACAAAGAGGACGGGATTTTGCTGTCAGGCTGCGGGAGGCGAACCATGTAAAGGCCGCCTCCCGCTGTCTTCAGGAATGCGCCCACGGATGAACTTCGTACCGCAAAATTTGTGATACGATCCGGAGCCTGATATTCCGCTGAACGTAGACTGCGAATCTGCTCCACTGAGCGATCTGATCGGAAAAAACTCTTGACAAGTCCGGGCAAGTGCGCTACACTTTACCACAATAAACCGTTGACGCGGAGATAACGGTGGTCATGCTTCTACAGAGAGCCCGCGCTGCTGAGAGTCGGGTGAAACACAGACCATCAAATGGACCGCTGAGGGCGCAGTCAAATGCGGGAGGGCTTCCCGCAGAGTATTCTGCGACGTGTGGGCATACGTCAGTTGCCGGGAGTATGTTGGTACTCCGCCAAGGGCACGGCTCCGGGCCGTGAAGCAAGGTGGCACCGCGGATAAAAGGTTTTTATTCGTCCTTGACAGAATGATATTCTGTCGGGGATTTTTTTGTACTCCTTCGACAGAAAAGGTCGAAGGAGTTTTTTGTTTCAAGGAGGTAAGCTATGAAGATCTCACCCAGTCTGGAGGAAGTCAGGCGCCTCGCCCGAACCGGTCAGTACAAGGTGCTGCCGGTCAGCTGCGAGATCCTGTCCGACATCTGCACGCCCATCCAGGCGCTGAAAAAGCTGAAAAATATCTCCACCCACTGCTATATGCTGGAGTCGGTGGCCGAGCAGGAAAAGTGGGGCCGCTACACCTTCCTGGGCTTCGACCCCAAGCTGGAGATCACCTGCACGGGCGGGGAGTTGAAGGCGGGGAACATCACCTTCCGCACCGAGGACCCGTCCGCGTTCCTGCGCCAGATCCTGGCCGGCTACAAGAGCCCCCGGTTTGACAACCTCCCCTCCTTCACCGGGGGGCTGGTGGGCTACTTCTCCTACGATTACCTGGGCTACAGCGAGCCCACGGTGCGCTCCACGGCCCAGGACACCGAGGCCTTCAAGGACGTGGATCTGATGCTATTTGACAAGGTCATCGCCTTTGACCATTTCCGGCAGAAGATCATCCTGATCGCCAACATGCCCCTGGACGACCCCGAGGTGGGCTACAACAAGGCGGTTCTGGAGCTGCACCAGATGTGCGACCTGCTGCGGCACGGGGAGCCGAAGCACGAGCCGGGGGGCCACATGACCGGGGAGGCCGCGCCCCTGTTCGACCGGCCCACCTTCTGCGCCATGGTGGAGAAGGCCAAGCACCACATCCGGGAGGGAGACATCTTCCAGATCGTGCTGTCCAACCGCCTGAGCGCCCCCTTTGAGGGAAGCCTGCTGAACACCTACCGGGTCCTGCGGACCATTAACCCGTCCCCGTATATGTTCTACTTCTCCGGCACCGACGTGGAGGTGGCGGGGGCCTCGCCGGAGACCCTGGTGAAACTGGAAAACGGCGTGCTGCACACCTTCCCTCTGGCCGGCACCCGGCCCCGGGGAAAGACCGAGGAAGAAGACAGGAAGCTGGAAAGCGAGCTTTTGGCCGACCCCAAGGAGCTGGCCGAGCACAACATGCTGGTGGACCTGGGGCGCAA
>JBJEYS010000191.1:0-1788 GCA_051886995.1 Oscillospiraceae bacterium
GCGACCAGGTGGACGCCCTGTCCTTCATCGCCCACAAGGACAAGGCCTATCCCCGCGCCCGCCGCCTGTGCGAGAAGCTGAAGGAGAACATCCCCCGCCAACTGTTCGAGGTGCCCATCCAGGCCGCCATCGGCGGCAAGGTCATCGCCCGGGAGACCGTCAAGGCCATGCGCAAGGACGTGCTGGCCAAGTGCTACGGCGGCGACATCACCCGCAAGAAGAAGCTGTTGGAAAAGCAGAAAGAGGGCAAGAAGAAGATGCGCTCCCTCGGCACGGTGCAGATCCCAACCGAAGCGTTCATGGCCGTCCTCAAGCTGGACGAAGAATAAGAAAAAGCAAGACCTTCTCACCCCTTGAGAAGGTCTCGCTTTTTGCCTTGGCGACAGTGCATTCTCGTATTGAATTTTAAGAAAATATCCCTTAAAATGAATTTTAATTGCAGGAAAACCCTATCCCAGAAAGCGGTGAAAGACGCGATGAACCAGACTGATCAGACGATTTTGGACGGCGTGCTGGCGCAGTTTTATGAGCTGTGCCGCCGCCCTCACCCCTCCTGGGGCGAGGGGCCGCTGGCGGACTATGTGGAAGACCTGCTGCGCCGCCGTGGGCTGTCCCCCGTCCGGGATGAATGGAACAACCTGATGGCGGATATCCCCGCCACCCCGGGCCGGAGGAATGCGCCCCGGGTCATCGTCCAGGGCCACCTGGACATGGTGTGCGCCGTCAAGCCGGGCAGCGGCTATGAACCGGCAATATCGCCGGTCACGCCTGTGGTGGAAAACGGCGTGCTGCGCTCCGACGGGAATTCCTCCCTGGGGGCGGACAACAACCTGGGCAACGCCGCCGTACTCTGGCTGCTGGGGCAGTACGCGCCCCACGGCCCGGTGCGCGTACTGTTCACTGTGGCCGAGGAGGTGGGCCTGCAGGGGGCCAAGCATGTGGACCCATCCTGGCTGGCCGGGGCAACGTATCTCATCAACACGGACGGTTTTGCCCTGGGCAAGGCCATTGTGTCCTCCGCCGGCGGCCTGCGGGAGACCTTTTCCCGTCCCCTGGAGACCGTGCCCCGGCGGAAAAATGCCGCATTTGCCCTGAAGCTGACCGACTTCCCCGGGGGCCATTCGGGCTATGACATCCATCGGGGCCGCCCCAACCCCATCCAGTTGGCCGCGCTTTTCTTGAAGCCGGGATGCGGTCAGGTGGACTATGAGCTTTTGCGCCTGTCCGGCGGCCATGCCCACAATGCCATCCCCATGGATTGCACCGCCCTGCTGGCGGTAGAGGAAAAAGATGTGGCACTCCTGCAGAAGAAGGTGCAAAACTTTTCCGAGCTGTTTTCCCTGGTGTACGGCATTTGGGGCCGTATGGAACTGACGCGGCTGGAGGAAGGCCCTGACCGGGCCTGGACTACCGATTGCCGGGACAAGGTGCTGGAGGCCCTGGCAGAGCTGACCGTAGGGGTCTACGCCTGGAGGGACGAGGAAAAGGAGCAGGTCAGTGCCTCGGCCAACCTGGGCCGGGTGGAGCAGACCGAAGACGCCGTGGCCGTGTCATGCTTCATCCGGGCCGCCCGGCAGGAGGATCAGAAGGCATTGGAAGACCGGCATACTCAGACCATGGCCCGGGCCGGGTTCTCCTGTCAAAGTGACGGCTACCCCGGCTGGCCCGAGCGGGAGGAAAACCCGCTGGCGGACACCCTGGCGGCGGTGTGGAAGGACCTGACCGGGCGGGCCATGGTCATCGAGGCCGTCCATGTGGGCCTGGAGCCCTCGGTGCTGGGGGCCAAGA
>JBJEYS010000192.1:0-1785 GCA_051886995.1 Oscillospiraceae bacterium
CTGCCCGCGTTCTTTGCCATGCTGAAGGAGGGCAAGCTGCCCTCCACGTCCCAGATCAACACCTTCCGTTATGAGGAGTACCTGGAGGGGCTGCTGCAGCAGGGCGACGTGCTGCACATCGCCTTCGGCACCGGCATGACCCCCTCGTACCGCAACGCCTGCGAGGCGGCGGAGGGCCTGCGGGAGAAGTATCCCGACCGCAAGCTGGTCATCGTTGACTCCCTGTGCAGCTCGGTGGGCTACGGCATGCTGGTGGACTCGGCCGCCGACCTGCGGGACGCGGGCAGGAGCATCGAGGAAGTGGAGCAGTGGGTGCTGGCCAACCGCAACAAGGTCCATCACCAGTTCTTCTCCACCGACCTGACCCAGTTCAAGCGCAGCGGACGGGTCTCCGGCCCCGCCGCCGCCGTGGGCACCATCCTGGGCATCTGCCCCATCATGCGCCTGAACAGCGAGGGACGCATCATCGCCTACGACAAGGTGCGCGGCAAGAAAAACGCCATCCAGCGGACGGTGGACACCGTGCTGCAGCACATCCAGAACGGCACGGACTATGACGGCAAGTTCTTCATCGGCCACTCCAACTGCCCCGAGCTGGCGGAGGAGACCCGCCTGGCCCTGAAGCAGCACTTCGGCGCCACGGCGGACAAGATCCAGATCGAGAACATCGGCACCATCATCTCCGCCCACTGCGGCCCCGGCACCGTGGCCGTGTTCTTCTACGGCGACGAGAGAACGGAATAAAAGTCGGAAAAAACAAAGAAGGCGCTTCCCCGGCCGGGGAAGCGCCTTCTCAGTTTGTCGAAAAACCTTTCATCACACCGAAGGAAGATACAGTTTAGGCGGGGGAGCTCGAGGGGGCAGGCCCGCCTCGAATGGAATCGAATTCCCCGCAAGCCTTGCAGGCCAAGGCTTGCGGCGAGCAAAGCGAGGACTTTTGTGCCGCCCAGCGGCACAAAAGTAACGGAATTTTTGAAGACTGTCAAAACAGTCCGAAGGACTTTTTTGACAGTCTGAGAAGGCGCTTCCCCGGCCGGGGAAGCGCCTTCTTGCGGGCGGGTAATACCCGCCCCTACATTCAGATGCGAAATGTTCCGTGCGCTTAAAAACTGACTACGTCCGGGTTTGCGGGCTCGGCGGGGGACAGGGACAGCACGTTCAGCACCGGGCCCTTGCCCTGGTACGGCTCCCGTTCCTCCACGGTGAGCCGGGCGGTCACGTCCACCCAGTCGTGGTTGGCGAAGGCGTCCAGGCCCTCGCCCTCGGCGATCAGGCCCATGAACTGCACGTCGTTGGCGCAGCAGACCATGGCGAAGCGGCCGGGGCAGCTGACGCCCGGGAACTGCCTGGAGTGGCACATGACCATCTTCAGGTGCACCGTCTTCCCGGCGTAGCGGTCCGGGTGATCCATGACGTCCACATACCACACGCCGTAGTCGTCGTCGGGGATCTCAATGATCTCCTGAGACAGGTCGAAGGGGCATTCGTCCCCCGTGGCGTACTCCTCCGAGCGGCCGTCCGCGTAGTCCAGATAAATGTCCGCCCGGCGGTTGACCATGCGCAGGTTGCGCGCGCGCAGCTGCTCCGCCAGCTCGTTCGTACAGCGGTTGAACACCAGCATGTCCGCGTTCAGGATCTTCTCCATCATCAGCTGGCCCATGTTCTTCACATACACCTCAAAGGTGCGCGCGTCCACCAGGGTCATGATCTGATACAAAAGCCAGTTGTCGGGCAGGATCTCCTCGATCAGGGGCTGCAGCGGCCACATGCCGTTGTACTCGATCA
>JBJEYS010000193.1:0-31459 GCA_051886995.1 Oscillospiraceae bacterium
TGGATAACGACAAGGAGAAAGCCGCCAAGTACGCCGAGCTGCTGTACAACCAGGCCCTGCTGATCGCCGACCTGCCCCTGGAGGACCCGGCCAAATACACTGAACTGGTGTGCTCCCTGATGGTTTAAACCGGGGAAACTTGTCAACAAAGCGTAATTTAAGCAGTATATTTTACAAAATGAAATTGCCCCGCGCCGTTCATGTTTGAACAGCGCGGGGTTTTCTTCCTCTGTTTTTGTCTACCCGTACTCAGGCAGGATGCTTTTCAGGTACTTGCCCGTGTAGTCCTCGTACACCGCGGCGTACTCCGGGCTCTCGTGGCGGACCATGCTCAGGTAGCCGTGGAGGTTCAGGCCCTCGCGGGACATCTCAATCACGCAGCCGGCGATGTTGGAGCAGTGGTCGGACACCCGCTCCAGGTCGGTCAGCAGGTCCGACCAGACGAAGCCGGCCTCAATGGAGCACTCGCCCCGCTGCATACGCAGGATGTGATGGGAGCGCAGCTGAGTCTTCAGCACGTCCACCACCTGCTCCAGGGGCTCCACCCGCGCGGCAATGGTCAGGTCGTTCTTTTCAAAGGCCTCCAGGGCCAGGTCCACGGCCTCCCCGACGGCGCCCAGCATGCTCGCCAGCTCCCGGCGGGCCTCCTCCGAGAAGGTCAGCCCTTTGCCGCGCAGCTCCTCTGCCGATTCCAGAATGTTCACGGCGTGGTCGGAGATGCGCTCCAGGTCTCCGATCATGTGCAGCAGCTTGGTGGACTCGTGGCTGTCCTCGGGGCTTAAAGAATAGGTGTTCAGCTTGACCAGATAGCTGCCCAGAATATCCTCGTAATGGTCGGCCAGGTCTTCATCCCTGCGGATCGATTCAGCCTGGCTGGCATCGTACCTGCGGAACATATCCAGGGACAGGTGCAGGGCCTGGGCGGACACCTGGGCCATATCGTGGGTGACGGCGCGGCAGCGGGACAGGGCCACGGAGGGAGTGGCCATCAGGCGCTCGTCCAGCTCTATCTTCTTCTCCTCCACCGGGGCGGCGGGCTCGGGGATCAGCTTGTAGGACAGCTTCTCCAGCAGGCCGGAGCAGGGCAGCAGGATGGCGGTGCAGAGGATATTGAACGCGGAGTGGGCCACGGCGATGCCCCATTCGCTGGCCGGGCTGTCCGTAAAGGCGGACAGGTCGAAAATGGCCCGGGCCGCGCAGAACAGGCTCAGCAGCAGGGCGGTGCCGATGATATTGAAGCTCAAATGGACCACGGAGGCCCGGCGGGCGTTGCGGTTGGTGCCCACGGAGGAAATCAGGGCGGTGACGCAGGTGCCGATGTTCTGGCCCATGATGATGGGCACGGCGGCCCCGAAGGTGATCTGCCCGGTAGAGGACAGAGCCTGTAGGATGCCCACCGAGGCGGAGGAGGACTGGATCACGGCGGTCAGTACCGCACCGGCCAGCACGCCCAGGACGGGGTTGGAGAACATGGTCAGGATATTTCGGAACGCCTCCACCTCCTTCAGCCCGGCCACTGCGCCGGACATGGTCTCCATGCCGAACATCAAGGTAGCAAAGCCCAGCAGGATGGTGCCGGTGTCCTTGCGCTTGTTGGTGCTGTGGGGCATCATGTACAGCACAATGCCGATCAGGGCCAGGATGGGGGTGAAGGAGGAGGGCTTGAGCAGCCGGACGAACACGTTGGTGCTCTCAATGCCGGTCAGGCTCAGCAGCCAGGCGGTGACGGTGGTGCCCACGTTGGCGCCCATGATGACGTTGATGGCCTGCTTCAGGGTCATCAGGCCGGAGTTGACGAAGCCCACCACCATGACCGTGGTGGCGGAGGAGGACTGGATGATGGCGGTCACGCCCAGGCCGGTGAGGAAGCCCGCCAGCTTCCCGGTGGTCAGTTTGCCCAGGATGGCGGTCAGGCCCCGGCCAGCCCGCTTTTCCAGGGCCGCGCCCATCAGGTTCATGCCGAACAGGAACAGGCACAGCCCGCCGATCAGCGTTAAAATATCAAAAAGATCCATTTCTTTACGTCTCCTGCTTTTTCCACATACAATCTCATATTCCGGTTGCAGTATACCATTTGAAATGTTTACAAAAAAGCAAGGTTGTGTAAAGCATTGTAAAGTCTGTGTAAAATTGCGGCGGCAGGCGCTCGTCCCACGCCTGCCGCCGTTCGGTCAGCTCTCCATGTGTTTGCCCAGAAATCCGGCGATGGTCTGGGCCAGCTTGTATTCGATCTCTCCGGTGCGCTTTTCCGGGTCGGTGGTGGCGAAGAGCACGCACCCCAGCACGTCCCCCTCGGACAGAATGGGCGCGGCGGCAGAGATCAGGTACTTGTCGCCCTCCTCGCACACGGGCAGCGGGCTGCCGTCTCCGCTGTACTGATAGATCTGGCGCCCCTCCATGATAGATTCCAGCTCAGGAGAGACCCGCTTGTCCGCCAGCTCCCGGCGGGCGCAGCCAGCCACCGCCAGACAGGTATCCCGGTCGGTGATGACCGTGATCTGCCCGGTGGTCTTGTTCAGGGTCTCGCACATCTGGCCGGAAAAGTCGGCCAGACCCCCCATCAGGGAATATTTTTTAAAGATTACCCCGCCCTCTTTATCGGTATAGATCTCCAGCGGGTCCCCACTATTGACAACATTGACAGTAAAGACCTTGTTCGGTCGGCGCGTTGCCGATTGAACAATTTCTGTGGGAAGATTTGAGATATCTTTACTGTCCTGCGGAAAATTTTCGGGTTCCTCCCACACGCCGGTGGCCAGCAATCCATCCACATCCGGTTTTAACTGAATGTCGATGTGGTCCTCATAAACGGTGATGCGGTCCACAATGAGGGAGATGTCCCGCTTGTCCAGCTTGGGCTTTGTCAGGATGTCATCAAACACTTCAATGACCGTTTTGGCGGCCCGATTGGCTTGCAGAAGGTGGTTGCGGGAGTCAATGTTGACATCAATCTGATGTTCCAGACCGGCGATGCGATGGGTCAAGTCCTTTTCCAACTCCGTGTATGCTTCATCGATGATGGCTGCTTCATCAGAAGCCTTTCCCATGGTGTCAATCAGCTTGCGCTTGTACATGGCCTTGAGCTGCTCCTTGCTGTCCGCCAACTGGCGCTCCAGAGAGTCAATGGCGTTTCCAATCTCCTGTTCCCGTTCCGGCTGCCGCTTGATGGCCTCCTGAAGCTGATCCAGCATGGAGGCCGAGTTGTCCCGCACGATCTGCACATAGCGCTTGAGCAGCTCATCCAGCTTGTCCACGCGGACATGGTGGCTGGTACAGCCTTTACGCCCTCTGCGGTGGTAAGTGCCGCAAGTATAGGCAGGCTTCAAATCAGGGCGCGACATGGAAAACATGGGTGCTCCGCAGTCCCCGCAATACAGAAAGCCGGAGTAGTCGGTAGCGTACTTTTTCTCGCCACGGTAGTTGCTTCTGGAACGAAGCTTGAGCTGCTCCTGCGTATAGGCGAAGGTGCGGGCATCAATGATCGGGGTGTGCGCATTTTCAATGACGAAATGCTCATCCTCGTCCAATCGCTTATCTTTGCCATTGATATTGGCTCGGGTATACTTTTTTTGCCGCAGCGTCCCTACATAAAAATCGTTGCTGAGAATGCTTGAGACGGAAATGATGGACCATTCGGCTTTGGATTTGAGCCTGGTATGCTGGCCCTGGGATTCTCTCCATGCAATCTCATTGGCCCGTGGAGTTGGGATGCCCTTATCCGTCAGGTAATTGGCAATCCGCTTATATCCCCAACCGCTGTTATATAAAGCGAATATCTCACGGACGATCTCGGCGGCAGGCGGGTCAATCTCGTAGGTCATCTCCTTGGTGTTGAGCATACGGTAGCCGTAAGGCACGGCACAGACCCACTCGCCGTTTTTCTGACGATGCTGAATGATTGCTTTGATCTTTTTACTTGTATCCGTGACGGGCATCTCGTTCATCAAAAATTTGATCTGAATGAGCATCCAGTCATCTTTTGTGGGAAAGTCAATACCGTCATTGATGGAGATAATGCGAACCCCTGCGTCGCGCAGATTTTCCAGCTCCAGCAATCCCAAACTGTTGCGTCGGGAAAAACGGGAAAAATCCTTGATCATCAGAATTTGTGATTCGCCGGAGAATAACTTGGGCCGCATTTGCTGATAACCCTCGCGTTGGTCAAATGTATATCCGGAGCGATCACGGTCCTCGTACAAGGTGAGTTTTGCCTGGGGAAAATGAGTTGCAACATAGTCCGTTATGATTGCCTTTTGGTTTTCAATGGATGTATTGTCGCGGTCCTGCTCAATATCCACAGAAATTCGGGCGTATCCAGATATGTTCATACGATTTCTCCAATGTTGATATTATATTTGAAATTGAATTATAATAACATTGTAATCCAGAAAGCAAGAGAAATCAAGCCGGTTTCCATAAACAAAGTTTTCCTGTAGTTGACTCTTTTCCCTAAAACGGGTATACTACAGATAGTATCTCTTTGATTTGTTTCTTTTCGCGCTGCATACAGGCAGCTATGTTTCTGTTTCTTTTATGTGTCTTGGGAGAAGTATGCCGTTTTTTCAAAAGCGGCTATGATATGGTTTCGGAGGAGCGTGTCAAATGGCACGCTTTTTTGCATCCTTTTTACGGCGGGAGAATAGTCTGGAGAAGTTTGGCAATACTCATCTTGGAGGTTGCCATTGTGATTTATCAAAAGAAGAATTCCTCTTTGAATGCCGTAGAACTGTGGGTAACAAAGGAAACAGACGAAAGCGAAGTACAATCTGCACTTCGCAAGTATCAGCAGCAAGGCATATTTGTTTGCATTTTTCGCTCAGGCACAAAAGATTGCGCAGAACTGACTCAGGAGCTTTTAAGAATGAACCTGACATAATATTATGAACAGCCAAGCTTGATTCCGCTTTATACAACCGAGATGAGATGAGACACCCACCAATGGGCCAAAATGGCTTCACTGGTGGGTTTTATGTTTTCAAACCGCCAGAATGTAGTTGCAGACCGTGACATCCAGACGCCAGTGAGCCAGATGGAAGACGCTGACCGCCATGAGCGCCAGTCGGTTGTATGCGGTGGGCAGGTTGTGTTCCTGGGCAAACTTGCGGTTGAGCCCGCGCAGATAGTATTTCCCATCTACCTGATCTTGATCCAACTGCCTGCCGTTGGCCTCGAAGCGCGCTTCCAGCTCGCGAATCAGCTGTTCCTTAAACGCCGGGTCACGGATGGCGTCCAAGTAATACAGATAGGCTCGCTTGGCCTGGGATGCGCGGAGATGGTGAAGGTCTATCTTGTTCGTGAGCTCTTTTCGGTCAAAGATGCACTCGTCGGCATCCTTATCCGTGAAATAACTGCAGACAAATTGAATATCAGCTGGGAGAATTCTCTGATACTGAACCTTACCCCCCTTACCTCTGACACGAATGCACGGATAGCCGGACTCATCTGCCACCAGACTATCACCGCAGAGACGCAGATATTCCCGGCGGCGAAGCCCTACTTTTGCCGCAAAAGCATACAGTCGTGGTGATGCCTCCCGTTGCGCATCTTTTCGCTGATCCACAGCCTTTTCTCCGCGGCTGCGGGTGTTTTGGGACACATGTCTGACGGGCTTTTGAATCGTCCCCATATCGATCTCCCAGATCCGGCAGACCGCTGCCAGATAAGTGTGGATCGTACTGGCGGAGTAGCCTTCCTTTGTGAGATAGTCGGCATAGTCTTGGATGTGTTCCCGGCAATCATCAAAATGGCGGCAGCTGTAGGTTGCTTTGCACCACATACCAAATTTAATTCCACCGTCCAAATACTGACGCTTTGAGTGTTCTGTTATTTTGGGAGTCTTTGATGGATTACCATCTTTGTCTTTTTCTTCCTCTTTTTTGTATTTCACTGCATTGTATACATGGGTGGCAATCTCATATTTAAGACTTGCCATAACCACACCACTTCCTTTTTTATGTATGTAAGAAAGCCGTTCTCCGTCGGCAAACACGACCAGTCTTTCTCAAGACAGGTAAATTCGGTACATATTTTTTTGTCTGCAACAGAGTGACAGGCTCTGTACAGGGAAATATAGAAAACCTGATATAAGGATTACCGGTCCTTATACCCCATTAGCTGGTTATTTTCCGCCCAAGCGGCAAATAACCAGCATACTGGCATCCGGTCCTGAAAAAATTTCCCCGAAATGGGGAGCGGTTTCGGAGCAATATTGTTCCGATTTTCAGATCAGGTTGCGGTGTCAGCGTAGCTCCTGACGTGTTGCTAAACGCCCCCTCTTGTTATCGACCAAGCAGGGGGGGAACCGGTCGCAAGCGACAAAAATCCAACAAGCCTTGTTGGCTTGCGCGAAGGGGGTGGCTGGCCCCCTCCGCTGAGCGTTGTATTCTCCTGACAATCACCCAAACAGGGAGTGTTTCGTCTCTTTACCCGTACTGACCCGCAGCCACACGAATCAGGCACCATCCCACGGGGTGCAGCGTGACACACTAAGCAGTGCCGTGCTTTTTCAGCGTGACATGGGTTACAGCTGATTCCATGTCGATTTAAGAGATATGCGATATATATATAAAATCGACAGGAGGCCTGAGTACTGGCTCCTGTCGATGAATTTTCTGTATTGCGCCCACATAGGTGGGTACTTGTTTTTCTCTTGGTAATATGGTTAGTAGTCGCTCTGATCGATAAAAAAATCGAGACTCTCTCCTCTAAGTTCTGGAAGCGTCTCGGAAACATAAAACCAATGAAACAGACCAACAAAAAGGAAGGTCGGTAGAAACAGAGTGTGGTTTGTGAACCACAGAAGAAGGAAACTTTGTAATTACATGATAACTCCAGCCACTCATAAATGCAATAGATAATTTCGAAAAATATAATTTTAATAAAAAACAGATGTTTAGCGTTGGATATTATTCCGATAACGGAATAACACGGATAAAATTGGGAGCCGGATTTCTCCGGCTCCCTAAGTGAGTTCTATGGGTTATTCCACATCGGGCGGGAGGACAATGCCCTCATCTTCCCAAGTGGACAAGGCAAAGTGGTAGGGGTTGCCCTTCTTGTCGTTCTGGCGGTTCAGCTCCGCCAGCAGAGCCTTCACCGTTTCGGGATGGCGCTGGGCGATGAGCACCGCCTCTCGAACTTCCATGTCATCGGCGATGCAGCCGTCGTGATACATCATCAGCTGGTACAGATCCTCCGCCTTGCTGCCGCCGGCCTTCGCCTCGTACAGGGTGACGCCCTCCATACTGCTCACGAACAGATCTGACTTGATCTGCAGCTTCAGGCACTGGTACAGGTTCTTCTCGGTGGAGACCCGCAGGACGCCCTCTTCCGCCGCCTTTTTCTCCGCCAACAGGCGCACCAGCATCTGCTCACGTCCCTCTTCCTTAATGGGCTCGGGAATATTGGTTCGGATCCAGCGGAACAGCGCGGCCACCTTCTCATCGTCCTCACGCAGACCGTTTTTCGCTGCCTTGGTGTCGGGCAGAGCCTCCGCCTGATCGCTCAGGATATCGATCTGGGCGATGAAGCGGTTCTGGTTGGGATGGAGGGCCTTGCCCCAGATTTCGTTGTACAACCCATGCTGGATGGCGCGACCGTTGATGCGGATTTCCGCGCCGCTGGAGGCCATGTTGGCTTTGTAATGGAAGGCGTTTTTCTTGCTGCGGCGGATGCTGCCGTAGCGGCAGCAGATGGTCACGCTGCCTCCGCCCAAGTCGGTTTCCACCGGGGGCAGCACCGTGCACCCATCCTTCCAGTTGGGCTCCAACGGCTCGGTGATCCACTCATCATCGGGGACACCATCCTTGCTGATGGTCGTAAAGATGATGGAGAACACCTCGTCCCGGAGCAGATTGGCATAAGTGTAGCGCAGGGTTTCCTTCAGGTATGCCGCCGTCTCCGCGTAGGAGGGGGTATCCTTACGCCCAGTGGGCTTCAGGGAGAGGAACTTGTGCATGGGGCAGCGGACACGGACCACCGTGCCGGTGCTGCCCACGATGTCCCCGCTGCCCGGGACAAGATACACGGGCATACCGATGCCATAGGGGCTTTCCACTCTCTGGAAGCGGTCGTGGGCGGCATCCTCCACCGTCCGGGTCTGGATGCTCCAGTGCTGGGTCTCTCCGGCGTCAATGGATGCCAGAGCGTGCTTCAGGCCCATGCCGTGCTCATTGAGGGGGGACTGAGCGCAGGACCGCGCGGCAATGGTCAGGGCGGTGTCCAGATCCCCGATGCCGGTGCCGTTGTCCCGGATCATGACATCCACATAGGTGTCGTGCTCCTCCAGGGTGAGCTCGATGAGACCCTGGATCTTGTGGGCCGTAAAGTTGGAAATCGGATTGTCGATCAGCTCGCAGAGGGTCTGACCAAAATTCTTAAAGTTGCCAGAGATGCCTTCGAAAAGTTCCTTGCCGTCAGGGGTGTTGCTGCTCTTGCGGGTGATGATTTCTGTCATGTTGTTTTCCTCCAAAAAATTGTTTTTTGAAAACAAAACGCACGATGCAGGTCATTGCCCTACATCGTGCGGGAGGGTCTTACAACATTCCTCTTGCCCCGCCGCGTAAAAAAGGATATACTATCCCTATCGGTGCGGGGGATCCCGTTGTGTAGGTGGACACATCACCTGCGCAGGTACAAAGGAGTTGCAGCTCCTTTGTACTGCCGTGTTTTTTATTTTCTGGTTATACTATAGCATATACGGTTGCACATATCAATGTGGAATATTGCACAAATATACGGTTGCAGATATATTGATAATTGCTATATGGACGGCATCGGCCGGATGCACTATACTGAATATACTGTAGTTGAATTGGAGGGAGCGTTATGGCACCAACAGATGCCCAGCGCCGGGCACGGGACAAATGGCTGTCCGAAAAGGTGGAAACTATTAACCTCAGAGTCCCCAAAGGCTCAAAAGAGATTATTAAGGCGCACGCCGAGAAACATGGAGAATCCACAAATGCTTTCGTTTATCGCACCGTGATGGAAGCCATTGAGCGGGATGAAGAGAAAACCAAAACAGAAGATTGATTCTGGTACCGAATCAAAAAGGCCTTATACCCACGGAAGCTTTTCGTAGGTATAAGGCCTTTTTCAATGGAGGTCGATTTTTAATTCCCTCACTGTAAATTTTGTCAGGTTGAGGGCTATATCCGGCAGATCATACGCACCGTTATCGCCGCAGCCAATAATGATTTGCAGGAAATACGGTCCATTCCCAAGTGCTTCATCTCATAAGGAAACGAACTGATCCCCAGAGGCACTATCGTTACGGAACAAACAAAATAGCCGCAAGTCATCAGTTTGATGGCTTGCGGCTATTTTGTTTAGAGACTATCCAATATCGTTTTTAGCGCATATGGTGTCGCATATTTCAAATGTGCGTCGCTTACGAAGATGGTATTTTCTGCCACGGGTTTTGTCAACATGGCGGGGCAAACAAGGGGTTTGTGAAAAAAGCTTTATTAGACAAAGTGTGAAAATAAGTCAGTGCCTCGCGCATTCTCTAAGCCAGATTATTTTAGGGGCGGCCACTCCGGCCGCCCCTCTCTGTGTATGGGATATTTATTTAATGATTCAGATTGCGCAGGAAATTCATCAGCATCTGTGCTACCTGTGCGCGGGTGGCGTTGCCCTTGGGGCCCAAAAGACCGTTGCCAAAACCGTTGACGATACCGTTCTCGTTGGCCCATCGCATGGCTTCCCGCGCATAACCGATGATCTGGTCTTCATCAGTGAATTGCTCCAGACTGTGGCTGCTGGCTGGACTTCCGGAATAACGCCAGAGCATGACTGCCAGTTGCTCCCGGGTAATGGGGTCATTGGGGCCGAAGTTGCCATTTCCATAGCCACCCACGATCCCGTTGGCGTTTGCCCAGGTCACCGCATTAGCACACCACATGGAACCCGGAACATCGTTGAAAGCATCGCTGTTGGAAACAGCAGGTCGCCCCTCCCTGTTATAGAGGATCTGTGCAAGCTGGGCCCGGGACAGGGTATCGTTGGGTCCAAAGCGTCCGCTGCCGTATCCGCCCATCAGGTCGTTATCCAGCACATAGTCGACAGCCTCGTGATACCACGCATCGGCGCTCAGGTCCGTAAAGGCGTGGGTCGGGCAGCTATCTCCGCCGTCGCAGGTGATTGGATCAAAGGTGACCTCTACACTGACGCTGCCGGAGGGCATTTTGAAGGTGTAGCTGTTATTGCCCTTATCCGTGACAGTCAGCTCACGGCCATTCTGTGTGGTCACGGTAACTGTGCCCACCTTGTAACCGTCATCCGGTTTTGCTGTGACCGTAACGGTGCTGTTATAGGACGCGCGCCCAGGTTTTGCTGTGACTGTGCCGTGTTCCGGCTTCTCCACGGTCACTGTGTAGCTTGGATCGCTGCTTGGACGCAGACTCCAGCCCAGAACGAAAGGAGACAGACAGTCAACGGTAAACCGGATTCCATCCTCCTCCAGGGTCAGATCCATGGTTTCGAACTCACCCACAGCCTTGCCGGTCTTCAGCGGGTCGGTGATCAGGTGCTTGAGGATGAAATTGTAGCTGTAACGATTCGTCCCCTCAGGGTAGGGCAGCCTCACCGTGACGCCGGTCGCCGGGAAGTTCTCCGCCGTGGCGTATTGCCAGGTCGTTCCGTCATCCAGACTGAACATCAGCCTAATCTCATAGACAGCGGTTTTATCCTCCGACGCCCCCAGACCCGTGATCTCGGCCTTGAGGGCAGCGGTCAGCTCCTCCGGGGAGGAATACTGATCCCGAATCGTCTGGGGGTAGCCGCTGTAGGCATCCGTGATCTCGGCGGTTTCCAGCTTGAAGAGGGTGCTCTCCTTCTCCTGAATGACCACGTCGGCGGTCACAATTTCGGTGTCCACATAGTTGCGGTTGGTGGCGTAGACCCAGACGGTATGGACACCCACAGAAGTAAAGGTTGGTTCAGCTGTTTGCCAGGTCTGGCCTGCGTCGGTAGAGAAGTGGAGCGTGGAACCAGACATAGCCGCCGCACTGGTCAGGCCGTGAGCCGCATTGTCAAAGGTGACCGTGGCACCCTCCAGTGTCACGCTGTTGCCGGTTGCCTGGTCGATCTGCACCGAGGCCACACTGCTCCAGTAGTCCCTTGTCCCGCCGTCCACCAGCTGCCGGGTGACCTTGCAGATGTAATAATGGACACCCGCGTCTGTGTTGCTGGTCACGGTAAGAGCATTTCCGGTCTTGCCTGCCAGTTCGCGGGTATTCCCACCAGCCACATCGCACTCATACCACTGATAAGTCAGCTGATAAACGGCCTGCACGGGGTTCTGGGTGGCTGTGATCGTGATCACAGCGGAGCTGGCGCTGTCATAAATCACTGACGTTCCGAAGCCCTCGTCGATGACCACCTCCGGCTCCGTGATCGTCGGATCGCCCTGAATCAGGACATCGGCGGTCACCACACCGGTTTCTTCGTAGTTGGGGTGTGTCGCCTTGATCCAGACGGTGTGGACGCCCACGGCGGTGAACGAAGGTACTTCCGCGCTCCAAGTGGGGGTATCGGCAGTGCCGTAATCCGCGGAATAGAGCACCGTGGAACCGTTCTTTTCCGCTGCGGCTTCCGGGAGAGCGTGGGACTGACCGTCATAATCCACCGTCAGCGGTGTGGGATTGACCCGGTTACCCGACGCCTTTTTGACCTCCACCGAAGCCACACTGCTCTTGTAGGTCTTTGTGCTTCCGTCCAGCATGGAGCGGGTGACAGAGCAAATGTAGTAGTGGACACCCGCACCGATGGCGCTGGGTATGGTCAATGTCGGGGATGTGGTGTTGGATGTGACGGTATCAGGGATGGCGGTAATAGTTTCGCCCCTGCTGTCGCAGGAGTACCACTGATAAGCCATGGCGTAGCCTGGGGTCTCCGGCTTGGCTGCGGCAGTCAGATGGATTTCCGCATTTCCGCCATCGTATGTCACAGAAGCACTGTATCCTGTCTCCGCATCCCGGTCAATGTTGATGACTGGCTGGCCGTTGTTCTGGACGGTGAGGATGTAGGTTTTGGATACCGTATTGTCGTTGGAGGTCACCGTTACGGAGATCGTGCTTACCTCGCCGGGCGTCAGCGTTACTGTCTGGCTGAGGGTGTTGCTCCCCCCGTCGGTATCCGCCATGCAGACCTTTGCCAGACCGCTCTCGGCCACAGCCATGACCGCTGTGGAAGTCAGATCGTCGGTGGACACGGTGTAACGGTAAATACCGTCCTCGCCCTCCACGAAGCTGTTCAGGTTCACGCCGGGGATGTTGCTGAAGGTGAGGCTGGCGAGATTGGCGTTGTCTGCCCCCAGAATCACGTCGGAGTAGGTGACCTGAACCGAGGCGCCCTTCTGGGGGAAGATAAAGGGAGCCGCAGTCGTTTTCTGTTCCCCAGTCAGGGTGATGAGGCCGTTGCTGTTCTCCGCCCCGGTGTAGCTCTGCTGACTGGCGATGACTTGGCCATTCTCATCCAGCAGGGTGACGATGAGGTTGCCGGTGGTAATCTCGGTCAGACGGTTATTCTGAAGGGTGACGGTGACCGTGCTGCCGCTGTCATCTACGGACAGGCTGCTGTCGAGCGTCACGTCCTTGCCGGTGCGGACTTTCAGGTTTTCACAGGTGACCGAGGCGTAGTTGTTGTTGGTGGTCGGTTCGCCCTGGACGGTGTCGCCGTTGCTTGCATCCAGCACTTCGGCCTTGACATAGACCTTCACGCCGTCCTCGGGGATCTCCTGCACGTTTCCGTTTTCGTCCTTCACATACTCGCCCACGTCAAAGGTGGTCTGGACGCTGTAGCCGCCCTCATTGATCATGTTGAAGTCGGCCTGTTTGGTGATGGTGATGGGGGACAGCGATGTGATGGCCTTTTCACAGGCGGCGTCGGAATAGAAGCTGAGCCGCACCTTGTGCTCGCCCGCGGTCAGAGCCGCGTCGGCGCTGTTGTTCAGCTTGATCTGGATGGTGCGCTCTCCGTTCTCCTCCTTGACGATGGCCGCGCCGGTGATGGCAATGTCGGGCAGATCCAGATAGACGCTTCCGCTTGCCCGGGTCAGATCCTCCACCGACCGCCGCAGGCCGTAGCCGGTGGTCTGGGTGGTCTGGGCGGAGCCGCTGGCGCCGGCGTTGGCGTTGAAGTGAGCCTGCACCGTGTAGGTGGGATCGGCCACCTCGTCGGCGGGCACCGTGTAGTCGGCGTAGAGCTGGACGCTGCCGCCGGGCAGGAGATTCAGGTCCTCATAGGTGGTCTTTTGGTCGCCCACGGTGATATCCAGCCGGTCGATGGCGTGGATGCCCTTGTTGTCGATGGTGAACTGGATCTGGGTCTTAGCGCCCAGCTTCACCGTCTGGTAGTCCACATAGAGCGCCGGAACCTCGATCTTGTCCTGATAGGTCTCGGTGGCGGTATACATGGAGGTGGTGCGGGAGGGGACGGTGTACTGTACCGTCTCGCCGCCGGCAGCCTGGCCGGTACGGGTGACCGTGCCGTTTTCGCCGTAGGTGGTGCCCAGAATGACCGCCTTGATCTCGTTTTCCTCCGGGGCACTCACATAGGCGTCGAAATGGTCGATAAGGGTGCTGCCAGGCATTTCGGCCACGTCCACGGCCCCGGTAAAGCTGATGAGCTCATTGTTCTGGCCGTAGGTGTAGAACTTGACGCCCTTGAGCACGTCCTTTTCGGCCTTCAGCGCGCTCAGATCTGTATTCTCCTCTGCCTCGCCCGCAGCGCTGCCCGTCACTTCCTTCGTTGTCCCCTCGGCCCGCTCCACCCAGAGAATGGACAGGTCGCTGATGGTGTCGCTGCCCCTGGTGAAGCGGAAGTTGGAGGTGATGCTCACGTCATAGGCATCGGCCACCTGGCTGATGGAGTCGGGCAGGCGCTGCTCGGTGACGCCGTCGGCGTTGAAGTCCAGCAGCCGGAGGTCGGAGACGGTCTGGGCGGTGGTATTGCTGCCGCTGCCGTCCAGCACAGAGGCGCTGTCGGAGGAGACGGCCTGCTCGGTGTACCAGCCCAGGACGAAGCGCTGATCGCTGCCGAACTTCACGGCGGTGAGCTGGGGATTCTCGTCCAGATAGCTGTCGTTGGTGGCCCGGACGCTGCGGGAGACCTGGCCATCCGTCCCAACCACGGCGTAGACAATCTCCCGGTCGGCGGTGGTGCTGTCCGTGCTGTCGGTGTCCAGGGTGTAGGCCACGGCGGCGGTGCCGTCCTCCAGCATGGAGGCCACGATGGCCTTCACCGCACCGGAGGTACCGTTGTAGAGGGTCTGAGCCTCGCTCCAGCTGGCGCCGTCATAGACCCGGTAGAGGATGGTGTCCTTCTCGTCGAAGCTGGTGAGGTTGGCCGCCGAGCCGGAGGACACCGCCCGCCAGGCCACGATGGCCCGAGCGTCGCCGCCGCTCTTGCCGTTGGCGGCCACTACGGGGGCCAGGTCGGGGGTGGTGTTGGCGCTGATCCGGGTGGTGGTCCAGCCTGAGCCGTTGTAGACCGAGGCGTAGATCTCGGTGCTGTTCATCATGATCATCTGGTCCTCAGCGGTGAGGACGGCGCCCTGGTCCTTGGAGACGGTGTCGCTCTGCCGGGTCCAGGCGGCCACGGCGAAGCGGCCGGTGCCCGCCAGGGAGAGCTGGCTGTCGCCGTACCCGGCGTCATGGATGGCGGTCAGGGTGCCGTCGCTGCCCATCTGGTAACCCGCGTCGGTCTTGGTGGCAAAGGCGGCCCGGGTCTTCTCCACGTTGGTGTCGTCCATGTCGGAGAGGTAGACCACCAGCTGCCCGTCGTCGGAGACCAGGGGGTTGGCATAGGGGTAGGAGTTGTACTGGAGGCTGGCCAAGGCGCTGGTCTCATCCAGAGCGAAGGTGCTGACGCTGCCGTCGTTCCAGAAGCTGCCCTCCTCCAGATAGTCCCGGTCCTCCATCGTGGGAGCCAGGTTGAGGGAGAGCATCTGCTGCCCGCCCACGGAGGTGACTGAGACGCTGCCGCTGCCGATCAGATCGTCCAGGCCCTTGCGGCTGGCGGTCTGGTTGGCCGCCCAGCTGTCCTGAATGGTGGTCCACTTGCCGGTGTTGGCGTCAAAGGCGTTGAAGCTGTAGGAGCAGAGCACCTTTTCGTAGCTGATGAAGAGGAATTTCACCAGGAACTCCAGCCCCACCTGGCCGTCCATCTTGTAGTGCTGGCCGTTGAGGTTGCCGTCGTACCGGCCGTCGGCCATGTTGACCACCGAGCCGTCGCCCTCCATGTAGGGTCGGTTGAGCCACTGGAACTGCATCTCCAGATTGATCTGGCCGAAGATGCCCAGCTTGAAGGCCACCACCGAGTAGTCAAAGCCCACGCCGGCAAAGGCCCGCAGGTAGAGGTAGAGCCGCAGCTCGGTGAGGAAGTCGTTGCCCATGCCGTAGGTCTTAGAGGTCTGGTTGTAGTAGGCCACGCTGAGGGCGTCCATGCCGATATCCACGCTGCCGCCGGCGGTGATGGTGGCGGTGACGGGTACGGGGCCGCACATGGTGTTGAAGTTCCAGGAGTAGCTCAGACCGCCGCCGGCCTGGAAGCCGCCGTTGAGAACCTGGATGGTCCACTCCTGCTCGTTGAAGTCGTAGTAGATGAGCGACTCCATATAGCCGCTGATGCCGAAGGTCTTGTCGGAGACTCCTTTGCGCTTGAGAACCTTGTTGAAGTCGTCCATCTGATCCATGGCGTAGTCCAGAGGCTTCTTCAGGCCGGTGAGCACCATCATCTCGCTCAGGCCGGGGGTGTAGTCGAAGTCGGCCTGGTTGTTGGTATCCTCGCGGGCGTTGATCTTGCTGACCTGGTCGGCGTCATTCATGCCGCCGCCGCAGATGGAGATAAAGCCCAGGAACTTGGTCGGATCGGAGGTGGGTGCGAGCTGGAGACTGAACAGGCTGTCGCTGCCGGTGGTGTAGCTGTCGGAGGCGACCATCTTGAGCAGGATGCTGACGAACAGGTCGTTGGTGCTCATGGCGCTGGTGTCGGCTTTGGTGCCCATGGCCTGACCCATGCCCTGCAGCTCGCCCAGCAGGGCGGAGCTGCTCTCGGCGGCGCCCACCCCCAGCAGATTGGTCAGCTTGAAGGAGAGCGCTTCCTTCCGGCTGAGGGTACTGCCGTCGGCGTAGTATTCCAGCTCCAGACCGGCGCTGTCCTTATAGGGCAACACGCCGAGGAGGGTGTCATGATTCAGCGTGACGGTGTAGGAGGTCAGATGGCCGGAGGCGAAGGGGTAGTCGGTCTGGGTAATGACGGATTCGCCGTCACCGTCGGAGACGGGAATGCCGGTGTCGGTTTTCAGCCGGAGGGTGGGGGTCTTCCCGGTCATATTCTCGCCCCACCACATCACGACGGTGGTGAGGGAGGCCTCGGGATAGCTGTCGCTGGGGCCAACGCTGCCCTTGGAGTCCAGCACGTTCAGATAAGAGCCGTAGTCGTACTTCACGGACTGCATGGCAATGAAAGGATGCTCTCCGTCGCCGGTGTTCTTCCGGAAGTTGACCACAGCGGAGCCGCTGCCCACAAAGGCATCCTGGTTGGCCGAGGCATTGATGCTGACGAAGGTGGGGTAGTAGTCGGTGCCGCCGCTCCCCTGGGCGATCTCAAAGACGTACTCCACCCGGTCGGAGGCCTGGACGGCGCCGCCCTCCAGCCCCCACTGGGTCTGATCCATGACCACGGTGAGCTTGCCGTCGCTGACCAGCGGGACGGTCTGATCCACACTGCCGGAGCGGTCAACCGCGCCGCCGTTGAGGCTGAACAGGGCATTCTCCTTGTACGTTCCGTTGACGTACACACCGCCCCGGAAGGTGATGGAGCCGGTGTAGGGGTTGCCATCGGGGTCTTTCAGATAGAGGTAGGCATAGGCCGCCCGGCGGAGGTTCAGGTTGTTGCAGGGGTAGCGCTCCAGCTTGGTCCAGTCGCCCTCACCGGTCTTGAGGGTGTCCTTGTAGAAGGTGCCAAGGTAAGTGACGCCGCCGGACTCGGCAGAGCAGTACACGTCGGAGGCGATGCCGCTCTTCTCGTAGATGGCTGCCGCGCCGGATTCATCGGACTGGACAGTTTTCGGCTCACCCGCACCGTTGGTGTAGGTCAGGGTGGTGACGGCCTGCGGATAGCACTGGAAGAGGTAGAGCTTATTGGTCAGGGTCTCCACGGTGACATTCAGGGTGTCGGACATGCCCGCCAGCTTGTGGGTGGCGGTGATGGTGGCTGTTCCATCCTTCAGGCCGGAGAGGCCGAACTCGGTGGTGGGGCGGTAGGAGACATAGGTGAAGTTCTCGATGTTCTCATAGAGGGTGCCCTGCTGGTAGTTGACGCTGGCCACCTTGCTGTCGGAGGACTTCCAGGCGATCTGGTCGGCGATCTCGCTCCAGGCGTACTGGCCGTAGTTCACCGAGATGATGTTTTTCAGGTTGATGTCCCGCTTCAGGGCAAGGATCTGCTCCTGAGACATCTGGGAGATGGCGCTGACATTGGACATGGTGACGCTGCTTCTGTCCTCGCCGTTCACCCAGATCTTCAATGCGTCGGCGTCGTAGACGTACAGCAGGAAGGAGTCGTAGCTCCAGGTGCTGTCGGTGCCGTTCTTGGCCTGAATGGTGACGGTGTAGACATCCCGGTAGCTGTTGGGGTCGCTGCCCGCCTCGATGGCCACATTGCTCAGCGTATAGCTGCCGGTAAAGCTGCCGGAGCCGTCGCCGGTGCCGGGGGAAACGATTCCGGTTTCCAGCTTTTCGCTGTTCTTCATGATCTCGAACTTGAACAGGTCATCCCGCTCGGTGGAGCGGTCAAAGTTCTGGATGCTCCAACCGATGGTGACCGGGTTCTCATCGGTGATGTAGTAGCTTTGCAGCTTGTCAAAGGTCACCACGGCGGGCTTGGATTCCAGATTGATGGTGGCCGTGGCCTTATATTCCTTATTGGAATAAGTGGAGGCCACCTCCACGGTAAAGGTGTTGGCCCCGCTCTTGTAGTCGTAGGTCAGTACGCTGCCGGGGATGGTGACGCTGGCGGCGGGCGCACTTGCCGTGCCCTTCACCTCTGTGCTGTAAACCGCCCCGCTTCCCCGCGTCACAGTGACGGCAAAGGTCGTTTCGTTCGTCCCGTTCTTGTCGCAGAGGTTGCTGGTCCAGTAGACAGTCACATCCTGCCCACTGGTGGAGGTGATGGCGTCGTTGGGAATGGTCAGAAATGGGGTCAGACCCACGCCGAACTTCAGTTCCTCCGTGGTGACGTAGACAGCTTTGTCCGCCACGCCGCCGTTTTTGGCGGTCAGGGTAAAGGTGACCGTCCCCGCCTTGCCGGTGGGGGTGATGACACCATTTTGGTCAATATTTGCCACGGCGGTGTCGCTGGACGCCCACTCGAACTGATCTGCCCCGTCGAAGGAGTACCCGGTGCCGGAGAGGGCATAGGAGGCCGTGAGCTTCGGGTTATCCTGAACATAAATGGTATGGGCATCGTCGGTGTATTCATAGTCCGCCGAGCCGTCCGACAGCTTCACCGACAGGCTGACGGACAGGTTTTCTGCGGTGATGAACTTGGCCGCAGTCTGGGTCACGTTCAGCAGCTGGCCGAAGTAGAGGGCGGCGGTCTCTCCCTCCTTGCCGTAGTACAGCTCCACGGGGGTGACCTTGGCTGTCTCGGCGGTGTTCACATCAAGGGGGAGGGTACAGGTGTACGCACCGGAGGATTCCTGCTGGGTCATTTCCCGCAGGGTCTTGCCGCCGTCGGTGGAGAGGTAGACCTTGTACTCATTCTGGGAAAACGCCGTTTTATAATCCGGGTTCGTCTTGGGGATCATGGTGATGTCGGCGGCGGTGTCGGTGACGTTGTACGCCGTCTTGTCGGCGGTCAGGGTGTCCACGGCGTAGCGGACGTCCATGGGGTTCAGAGAGGCCGAGCCGCTTGCCACATCGGCCAATTCCTGGGTGATGCTGTTGCCCGCGTAGTCGCTGACGCTGATGCTCATGCCGGTGCCGGACAGGGAGTTCTCGCCGCCCTCCTTGACCGCATAGGCGAAGGTCAGGGTGGTAGAATAGGTGTTCTCGTCTTCCATGGCGGAACAGGTCTGCCCGTTGACGGTCAGCGCCGCTCCCTTTGCCTGCACCGGCCCGGAGAAGGTCACCGTGACCGGGACGGTCTGACCGGGATAGAAATCGTCCGTGGGGATGCTGACCGAAGTGGCGGTGATGTTGTCGTTGGGGTATAGGGCAACCGTGACTGTAATGTCGTTGCTGTCTACATCGGTTGTGTTACTTGAGTCCTTAACCGTTGCGTTTGGGCCATTACCTATCACCGTCGAATCGCCGGCATTCTCAACGCTGTTCTGAAAATGCATTCCCGATACATCCCGATGCAGGTAGCCATCGGTTTCCCTTCCAAATATTAAATTCATCAAATTGCTTGCATTATAGATCTTTGTGCGATCAATTAAATTTCCGTTTGCATCCCGTTCCCACCCGACATTTGCGAATAAATAAAACTTTGAATCTTCATCCCAAGCACGTGACGCAAGTGAAAAATGGCGTGAAGTCGAGTTCTCACTTTTTTGAGCGGCGGTCGAATTCATTGAATAAATATCATCATACAGACTTCCGGAAGCGGTAATTGAGGTTGCAAAAGATGTTTTATCCGCATAAAGCGTTATCAGCCTTTTTGAAGCTTCGGACATATAGTTATTTACATAGGAGCTAACCTCATATCCGTAACAGTTCTCAAAAAATTTGCTTATATCCCAGGAATGATCGTCATAATCTTTTTTTATAGCCGCTCCGTTGTATGTCACTTCAATTGCCGAACCCAGTTCTTTCACCGTTTCCAGATAATCGTTCCCGGTATGTCCGCTGACCGTGACCGGCAGGCTCATGGCATAGCGGCCGTTGGAGAATATGGCCCCCTCCAAATCGTACAGCTCCACCACAAGGGCGGTCTGGCCGCTGACATTGTCAGGCGTGGAACTGTCCACCGTCACGGAGAAGTCGGCGCTGGTCCGCTCCGCCGGGATGGTCACCGTGTAGCTGCTGGTGGAAGCGGCGCTGCCGGAGACCGCTTTATACTGGAAGGTGACCGCTTTGGATGTATCGCCGGTGCGGGCGGCGGTAAAGGTCACCGTCCCGCCGTTGGTGGTCAGGTCGGAGGATTTGGTGGTCACGGTCACCGTGGCACTGTGATCCACGCCCGATGTGCCGATGGTATTCTCGTTGCTCACGCCCAGCAGCATGATGCCCCGGGTGTTGATCTGCTCCTTCAGGCTCTGGAGACTGGCCAGCTGCTCCGCCGTCCACTCCCCGCCGGAGAAGTAGGTCCGGCGCAGGTAGGCGATGTAGTCCTCGATCTGCAAAATGGTGTCCAGGTCCCCCAGGGTGATGGGGGTGCCATCCACGATCACCAGTTTGGTCGGGTCATAGTCCCCGGCCAGAACGGTGCGCAGGTCGGAGAGGGTCACGTCCTCGCCGTCCATGGTGACGGTCCAGCTGTCCATGACGCTGCCGTCCTCGTCCAGCAGGCCGTACTGCTGCAGAAGGGCGTAGTACCGCTCCGCCTCGTCCTCGCTGCCGCAGATCTCACGCAGTTGGGCAAGGATCTCCCGGTTATAGGCCGGGTCGTTGTCCAGCAGTGCGGCGAAGGCCGTGGCGGGCAGCATGGTAAGAACCATGCAGATGCACAGCAAAAAGCTCAACAGTCTCCGTTTCATAAGCGTACCTCCATCTCGGTGGTTGAAGCATCCCCGCTGGGGAAACTTGCCGGGGTATCGTTTTCATACTCGCATCGTACAAAAATCGACAGGGCAAATCAATAGCTCCTGCGCGAATGGACGTTTTTCTGCGCGAATGGGCGGTAAGGACGGTTGACAGCGGGGAAACAGTTCCTGTATGCTTAATAAAAAGGGTGAAAGAGAGGGACGCACGATGAAACAAACGATATACCGCGCCTTGACTGTCGCTGTGTCCCTGGCCCTGTGCGCGGTGTTCGCCGCCGTATTGCTGATGTATGCCCGCCCCATGGAGGACGCGGTGTATGACCTGTCCATGATCTGTTCGGGGGAGGCCATTCCCGCCGATTGGGTCTACGACCAGAAGGGCTGGACCGTGTTCACCCGGGAGGGAGAGGCCGTCACCGAGCTGTCCCCCAATGGCTTCGGCGGCTTTACCGGCCTTGCCGTTCCGGGGCAGACCTTCTATTTCTCCCGCGCCATGACAGAAGAGCTGGACAGCCCCACCCTGCGGCTGGCCGCGGCAAACCGGAATCTGGCTGTTTTTCTGGACGGGGAGCTGCTCTATACCGACTGCCCGGAGCTGGATAACCGGATCGGCTATCTGACCCTGCCCATGCTGGAATGGGACCGGACGGAGCCGGTGGTGATCACGCTGCCGCCGGACTATGGAGGTAAGACCCTGACCATCGCCCAGTCCACCGACCTCATCGGCGAAAAGCAGGAGGCGGACACCACTGTCTGGCCCTGCGCCGTCACCCTGTACTGCGGCTATGCCTATGAAAGCGGCCTCATCGCGGAGAGCTTTCAGACGGCCATCCCCGCTGCGTGGTTCTTCCTGGCGGGGGCGCTCCTGTTGGCGTTGTTCGTGTGGCAGGCTTTTCGCGGAAAGGCGGATGTGGGGCTGGTCTGCGCGGCGATCATGGCCTTTTTGTGGCTGACCTCCCGGATGGACATGACCAGCTTCGCCCTGTTCTATTTCGGCCAGCCCCCGGTGGACATTGCCTTGCAGTGCAGGGAATTCGCGCTCACCGCCCTGCTGGTGTTCCTGTGCAGCCGTCTGACGGGACGGCGGCGGGTTTTTCTGGCAGTTCTGACCGGAGCACAGGGTCTGGCCGCGCTGGCCTTTCTCCTGCTCCAGTGGAGGGGGACGCTCTCCTTTTCCTTCCTGTCGGCGATGTACGCCATCGACCTTTTGACATTGCTGGCAGCGCTGGTCTGCGGCTTTTTGGAGCGGCGGAAGGGCATCTGGTTCTTCCGCCTGTTCTTCCCGCTGACGGTGGCCGGGATCGGGCTTTGGGCAGCGGCGGTGTGCCTCTCCCCGGAGCGGCGGGCCATGGCTCTGCAGCAGCTGGCGCTGGGGTCGGTGCCCTACTTCCTCTGGCCGCTGATGCTGCTGATGCTGGTCGTGGCGCTGGCTGTGACCGTGGCGGATGCGGTCCGCAAGGAAGTGGCCCGCTGGGCGGAGGCCCGTCTGCTCTCGGAGCGGCAGGAGCTGGCCCTGGCCGGCTATGAGACTATGCGCCGGCAGCACGAAGAGGTGATGATGCTCCGCCACGATATGGCAAAGCACCTCTCGCTCCTCCGGCAGATGACCGGGGAGCCAGAGGTCGCCGCGTATCTCGATGAGCTGCTCGGGCAAAACGAAAAAATCCGCCCTGTGGTACAGAGCGGAAATGAAATGCTGGATATTATTCTGAACGGCAAGCTGACCGCCGCCGCGGATGCCGGGATCAAAGTTGAGATCGTCCGGATGCAGGCGCCGGAGAAGCTGCCGCTTTCTGACGCGGAGCTGTGTTCCCTGCTGGTGAATATCATGGACAACGCGGTGGCGGCAGCCTCCGCACCGGGGGTGGAGCAGCCTTATATCCGGCTGGACGCGCATTTGAAAAGCGGCTTCTTCGTGTTCTCCTGCAAAAACTCCGCAACTCAGGAATGGATGCGGGGAAAGGAAGAACAGGAAACCGGGCAGAAGCACGGTCTGGGCCTGAAAATTATCCGGCAAATTTCGGAGCGCTACGGCGATCTGATGGAAACGGAGCGCGGCACAGATGATTACAAGGTCATGCTCGCCATCCCCCTGGGTCAGCCTTCCAAATAGCGCATGAGCTGTTTTCGTATCTCAGACTGGCGGTATTTGCTGATGGGGAGGGTGTCTCCGGATTTCAATTCCAGCTCACAGTACCGGATGGACTGGATAAAGGCCAGGTTGACAATGATGGTTCGGTGGCAGAATACAAATTGCCGCTCCGGGAGCATGGCGGCCAACTCTGATATTTTCAAGCTGGCTTCTTCCCGGCCGTCTTTGAGGATCAGCCGGACGCCCCGCTCCCACGTTTCCGCGTAAATCAAATCGGATGGAAGGATCCTGCTCTGACCGCCTGCGGTCGGCAGCAGGATCTCTTTTTGCGCGAGCCGCGTCCGGTAGCAGAACAGCAGGGCTTCCCGCAGCCGTTCCCGGTCAACAGGCTTGGCGAGATAACGCGCCGCCTCCACCTCATAGCCGCGCAGGGCCATTTCCAGGTTTGAGGAGATGAAGATGATCGCCGTGTGATCCCCGTTTTCCCGCAGGGCGGCGGCCAGGGCCATGCCGTCCAGTCCGTCCATCATCACGTCCAGCAGGAGGATTTGAAACTGCGCGCCATTTTGGATGGCGGACAACAGGTCTGTTCCGCTTTCGTAAGAGATGACCCGGCAGGGCAGCTCTTCCTCCTGCATGATTTGATCGACCAATTCTGCGATCCGCTGACGGTCCCATGCTTCGTCATCACAGAGAGCAATATGCAGTTGTGGGCGAACGGTTTCCTGCATCACGGAACCTCCAAAGGATCAACTTCTATTTCACATTATAGCATAAATTCCTCATGCCGCAAGGCTGCTGCGCAATTACTGCGATGTGTCGATGTGTTTCGGTGGAGGTTTCGTCCGTGCGATTCTGTTTTGCCACACCCTCGACTCAGACCGGAGTAGGCAGGAAACAGTTAAGTTACTTATTTGGCAAGAGTGACAATACCATAATATAGAGAATCGATTATGTCCATTGTATTTAAGAAAAAAGCTACAGACCATATCAATACACGAACAAAGCGAGTCGCAAGTGGCTATGGAATCCTGAAGGGGACCTGTGCCCGTATTGAGCACAAGTCCCCTTCAGGATTCCAACCGGAACGCCCACCCGTTCCATCGATTGCTTTCGTGTCAGGCCAAATTCTTGGTGGGTTTTCGGCTCTGCCCTCCTTATAAAGGAATAGGTTATTCTTGTCCAGAAGACCGTTAACGGAAACATCATACAACCCAATCAGTTTCTTCGCTAAGCCGTTTTCCTAAGTGAGTTATGTACTCAATGGCTTTTTCCTGAGATGTCAATGTTATCAACAGCGGGTCGCCCTCGCGGATACGCATGGTGCGGCGGATTTCTTTCGGGATCACCACGCGGCCGAGGTCATCAATGCGTCTGACTATGCCAGTGGCCTTCATATTTTTAAATTCCTCCTGCGGTGTTCTATTTCTGACAAGGTTATTATCCGCAGGTTTCTTTTCCCTATTCCGAACGCAAGTTGGTTTCATTTGGCAGACGGATCTTCTGAATTTTCTCCGCCGTTGCCATCATTTCCGCTTTGTGCTAAAATATCAAAAGTTTTATTGTGGGAGAACGCGACGAAACGATGACACGACTGCAGACCGAAAGCGGCTGTGCGCTGGGAGGAACCTGATGCTGTATCTCATTTTTATTCTGGCAGGCGCGGGCGCGGGCGTGGTGACCGGCCTGGCCGGGCTGTCGGCGGCGGTGGTCATCACGCCGCTTCTGGTCAGCGTGTGTGGCTGGGCCAGCTATGACGCGGTAACGGTGGCCCTGGCCTCCGATGTGCTTGCCAGCCTGTTGTCCGCCTATACCTACTACAAAAACGGAAATATTGACCTGAAACGAGGCTCTTTGGTGACCATAACCGCCTTTGCGGGCACCGTGGTGGGCAGCTATTGTGGGTATCTGTTCAGTCAGGCGCAGCCCGACGGCCTGGGGTACCTGTCCATGCTGACCACCATTTTCCTGGGCGTCAAATTTCTCCTGCGGCCCATTACCGGGGGGAACGACAGTTCTTCCGCCCTAGCGGGGAAGGGCGCGGTGGCTAAAACGGCCCTGGCCATGGTGCTGGGCTGCTTCATCGGCTGGATCTGCGGCTTCACCGGAAGCGGCGGAGGCGTGCTTATGCTGACGGTGTTTACCCTGGTGCTGGGCTACAACCTGAAAATCGCCGTGGGCACCAGTACCATGATCATGTCCCTCGTGGCCCTGACGGGTACGGTCAGCCACATTTCCATGGGCGCTGCGATCCGCCCGCTGCCCATGGCGGTGGTGGTGCTCGCCTGCCTGATCGGGGCGGTTCTGTCTGCGAAGTTCGCCAACCGCTGCGAGATCAAAAAGCTGAACCGGGTGGTGGGCGCCGTGCTGTTGGCGTTGGGGGTTTTCACTATCCTTCTGAAGCTCCTGGCCCGCTGAGGCACCTATTCAAGCAAAAAATTTCCCTTCCGGCTACCCGGAAGGGAAATTTTTTGTTCATCTGATATGTGATTAGACAGGGTCGGCCATGAACTTCTTGGCCAGCTTGAAGACCTCGAACAGCTGCTTGTCGCGGTGGGCGGTGATCTCACTGGTGTCCTTGCCGGTGTAGTCGTAGAAGCCCTTGCCGCTCTTCAGACCCAGCTCGCCCTTGTCCAGGTGCTCCTGCATGCACTTGGGCATGGTGTCGTAGTTGGGGAAGGAGTAGCTCTTGTTCTTGATGTTGTTGGCGGTCATGTCGATGCCGCCGAAGTCGATGCGCTTCATGATGCCCAGGACCATGGCGCGGGGAATGAAGCTGGCCTTGCAGGCGTCGTCGATGGCCTGAGCGTCGCAGTAGCCGTTGTCGATCAGGTAGAAGCACTCGCCCTGGATGCACTGCTGCAGGCGGTTGATGATGTAGCCGCGAACGAACTTCTTCATGAGAACGGCGGTCTTGCCGCACTTCTCCAGCAGAGCCTTGGTGATGTCGGCGAACTCCTGGGGAGCCTGCTCGCTCTTGACGACCTCGACCAGGGGGATCAGAGCGGGGGGAGCGTACCAGTGGGCGATGACCTGCTGGGGCAGCAGCTTCTCGGGCACGATCTCAAAGATGTTCAGGGCGGAGGTGTTGGAGGCGATGATGACGTCGGAGGGGACGATCTCAGCCAGCTGGTTGTACAGCTCGATCTTGGCGTCCTTGTTCTCCACGATGGTCTCCTGGATGTAGTTGGCGCCCTTGACGGCCTCTTCCACGGTCAGGGCGAAGCCGATGCGGCCGTAGATGGCGTCCACATCTTCCTTGGCGATGACGCCTTCCTCGGCGAAGGTCTCCAGGCTGTTGCGCAGAGCGGTCTTGGCCTTCTCGCGGGTGGACTCGCTGCGGGTCCACATGGTGACCTCGTAGCCGCCCATGGCGTAAGTCTGAGCGATGCCGGGGCCCATGGTGCCGGCGCCCAGAACAGCGATCTTCTTGATATCGGCGAGCGTTTTCATGATACTGTTTCCTCCTACAAAATCGCACCGAAGCGGCGCGTAAAATAAACGGGTTTTGTCCACCCGAGATTTTAAACCTTGGAACGGTACCAAGGTCAAGAGGTTTTAAAGAAAAATCCGCATCGCAGGGAAAAATGATTGAAATATGGGAAGAACCAATTTATAATGGGTTTAAACCCTGGAATGGTTCAAAGGTTGGTGAACGGATTTGAAGTATAAAATCGGCGACGTAGCGCGGATCCTGGGCGTCTCACCTGACCTGCTGCGCTACTATGAGAAGAAGGGCATCGTGCACCCGATCAAGGACGTCCACAACGACTACCGGTACTACGATGCCTGGGACGTTAACTTCCTGATGGACTGCATCTGGTACAAGAGTTTCCACTTCGGCATCGATCAGGTGGCCCAGATCATCACCGACTCCACCGCTGAGGAGGTGGCGGATATTCTCGACGCCAAGGTGGTGGAGCTGCGCGCTCAGATCCGCCGCAACGAACTGCTGGTGCGCCGGGCCCGGGAGCACCAGGCTGACTTGCTGCGCCTGAAAAACCAGCTGGGGCAGTGCGTAATGCGGGAGAGCCCGGAGATGGTGCGCTACATCAACCGCTACAACTATAATTATGACAACAGCGAAGCCCTGCAGGCGGTCAGCCAGGAGTGGCTGGAGTACATGCCCTTTACCCACCGCTGCTTTGAGATGCCCGTGGAGGACATCAGCGGCAAGCGGGGCGAAGGCCGGTTCAGCTGGGGTTTTTCCCTGACCCCTGACTACGTCCGGGAACTGGGGGTGAAGGTGGAGCCGCCAGTGGTCCACCTGAAAAGCCAGCCGGCCATCTACACCGTGTTCACCAGTTCGGGCAAGGGAAACTTCTCCCCCCGCAAGCTGGAGTACGTGGTGGAGTTCGCCCAAAAGCACGGCCTGAAGCTGAAAGGGGACGTGCGGGGCAATCTGCTGGCCAGCGTGCTGGAGGACGGCAAGCTGACCGGCTTCTTCGAGGCGTGGGTTCCCTATGAGACGGAGGAGAGTTTATGCTGACCTGGGAAGAACTTTGCAGAAACTTTAAGGAGCTATGGACGGCGCCGCGCACACCCGGCGGCTTTACCCATACGAAAAACCTGTGGGACGAGCGGGCCAAGGACTGGAAGGACGAGCTGTCCCAGGAGGGAAAGATGACCTTCCTGACGGACCGGCGCATCCAGGAGGCCATCCGGTTCCTGTCCGGGAAGGGACTTCTGGGCCCGGAGTGCGATGTCATCGACATCGGCTGCGGCCCCGGCCGGTTCGTAGGCGCCTTTGCGCAGACGGCCCATTGGGTCACCGGAACCGACCTGTCTACCGTCATGACCGGCCTGGGCGCGGACTACTGCGCGGAGAACGGCATCCACAACGTGTCCTTCGTACCCTGCGACTTTAAGACCGCCGACCCGGAGGAGATGGGCTGGAGTAAGCGGTTCGACCTGGTGTTCTCCTCCATGACCCCGGCCCTGGGGCCCTATGAGAGCTTTGGAAAGATGATGGATATGAGCCGTGGGTACTGCTGTAACGCGGCCTGCATCCAGAGCCAAAGCGCCCTGGAGCGGGAGGTGACCCTGGCTCTGACGGACAAAACGCTCAAGCCCGCTTGGGACGGGCGGCTGTTTTACGCCCTGCTGAATCTGGTGTGGCTGGCGGGCTATTTCCCCGAGACCGACTACTATGAGGTCACCTATACGGAGCAGCTTCCGCTGGACCGCCCGGTCGTGGAAAAAACCGTGGAGACCCTCTACCGGGGCAGCCTGTCGGAGAAAGCGGACCTGGACCGTGTGTACGACCGCCTGATGAAACAGAGCAAAGACGGCGTGTTTGAGAATCAGTGCACCTACCGCTACGGAACGATCCTGTGGAGTGTCCTCGTTCAAGACGAGCGCCGCCGGGCGGCGTCCGACGGCATTTTGTTCTGACACAGCGCGCCCCCGGCCGTATGGCCGGGGGTACGTTTTTTCGTTGAGTTGCAGACTCACGCCCTTTGTCGGGTCAGGAACCACCCGGCGCACAGGGCGGTGAAGGGGGCCACGGTGACCAGACCGAAGGAGCCGATGACCGTGTGGATCAGCTCGGCGGCCACATACTTGTAGTTCAAAATGTTGCTGATGGGGGTCCCCTGGGCCATGAACACCATCAGCAGGGCGATGTACCCGCCGGAGTAGGCGAATAAAAGCGTGGTGGTCATGGTGCCCATGGCCGCGCGGCCCACGTTCATGCCGGAGCGGGCGGCCTCCGGCCAGCTTAAGTCCTCCCGCTTGCTGACCACCTCGTGCACGGCAGAGGTGATGTCCACCGACAGGTCCATGATGGCGCCGGAGGCCCCCAGGAAGATGGACGCCATGAAGATTTGGGTCAGGTCCAGGTGCTGGTAGCCGCTGTACAGCAGGCTCTCGGAATAGGCCATGACCGCCCCGTGGATGTGGAACAGGCCGGTAAACACAACGCCCATCAGGCAGGTGACCAGAATGCCCAGAAACGACCCGGAGACCGCCGCCAGACAGCGCCGGTCAAAGCCGTAGACCAGAGCGATGATCAGGATGGTCAGCGCCAGCGTGACCGCCATGCCCACCCACACGGGGTTCATGCCCTTCAGATAGGCAGGGACCAGCACCTTCCAGAGCATCAGCACCGTCAATACAAAGGAAAACACTGCCCGCAGGCCGGTCTTTCCCGCGAAAACCACCAGAAGAAGGATGAACAGGCCGCCCAGCAGAATCTCGGCGGGGATGCGGAAATGGTCGATCATGGACACGCTCAAAATCTGGTCCCCGGAATAGTTGACCCGGACCAGGGCGGTGTCCCCCGCCGCGAACAGCTTGTCCTGCTCCAAAGAGCCGTTGAGGGTGTTGGTGCCGGTGGCCGTCTGCCCCCGGAAAGAGCCGAACAGGAACTTAAGTTGGCACCGCTGTTCCCCGGAGCGCACCAGCCCGGTGTCCACGATCAGGGAGTCGTCGGTTTCCACGACCCTGGCGGCGGTGATCTCGGACTCCTGAAAAGCGGTGGAAAACCCCGTGGGCAGGGCCAGCAGCACAAGGATCAGCAGAACGCAGACCCACACCGGCGCCTGATCCCGGAGCCGCCGGGGCGTGAGCTTCAATTTCATCGTAACCCTCCAAAACGCGGCAAATCCGGGGCCGCCCACAGGGGCGTCCCCGGTTGCCGGATGTGTTGCTCAGCGGACGTTCAGCATGGCCGCCAGCTTGTTGTAGATGTCAGTGTTGTCAAAGTAGCCCTTGAACTGGTCGGCGTTGACGCCGTCGGCAAAGACCGCGACAGGCAGGCCGGTGTGGCTGTAGGAGGTAAAGGAGACGCCGGACTTGCTGTTCAGGATGTGGGTGATGGTGACGGTCAGCGGCTCATAGGTGCCGTAGGCCACATACTCCTCCTGGTCGTACATGTCGGTCTCCTGCCCGTTGATGCTCTTTTCATAGGCGGTCTTCAGCTGGGACAGCTCATAGTCGGTCAGGACCAGCTTGTCGCCCTCCCCGCCTTCGGTCTTCAGGCCAAAGAGCTTCTCAATGTCGGCCAGAACGGTGTCGAAATCGGTCTTGTTCTCCTTGTAAGCGGACACATAGTCGCTGTCGTACTTGGCGAAGGAGATCTTCTGGCTGTCCAGCAAGGTCAGGTAGGTGTCGTAGTCGGTACCGGCGAAGCCGATGGTCAGGCCGCCGGTCTCGTGGTCGCCGGTGACCAGGATCAGGGTCTCGTCAGCGTGTTTCCTGGCGAAGTCGATGGCCACCTGCACGGCGTCGGCCAAGGCCAGGGTGTCCTGAATGGTGGAGGCGGCGTCGTTGGCGTGGCAGGCCCAGTCGATCTTGCCGCCCTCGCACATCATAAAGAAGCCCTTGTCGTTGTCCAGCACCTCGATGCCCTTGGCCACATAGTCGGCCAGGGACCACATATCGTCGGTGCGGTCCAGCTCATAGGCCATGGCGTCAGCGTCGGCCAGGTTCTCGTCGACGATGATGACGGGGCCGCCCGTGACCTTCTCGGCCTCGGCCTGGGTCATGACCACGTTGTAGCCGGCGGCCTTGGCCAGGTCGTACAGGTTCTCCGAGGGGTTTTCCTTGTCGTGGCCGTTGGGCTTCAGCAGGCCGCCGCCGGCGAAGTACTCAAAGCCGGAGTCGATCAGCTCCAGACCGATGTTATAGTAGCTGGAGCGGCTGGCCTGGTGGGCGTAGAACGCGGCGGGGGTGGCGTGGTTCAGGTTGACGGAGGAGATGATACCCACCTTCATACCCAGCTGCTCGTGGACCTTCTCGGTAATGGTTTCATAGGACACGGTGGCGGTCTCGTCCACATTGATGGTGCCGGAGTAGGTCTTGTGGCCGGTGGAAATGGAGGTGGCGGTGGAAGCGGAGTCAGGGCAGAAGCTGTTGCTGTCGTAGGTAACGGCGGAGCCGGCCGCTTCAAAGCCCATAAAGTTCAGGGCCACGGGGCCGGCCAGGGTCGCGCCCTGGTTGTCGTCCAGGCTGGGCTCAGCCAGCATGTAGTCGTCGTCGGCCATGGCGCCCAGGTAGTCGGAGGCGGCCTGGATCTGGGGATAGCTCATGCCGTCGCCGATGAACAGGAAGACGTACTTGGGGGCGGAGGCAGCGGGTGCCGCCGTCGGGGTAGTCTGGGCGGTTTGGGCGAGGTTGGTCCCCTCCTGGGGGTCGTTGGCGGCCTGGGTCTTGGTGCAGCTCGCCAGCATGCACGCGGCCATGCAGAGCAGCAGCACCAGGGAAAGCGCTTTTTTCATGTTCCATTCTCCTTGATCTCATGTTGTTTGTGTGTTCACACCGCTGCTCATTATAGCCAGCCCATGTAAAATCAAAAATCGCAGACGTGTAAAAAATCAGGGAAAGAATGTAAGGGTTTCTCGTTACCTATGTATTGACAAATGCCGATTTGCCGCATATACTATCATATAGATAAACGTCGATGGGAGGTGCTTTTGTGGGCGACGAAGAAAAAAAGCTGGCCGGGGTGTTCAAGGCCTTCTGCGACGAAAACCGCATCCGCATCCTGAAGCTGCTGCAGACAGGGGAAAAATGCGCCTGCGTCCTGCTGGACGACCTACAGATCACGCAGCCCACCCTCTCCCACCATATGAAGATCCTCTGCGACTCCGGCGTCGTCGTGGGCCGCCGGGAGGGCAAGTGGACCCACTACTCCATCTCTCCGGAGGGGGCCG
>JBJEYS010000194.1:0-1781 GCA_051886995.1 Oscillospiraceae bacterium
GCGACTGCGGCGTGCGGGTGCTGACCAACGGCTATGAGATCTGGGAGAAGGACGGCGCCACATTCGCCATCGCCGGTGTAGACGACCCCAACGGTCCCTACGACCAGAAGACCGGCGACGTGCTGCGGCAGGAGATCAACGCCGACTACACCCTCCTGCTGTCCCACCGGGATACGGTGGAGGAATACTCGAACTGGGGCTACGATCTGGTGCTCTGCGGCCACGGCCACGGGGGCATTTTCCGTATTCCTCTGCTGGATAAGGGCGTGCTGGGCACCGACCGGAAGTTTTTCCCCGAATACGATGGCGGCCTGTACGCATACGGGACGGACGGCTTTTGCTTCGTTTCCCGGGGCCTGGGCAGCAACACCGTCCCCTTTCAAGCCTTCCGGCTGTTCAACCGCCCCGACCTTCCTCTTATTATTCTGTATTCAGGTGATTGACCATGGAATATCTCGCCGGACAATTTGATATTGCCGTCATCGGTGCGGGCCACGCGGGCATTGAGGCCGCCCTGGCCCCCGCCCGCATGGGCTTAAAAACCGTCTGCTTCACCGTCAATCTGGACGCGGTGGGCAATATGCCCTGCAACCCCGCCATCGGCGGCACGGGCAAGGGCCACCTGGTGCGGGAACTGGACGCCCTGGGGGGCGAGATGGGCAGGGCCGCCGACCGCGCCTGCATCCAGTACCGCATCCTGAACCGGGGCAAAGGCCCCGCCGTGTGGTCCCTGCGGGCCCAGGCCGACCGCCGCCGCTACCAGGAGGTCATGAAGCACACCCTGGAGCTGCAGGAGAACCTGTCCGTCAAGCAGGCGGAGGTGGTGGAGATCCTGACGGAAAACGGCGCCGTCTCCGGCGTCAAGACCGCCACGGGGGCCATCTACCAGGTCAGAGCCGCTATTGTCTGCACGGGCACCTACCTGGGCGGACGCACCATCGTGGGCAATGTCACCCGGCAGTCCGGCCCCGACGGGCTGGCCCCCGCTCTGGTGCTGACGGAGAGCCTGGAAAAGCTGGGCCTGTCCCTGCGCCGGTTCAAGACGGGCACGCCCCCCCGGGTCAACCGCCGCAGCGTGGACTTTTCCCAGCTGGAGGTCCAGGAGGGGGACCCCGACGCGCTGCCCTTTTCCTTCCAGACGGAGCACGCCCCGGAAAACAGGGCGGTGTGCTACCTGACCTACACCAACCAGAAGACCCACGACATCATCCGGGCCAATCTGCACCGTTCCCCCCTGTTCTCCGGGGTCATTGAGGGGGTCGGTCCCCGTTACTGCCCCTCCATCGAGGACAAGGTGGTGCGCTTCGCGGACAAGCCCCGCCATCAGCTGTTCATTGAGCCCATGGGCCTGAACACCGAGGAATTGTACATCCAGGGCTTTTCGTCTTCCCTGCCGGAGGACGTGCAGATCGAGATGCTCCACACCCTGCCCGGCCTGGAACACGCCGAGATGACCCGGGCGGCCTACGCCATCGAGTACGACTGCGTGGACCCCACCGAGCTGCTGCCCACCCTGGAGTGCAAAAAGGTGCCCGGCCTGTACGGCGCGGGCCAGTTCAACGGCTCCTCTGGCTATGAGGAGGCCGCCGCCCAGGGCTTTATGGCGGGGGTCAACGCCGCGCTGAAGCTGTTGGGCAGGCCGCCTCTGATCCTGGGCCGGGAGCAGGGATACATCGGCGTGCTCATTGACGATTTGGTGACCAAGGGCACCAATGAGCCCTACCGTATGATGACCTCCCGCACGGAGTACCGCCTGCTCTGCCGCCAGGACAACGCCGACC
>JBJEYS010000195.1:0-1781 GCA_051886995.1 Oscillospiraceae bacterium
GGGAGTGTTGCCGGTTGAAAGGGAACATCGAAGATCGGGCAGTCGAGCTGGCCCTTTACATCATAGAGAACAAGGCGACGGTGCGCGCCGCCGCCGCCAAATTCGGCATTTCCAAATCGACGGTCCACAAGGACCTGTCCGAGCGCCTGCCCACTTTTAACAAGCCTCTTTACCTTCAGGTGAAGGAAGTACTGGAGGAGAACAAGGCGGAACGGCATATCCGTGGGGGCATCGCCACCCGGAAAAAATACAAGGGCGAATAAGAAAACACACGGTTGAGGCCCGGCGCTTCCTTTCGGAAGCGCCGGGCTTTTGACGGTTGTTTTTGCCGGAGCAGTGCTGTAGAATAATAAAGTAAAACGCAAAATTTACGGGTGATACATATGCTGAACGATCTGACGCAGGGCAAGCCCTCCCGCGTGATCCTGGGCTTTTCCCTGCCGCTGCTGCTGAGCACCGCACTGCAGCAGGTCTACAACATCGCGGACAGCGTCATCGTCGGCCAGCTGACCGGCTCCCTGGGCCTGGCGGCCATCGGCGCGCCGTACCCCGTCACGCTGTTTTTTGTGGCGGCGGCCACCGGCGCGTCCATGGGCTGCTCTGTCATCATTGCTCAACTGTTTGGCGCCCGGGAACTGACCCGGATGAAGAGTGCGATCTACACTGCGATCATTGCCCTGTCCGCCCTGGGCGTGGTGCTGGCGGCGGCGGGCGTGTGCCTGGCCGGGCCGATCATGCACCTGCTGAACGCCTCCAATGACATTTTCGCCGCCTCCACCGTGTATCTGCGCATCTATTCCCTGGGTGTCATCCCCATGATGATTTTTAACACAGCCACAGCCATTTTTACCGGCTTGGGGGATTCCAGGCGCCCGCTGTATTTTCTGATGCTCTCCTCACTGCTGAACATTGTACTGGACTACGTGGCCGTAGGGCCCCTGGGTATGGGGGTCGCCGGCGCCGCATGGGCCACAGCCCTTTCTCAGACCGTGGCGGCGGCGCTGTCCTCGGCGCTCATCCTGCGCCGGGTCAGCGCCATCCAAACGGAACGGCCGTCCCGGGCCTTTGACCGGGTGCTTCTGGCCGACATGAGCCGTCTGGCGGTACCCGCCATTTTTCAGCAGGCCAGTGTAGCCCTGGGCCACACCATCGTGCAGAGTATCGTCAACACCTTCGACACTACCGTCATCGCGGGCTATGAGGTCAGCAACAAGATCAACACCGTGATCTATTCCAGCTTGAACACCCTGGGTACCGCTCTGAGCAGCTATGTGGCGCAGTGTTATGGGGCCAAGCGGTTTGACCGTATCCAGGAGGGGTTCAGGGCATCCTATTTCATGTGCCTTGCGGTCACTGCGGCGGTCATCCTGGCGGCGCAGCTGTTTCCCGCCCAGATCATGAGCATCTTCGTAAGCGGCGACACCGACCGGGCCATGATCGAGGTGGGCGTGAATTATTTGCGGATCATTTCGCCGCTGTATCTGCTGATCACAGTCATCATCACTGCCGGCGGTCTCCTGCGGGGACTGGGTCATACCACAACCTTCTTCCTGGAGACCCTGGCCGAGTTTACCGTGCGCATCGTCATGTGCTTCGTGCTGGTGGATCTGCTGGACAGCTACGTGGGGATCCTGTGGGCCTGGTGGTGCGGGTCCGCCACCGGCTGCCTTCTGTGCACGTTGCTGTACCGGCGCACCATGCGGCGGGAGATCCTGCCCAACATGGGATCTCACTGAAAAACCGGGAGGAAAGCAACCGCTTCCCTCCCGGTCTTCTGTTTT
>JBJEYS010000196.1:0-1779 GCA_051886995.1 Oscillospiraceae bacterium
AGATGTCCGGCGGCCAGCAGCAGCGGGTGGCCATCGCCCGGGCCATCGCCACCCATCCGCCCATCATCATGGCCGATGAGCCCACAGGCGCCCTGGACTCCAGGACCGGGCGGCATGTGCTGGAGATCCTCCAGCAGCTCTACCGGGAGGGCACCACCGTCCTGCTCATCACCCACGATGACGGCATCGCCGCCACCGCCCCCCGGGTGGTGCGGCTGTCCGACGGGAAGATCATTTCCGACGCGCCGCAGGAGGTGGACTGGTTATGAACCTGATGCAGGCGTTCAAGATGGCCTTCAAGTCCATCGCCTCCAAGAAGACCCGTTCCTTCCTGACCATGCTGGGCATCATCATCGGCGTGGCCTCGGTGGTCATCATGGTGTCGGTGGTCCAGGGCCAGAATAAGAAAAACATGGAATACTTTGAAAAGATGGGGGACAACAAGATCACCGTCTACGCCTACCAGTGGTACGGCACCTCCGGCGATATCTCCCAGCTTCTGTACGACTACTGCCTGGGAATGCAGGACCTGGTGGCCGGTGTTACCCCCGACATCGAGATCTGGCAGGAGATGACCGTCAAGTACGGCGCAAAGTCCTTCAACACGCAGAACTTTGAGGATTGGAACAAGCGCATCAGCGTCAAGCTGGGCTCCGACCAGTACGGGGTGTGCAACAACTACACCCTGGGCGGCGGCCGGGAGCTGTCCTTCCTGGACGTGGAAAAGGTCAACCATGTCTGCGTACTGGGCAGCGGCGCCAAGGAGATGCTGTTCGACTTCGTGGACCCGGTGGGGGAGACCATTCTGATCAACGGGCAGTCCTTCCTGGTGGTGGGCTGGTACGAGCCCATGAGCCTGGAGGGCTGGCCGGAGCTGGACAACATCGTCCTGCTGCCCTATACCTTCAACCGCACCCTGAACAACAACCAGCAGATCGACAGCTACGTCGTCAAGGCTAAAAGCGCCTCCGCCACCACCCAGGCCATGACCAAGCTGACGGCCTATCTCGGCGGCTTCATCACCCAGGACAACGGCTATTACGACGTATACAGCAACAACAACTACGCCGACGAGATGGAAAACCAAAGCGCCATGCAGGCCATGGTGCTGGGCGGCATCGCCGCCATTTCCCTGCTTGTGGGCGGTATCGGCATCATGAACATCATGCTGGTGACGGTGACCGAGCGCACCCGGGAGATCGGCATCCGCAAAGCCATCGGCGCCGAACGCAAGAGCATCATCGTCCAGTTTTTGATCGAGGCGGCGGTGATCTGCGGCATCGGCGGCGTCATCGGTATTATCATCGGCTATATGGGCACCCTGGTTGCCGGGAAGTTCCTGCTGGACGGCATGATCCTGTGGCCCGGAACCGGCATCACCATCGGCGCTTTTGCCTTTTCCGTGGTGCTGGGCATCCTGTTCGGCCTGTACCCCGCCATCAAGGCCTCCGGCCTCCAGCCGGTGGAGGCCCTGCGGGCTGATTGAGAGAGGAGAGCGAGACCTATGAAACTCAAACGACTGCTGGCGGCCTTCCTGACTGCTGCCGCCGTCTGCACCCTGATGGCCGTCCCGGCCCAGGCCAGCAGTTTCCCGGACATTTCCAACCCCGCCGTCTCCCGCTCGGCGGACACCCTGTACGCCCTGGGTATCGTCAACGGCATGGAGGACGGGACCTTCCGGCCGGAGGGACACCTGTCCCGGGTGCAGTTCTGTAAGATGGCCATCGAGATCATGGGCAAGGGCGACGAGGCCCGGGCCCAGATGAACCGCACCATCTT
>JBJEYS010000197.1:0-31173 GCA_051886995.1 Oscillospiraceae bacterium
GGCAGCTGAAGGATACCCTGGACACGGTGGAGAACGAGCGCAACAAGCTGAGCACTCTTTTCCTGCACATGACCGACGGTGTGGCGGCCTTCTCCCGGGACGGGCAGCTGATCCACTCCAACCCGGCCGCTGAGCGGATGCTGCAGACCAGACTGGACTCCGACGCACGGTATGATCCCCTGTTCGGGGACATCGCCCCCCTGTTTGAAGTGCTGTCGGCCCCGGCGGGCGGCTACATCGAGGGCGAGCGGGAGGTGCGGGGCCGTACCCTGGCTTTGCTTCTGGCCCCCTTTTCCAGTGAGAGCCAGGGCGGTGTTTTGGTGGTCATCCGGGACGTGACCGAACAGCACAAGGTGGAGGAGCAGCGCAAGGAGTTCGTGGCCAATGTCTCCCACGAGCTGCGCACCCCCCTGACCAACATCCGCTCCTATGCCGAGACTCTGGCGGACAGCGCCGGGGAGCTGCCCCCCGAAATGGAGCGCAATTTCCTGGGCGTGATCCTGAACGAAAGCGATCGGATGACCCACATCGTGCAGGATCTGCTGACGCTGTCCCGGTTTGACTCCGGGCGCAGCGAGCTGAAGCTCTCGAACTTCTCCTTCGGCGGTGCGGTACGCGATGTGTACAACGCCGTCGTGCTGGAGGCCCAGCGCCATCAGCATGAACTGGTGCTGGATCTGCCGGATGATCTGCCGGAGATCCGGGCCGACCGGGAGCGGGTGCTCCAGGTCATGATGAACGTGGTGTCCAACGCCATCAAGTACACCCCCGATGGCGGGCGGATCGCCATTTCCGCCGGGCAGTCAGGTAAGCGGGTATGGATGGAGGTGGCCGACAACGGCATCGGCATCCCCGCCGAGGACCGGGGCCGGGTGTTTGAGCGCTTCTACCGGGTGGATAAGGCCCGGTCCCGCCAGTCGGGCGGAACCGGTCTGGGCCTTTCCATCGCCAAGGAGATCATGAACCAGCACAAGGGCTATCTGGGCCTGGTGGACCGGGACGGCCCCGGCACCACCGTCCGCATGGAATTGAACGTGGAGGGACCGGACCATGAAAGATAAGCGCCGCTCCCGCCTGGTGGAGTGGGGCAAAAATCTGCTGATCCTCCTGCTGGCCCTCTCCGCGCTGTACCTGCTGGGACGCACGCAGTTTTCCGGCGGGATCGCAGACAGTATCCGGGGGCTGCTGGGCCATTCCCAGACGGACGCTGACCCGGCTTATCCCCAAGCCTCCTCCGTTACGGTCCACCCGGTGCGCCTGGCCATCTACCGGGACGGCCGGCGGTACGGTGTACAGTATGACCAGGAGGAGACGGACGCGGCCTTTTCCTCTCTGTCCACGCTGCTCTCCGAGGCGCTGGGCAGCGCGGGCGCGCCCGAGCCCGTTTCTGAACGTGACTGGCGGTCCGCCCTGTGCCGTACGGGGATCTATATGGATTTTCTGTACCCGGTCCCCCTGCGCACGCTGTCCGATTGGATGGGAGAAGGCGCGGGAAATACCGCTTTGACAGGTACAGCCCGGCGGATCTGCCTGGCGGCCGACGAGGACGGCGGCGTTTCCCTGTTCTATATCAATGAGGGGGACGGCTCGTATTATTCCTGTGGGACCACCCTGACCCGCGACTTTCATTTGAATGCGGCGGTGGCCGACTGGTCTCCCAACGGCGCCATGTTTGCCTTTGAAGTGGCCGATATGGATGCACTGGCACCGTACACCCTTCTGACCGCTACCCCTCAGCCCGCGGTTTACGCGGCAGGCAACCCGCTTCTGGAGGACGGCGCCCGCGTGACCGAGCTGCTCAACACGCTGACCTTCCAGCCGCAGGGAACTGCCCTGGACCCCGCCGCCGGCGGGCAGCTTGTGGAAGGGAATGATTCACTGCGCCTGTCGAGCAGCGGGGTGGTGACGTTCCACACCATCGGCGACTCCGGGTTCCGATTCCCCCTTCCGGAGGACAGCACGCAGGGCGCTCTGGACTATGTGCAGGCGCTGGCGGAGACCACTGTGGGCGCGTGGTGCGGACAGGCCAGGCTTTGCCTGGCCGGGGTCGAGGAGACTGCCGACGGGCTGGAGATCACCTATCAATACAGCCTCAACGGCGCCCCTGTGGCCCTGCCGGAGGACTATGCCGCCGCCCGTTTTGTGATCAGCGGCGGGGCGGTCACGGATTTCACCCTGTATCTGCGCTCGTATACGGACACGGGGGAGACCTCTGTAGTCCTTCCCGAGGTGCAGGCGGCCGCCGCCATGAACGCCCTGGATGCCCGGGGAAAGGAACTGACGCTGCTTTACCAGGACTCCGGCGGAACGCTGGTCAGTGCGGGCTGGATCGCCGCGTAAGATCCTGATTTTTGAGACGACTGTGAACGGGAGGTGGCCGCGGTGGAATGGCCCAAGCTGAAAAACATCATCATCCTGATCCTCCTGCTGGCCAACCTTTTCCTGCTGGTCATGGTGGTGACGCAGGAACGGGATTCTGCCCGGTACCGGGAGCAGACTATCGCAGACGCGGTAAGTGTGCTGGAGCGCAACGGGATCCAGCTGGACCGCGCCCGGGTCCCTGAGGAGCTGGAGCTGACGCCCCTGACCGTGGAACGGGACCGGGCGGCCGAAGCGGCCCTGGCTGCCGCGTGGCTGGGAGAGTGCAAGTCCTCCGACTTGGGCAGCGGGCGGTATGCCTACCAGAGTGCCCTGGGATGGGCGGAATTTCGCAGCAACGGCAGTTTCAGCGCCGCATTTTATGATGAGACCCATACGGTGGGCGAGAGCGGCGGAGAAGAAGCACATGCCCTGACCGTTTTGAAGGAGGTCGGCCTGGCCGGCGAAGTGGTTTCCCGCAAGGAAAGCAGCGGGACGGTCACAGTGACACTGCGCCAGACCTGGCAGGATCTGCCCGTGTACTCCTGTCAGATCAATCTGGAATATGAGAACGGCTGCCTGCGCACCATTGCCGGACAGCGGCTGATGGGAACTCCACAGCCCGCCAGCGACAAAGGCGAGCTGATCTCGGTCCCGACTGCCCTGCTGCGGGTGCTCAACGGGATCAAAGACCTGGGCGATATCTGTAACGAGATCACGGCCATGATGCCGGGCTATCTGCTGACCACCTCCGCCGACGGTACACGGCTGATCCCCATGTGGTATGTGACTACGGATACGGGGGCGTACAGCCTGAACGCCCTGACCGGCGTACTGGAGCGGGCATAAAAGATAAAGGGGCTGTAAAAAACAGTCTTAAAAAATGCAGGAGTTCACCGCAAGGTGAGTTCCTGCATTTTTGTAGACCGAAAACCTCCGGCTGTGTGAAGCTGTAAGATAAAGGTAGACCATGGTTGTTTTCCATGTGTCTACCTTTATCTTACAGCTTCACTTAGCCGTGGGTATCTATTTTATTCGGTTTTGCGCAAACTCCAATGCGGGCGGGGGGATGTGAGCGCCCCTTTTTGCATGGTCTGTGCGTAATTTGACGTGAGCAAAAAAACAGAAAGATTGAACGGCAAATTTTTCATGACCAATTTTTCACAGTATATTGATTTTCTCGGCTATCCCGAGTATTATTATGATGTATTTTGGATAAAATTCGACATTATTTTGTCATTTTGAGTTACTAACCGTCATTTGATATGACGATAAGCCGCCGGAAACAGGAAAGCCGGACAGGGCGGAGGAACGCCGTGTCCGGCCGGTGAAAAACAGAGATTGAAGAGGGATGCGAGTATGCTGCCGCAGAAACAAATCTTGATCGTCGAGGATAACCTGCTCAACCGCGAGATGCTGAAAGAGATCCTGGCCGGGCAGTATTCGGTGCTGGAAGCCTCCAACGGCCAGGAGGCGCTGAATATCCTGAAACAGTGCGCAGACAGCCTTGCACTCATCCTTTTGGACGTTATGATGCCCGTCATGGATGGGTTTTCCTTCCTGGACAAAATCAAGGCTGACCCGGAACTGGCTTTGATTCCGGTCATCGTGATGACCCAGAGCGACGGCGAGGAGGACGAGGTGACCGCCCTGGCCCACGGCGCCACGGACTTTGTTCCCAAGCCCTACCGCCCCCAGGTCATCCTGCACCGGGTGGCCAGTATCATCAATTTGCGGGAGACCGCCGCCATGGTCAATCAGTTCCAGTATGACCGGCTTACCGGGCTTTACAGCAAGGAGTTTTTCTGCCAGAAGGTGCGGGAGCGGCTTCTGGAAGACCCGGAGCAGGATTATTGTATCGTCTGCTCGAACATTGAAAACTTCAAGCTCGTCAATGACATTTTCGGTGCGCAGGCGGGTGACAGCCTGCTGAAGGAAGTGGCGGGCATTGCTCAAGATATGGTCGGGAGCACTGGCTTTTGCGGCCGCTTCAGTGCTGACCACTTTCTCTGCCTGCAAAGCCGGGAACAGGAGCAGCAGGACCGGCAGAACTTCGGGCGATTCGGCACGCGGGAATTCTCCCCTCTGTTAAGAAGAGTGGTAATGCGCTGGGGCATCTATGAGATCACAGACCGCTCAATCCCTGTGGAGCAGATGTGCGATCGTGCGCTGTTGGCGGCCAACAGTATCAAAGGACAGTACAATCAGTTTTTCGCCGTGTATGACGATTCTCTCCGTAACAGGCTGCTGCGGGAGAAGACCATTACCGACTCGATGGAGACCGCGCTGACCGAGGGACAATTCGAGGTCTACCTCCAGCCCAAGTACAGCCTGAGCGACGATTGCCTGGCCGGGGCCGAGGCCCTGGTGCGCTGGAACCATCCGGAGTGGGGGTTTATGCCCCCCGGAGAGTTCATTCCTCTGTTTGAGAAGAACGGGTTCATTCACCGCCTGGATCAATATGTCTGGGAGCGGGCGTGCGCTCTGTTTCAGGATTGGCGGGAGAAGGGATACCCGCCCCTGCCGGTATCCGTCAATGTGTCCCGGGCTGATATTTATCAGATGAATCTGGTGGATACCCTTCTGGGACTCACCCAGGAGTACGGTGTGAACCCCGCCTATCTGCATCTGGAGATCACCGAGAGCGCCTATGCGGATAGTCCGAGCCAGATCGTCAGCACCGTGGATCAGCTTCGTAAGCTGGGCTTTACCATCGAAATGGACGACTTCGGCAGCGGATACTCCTCCCTGAACATGCTCAGCCAGATGAAGCTGGACATGCTGAAGCTGGATATGAATTTCATCCGGAACGAAACGGCAAAATCCCCGGAGAAGAGTATTCTGAACGACGTCATCAACATGGCGCACAGGATGCACCTGAGCGTGGTGGCGGAGGGCGTGGAGACCCTGGATCAGGTGAAGCGTCTGCAGGCAGTCAACTGCGACTATGTTCAGGGGTATTTCTTTTCAAAGCCCTTACCTGTTGCGGAATTTGAAGAATTATTTGAGAGCCTGATTTCCCGGTGCGCGGTCTCTTCATCGAAGACGCCGCGGTATGAGGCCGGTATGCGCAGGCTGCTGGTGGTAGACGAAGACGGCGAGTACCGGGAGAAGGCCCGCCGGGCCCTTGAGGACCGGTATCAGGTGCTAGAGGCGTCCGACGCGCAAAGCGCCTACGCCTGCATCACGGAGCATGGAAATAACGGTATTTCCGTCGTGGTCCTGAGCATGACGATCCCGGAGGACGGCGCCGTGTCCCTTGTGAAAGCGCTGCGGCGGGACCCCGCCTTTTGGCGGATCCCTGTTCTGGCCACCATACCGAGCGCCGAAACGATGGAAAAACTGCCGCTGGCGCTAGAAACCGACGATTTCCTTTGCAAGCGTCATCCCATGCTGGATCTGCGCAGGCGGGTCGAGCGTCTGGTGAATATCGTGGTCTCCCGCGAACGGGAGACCGCCCTGCAGGATGAGGCCGGCCGGGATTACCTGACGGGCCTGCTGAACCGGCGCGGGTTCCAGGCCGCCATGACCTTCCTGCGGAAGGAGGATCTTCCCCTGGCGGTATGCCTGTTCGACCTGGACGACCTGAAGAAAGTGAATGACACCCACGGTCACGACACGGGGGACCGGATGATCTGCACGTTTGCGGACCTGCTTCGCCGCAAGACCCGTGCGGAGGATATTCTGTGCCGCTACGGCGGAGATGAATTTGTGGTGGTTCTGAAGCGCCTGGACGACACGGAGACCGTGATGAAAAAAGCCGCGGACATCTGCCGGGCCTTTCACGACCTCCTTGCGGGGGAACATCTCCAGGCTTCCTGCTCCGTGGGCGTTGCCCTGTGCGGTGTGGACGAGACGCCGTCCGCTGAGCTGATCGAGCATGCGGACCGGGCGCTGTACCGCGCCAAGCGGGAAAACAAGGGCGGCTGCAGCCTGTGGGAAGCGCAGAATACGGCTATATCGTGACAGACCTGCTTCGATTTAGATTCAGTGATCAGTGACCATCGTTTATCATGCGGCAGCGCGGGCATTTGAATGTGCCCGGTGTGATCCCGTGAGAAACAGTGCGGCAGAGGTGGATTATGAACGAACTGACAGAAAAGGCATCCGGACAGGAACAGGCCATCAAGCGCTTCCTGCGTGACTATCTGGACAAGCCCAAGAATGAGCAGACATTCCACAGCGTACTTGCCGACATCGGCAGCTATTACGACGCGGATCGGGCATATATTTTTGAGCTGAGCACGGACCGGGCGTATGCCAGCAACACCTTTGAGTGGTGCCGCGACGGTGTTTCCGCGGAAATCGGCAATCTTCAGGAGATCCCTGTTGCGGGATTGGAATGCTGGTTTGAGGAGTTCGAGGAGGAGGGAGAGTTTTTCATTTCCTCCCTGTCCGAAGACTATGGCCCGGATTCAAAAACCTACCAGATCCTGGCCCCCCAGGGGATCGAAAGCCTGATGGCGGCCCCCATGGTGGTAAACGGCGCAGTGGTCGGTTTTCTCGGTGTGGACAATCCCCGCAAAAACACCGGGGACTTGCTGCTCCTGTCCGTAGTGGCGTCCACCTGTTACAGCGAGATCACGACCAGACGCATGATGGATTCAAAGATTGAAAAGACCAGCAAGGCGCTGCTGGACCGGACGCAGATCATCCAGTCCATGAGCGAGATCTACACTTCTGTGTATTATATCGACCTTGCCACCGGACACTTTACGGAGCTGTCCTCCCTGGACGATGTCCATACGCATATCGGCGCATCCGGCGATGCGCAGGAGCGGCTGAACTACTTCTGCCGCCACATGGTGACCCCGGAATTCACGGACGAGCTGCTTGCGTTCGTGGAGCTTTCTACGCTGGAGGAGCGGCTGATGGGCACCCGGATCATCTCGCAGCAGTACCGCAGCACATTGTTCTCTTCGCCGGGGACGGGGTCTGCGGCAAACTGGAGCCAGTGCTCTTTTATCGAAGGCGACCGGGATGATGCCGGGCGGCTGGCCCATGTCATTTTTGCCACGCAGTCCATCCATGACACAAAGGTCAAGGAGCTGGAAGCGCAGCGCAAACTGCAGCAGACCAACAAGGATCTCACCGCGCTCCTTGCGGCGGAGAAGCAGAACACCGCCATTATCGGCGCCCTGAGCAATGTGTTTTTTGCGCTGTACTGCATTGACCTGGAGGAAAATACGTTTCAGGAGCTTATCTCCCTCGACAAGATTCACCACACGCTGGGCGAGAAGGGAGACGCCAGAGAGGCGCTGAAACACCTGACCAACGAGCTGGTGGGAGACGCACACAAGTCCCTGATGCGCAACTTTACGGATTTCGATACCATCGACGCGCGTCTGGGAAACAAGCCCATCATCATTCAGGAATATGTGGCCCGGGTCGGCGGCTGGACCCGGTGTGCCTTTTTCCCCGTTGAGAGAGACGGAAACGGCAAAAACCGCACCGTCCTCTGCACACTTCGCTGGATCACCGCCGAAAAAGAAAAAATGGAATCCCAGGACAATCTGATCCAGGCCCTTGCCATCCCCTATGAAAATATCTACGCGGTCAACGCGGACACCTGTGAGGCGGTCTGTTACCGCATGGGACAGACCATGAACGACCGCTACGGCCAGAAGTTCGCCGCCGGCAATTACGAGCAGAATATCCGAACCTACATTGAAAACGATGTGCTGGAGGAGGACCGGCATCTGTTTGACCGGGTGCGCACCGTGTCCGGAGTGAACGACCTGCTGACGGACAAAAAGACCTATTACTTCAATTACAGGGTCTTCCGCAGCGGTCATATGCAGTACTTCCAGTGTCAGCTGGTGAAGCCCAGCTCCGAAAGAAATGAATTTGTCGTCGGCTTCAAAAATATCGATGAGGAGAAACAGCAGGAGCTTGCCCAGCAGCGAAAGGTGGAGGAAGCGCTTTCCGTGGCGGAGAAGCTCAATGTATCTCTCCAGGAGGAGACGACGATTTCCAGCGCGCTGAGCCAGGAGTACAGCAGCCTGTTCAAGATCGATGCAAAGAGCGGGGAAATATCCCTCTACCGGACCGACGGGGTCGAGTCCGGGCTTCTTGAGAAGCTGATGACGGTCGGCGATTATGAGACGGTCCTGTCCAGATATATTGACGCCTTTGTCGTTCCGGAGGACCGGGAGCGGCTCAAAGAATCCGGCAAGCTGGCGGTGCTGCTGGAACGGGTCCCGGATATCGGCCTGTACAAACAGGGATACCGGAGGATCATGGGCGGCGTCATTTCCTACTACGAAATGAATGTGGTGAAAACCGTTGACAAGAGCGGAAAGATCACATTGATCCTGGGTATGCGTGATGTGGACGAGGAAATGCGCCGTCAGCTGAAGCAGACCCGGGAGATGGAAGTGCAGCGTGAGATCATTGAAGGACTTGGCTCGGAATACTACTCGGTTCTTCTGGTCGATCCTGAAACGGATACGGTCATCCCGTACCGTGCGGAGGATGACGACGGCCGGGCCATCGCGGAGCACTTTCGCAGACATGAGAATTGCTGGTCAAAGGGCCTGCGCAGTTACTCCGAAGAACTGATCTCGGAGGAAAGCCGCAGTGAATTTATAGAAAAGCTGTCACTGAAGCATATCCAGGAAGACGGAACAGAGTATTCTTTCACCTATGAAAAGCTGACAGATGGCGGCATCATTTACCTTCAGGCGAGAGTGTCCTTTGTCCATGAGAAGGACGGCAGCCTGGTGGCTGTGGTCGGAACGCGGAATGTGGACGACCTGATCAAGAAGGAGCGGCAGCAGGAAATGGCCCTGCAGGCGGCCTTTGACGCCGCGGAAGCGGCAAACAAGGCCAAGACGGATTTCCTGTCCAATATGTCCCATGACATCCGCACGCCCATGAACGGGATCATCGGCATGACCGCCATCGCCATGGCCCATCTTGACGACAGGGAGCGGGTGCAGGACAGCCTGCAGAAGATCACCCAGGCCAGCAAGCATCTGCTCAGCCTGATCAACGAAGTTCTGGATATGAGCAAGATCGAATCGGGAAAAGTTGAGCTGGTGGAGGAAGAGTTCAATCTCTCGGATCTGGTCGACAATCTGCTGTCCATGACCAGCTCCCAGATCGAAGCGCACCGCCATGAGCTCTGTGTCAATATTTCCGGCGTGACCCACGAGGCGGTGGTGGGCGACAGCCTGCGCATCCAGAAGGTATTTACCAACCTGATGAGCAATGCCGTGAAATACACGCCCGACGGCGGGAAGATCCAGCTCTTTATCTCGGAAAAGCCCTCCAACCAGGCAAAGGTGGGGTGCTACGAATTTGTCTTTGAAGATAACGGCATCGGCATGAGCGAGGAATTCCTGGAGCGGATCTTCGATCCCTTTTCCAGAGCCGCGGACGGGAGGGTCAACAAGATCCAGGGGACCGGCCTCGGTATGCCCATCAGCCGGAATATCGTGCGCATGATGGGCGGGGATATTAAGGTTGAAAGCACGCCGGGCGTCGGGTCGCGCTTTACGGTCACCATGTATCTGAAGCTTCAGGATACCGCGGAAGTTCAGTTTGAGAAATTTATCGACCTGGATGTGCTGGTGGCGGACGACGATGCGCTGAGCCTGGAATCCTGCTGCGGGATGCTGAATGATCTCGGCATGAAGGCCGAGGGCGTTTCCACGGGCGCGGAGGCTGTGGAACAGGTGGTGCTGCACCATCAGCAGAAGCGGGACTATTTCGCCTGCATCATTGACTGGAAGATGCCTGATATGGACGGGATCGCCACCACGCGGGCGATCCGCAGGGCAGTGGGAAACGATGTGCCGATCATCATCATCTCCGCCTATGACTGGTCGGACGTCGAGCAGGAAGCCCGGGCGGCCGGCGCGAATGCCTTTATCAGCAAGCCGCTGTTCCGTTCCAGACTGGCAAAGACCTTCTCTGCCCTTGTGGGGGAGGAGGAGCATTTCGAGCAGGAAACACCGCATGTTGAGCTGGAAAATATGGATCTGACAGGCCGCCGCGTATTGCTTGTGGAAGACAATGAACTGAACGCGGAGATTGCCGCGGAGATCCTGGGCATGACAGGCGTTGCCGTCGAGTTTGCCGCGGACGGCACGCAGGCCGTTGATCTGATGTTCAACTGCCCGGACGGATATTATGACATGATCTTCATGGACATTCAGATGCCGAAAATGAACGGCTACGACGCGACAAGAGCGATCCGCGCCATCGATCGGAACTACTGCAAGCAGGTCCCCATCGTGGCCATGACGGCAAATGCGTTTGCGGAAGATGTTCACGCGGCCAAAACGGTCGGTATGAATGAGCATATCGCCAAGCCGCTCGATCTGAATGCGCTTGCGAGGACACTGAACAAGTGGCTCCTGTAGAGGCAGTCGGCCTGCCCGGAGGGTACAAAAAGTTCCTGAAATCAAGTGATTTCAGGAACTTTTTTACGCTGTTTTTCCGCACGGGGGGTTGAAGGTACGGCGCGGGCTGTTCCGTGAACCGGGCAGGCGCACAGACGCCTGCCCGCGGCCGCGGAAGACGCCGGACAGCGGGAGCGGATTTCCCGAATCAGAGGTTCAGTCCTGAAGCTCCCGGATCAGGGCTTTCAGCTCCATCCGCGTCTTCTCCCGCTGGATCTTGCCGAAGCCGAGGCCTTCGGCCTTGCGGAGCAGATGCTCCCGGCAGGCGATCACCATCTCGGGCCGGCGGATCTCCAACAACAGAGCAGGGGACAAACTGCGGATCAGCAGGGCCATCCCGCCCTCGTTGACGATCAGGTTATAGTCCGTCTTCTCCTTTGCGGGGGCGGGCAGAAAGCAGTAGTTTTCATACCGGTCCATCAGCCGCAGGATGTTCTGCAGGTGCGTCACATAAGTCTCCGGCGTGTAGTACAGCTGTCCCGGCAGGGAAGGGAGCACACTGACCTTCCCGGCCCGGACCTCCTCCGCCGTGGCCAGGGTGGATATATCCAGGCAGAGGTTCTGCTCCAGCCGTTTCTCAAAGTGCGGAAGTTCATCGAGGTATAATTGAAACGCGCGGGTCCAGGCGGGGTATTCCGCTTCCCGGATGAACCGCTCCAGAAGCTCCCGGGGCAGCGTGAGCGCCCCAAGAGGATTCACCATCTGCACCAGTTCTCCCTGCTGCTTGAACATGTCCGGAAAGACGGAAAAGAAATCATTGGGGTCGCGGTAAACATTCAGGGCCGGGCGGCACAGGGACATATGCTCCTGAAACTGCATGACAAAGGCGCTCACCAGCCGGGGGTCGGTGGAGAACATCGTAACGTCGCTGGTACTGCCCGGCGCGATGGCACATGAGTATTGAACATAGTGGTCCGGCACCGTAATGATGGAGTGTCGGTACAGGTTGCCCCGGAGCCGGGGGTAGTAATACACCTTCATCTTTCCGGTGGCGTACATGGGCAGCCAGAACTTCAGGGATTCCGTATAGCGGTTGATATAGTTCATGGGAGGGAGGATCTGATAAAAGGTAAAACCCCGCTCCGTCAGCTCCATCAGGTCAGCCTGGATCTGCCTGCTCAGCCGATAGTCGGACAGCAGCCACTCCAGATTGTCATCCAGCACCATCAGGATGGAGGCGGGCGTCTCGATGTCCCGGAGCATCTGCATGATTTGGCGCATGGCCTCCCGCCGGCCCTCCTCCCCATAGAAAAACGTGGCCTGGTTCTCCGGAACAGGGGCCGGGCATTTGGCCGGAGCCTCCGGCAGCTTGGCGGGGACGGCTTTGATTCCTTCCGCGATCTCCTCCACGATGCTGGTGCTGCCCAGCAGCCATTTTTCCAAATAGGCCGCCAGGGCCTCCGCCGGCATCGCGGAGCGGACGGCCACCTGCCCCAGCATTTCGGACAGGGCGTGGAGCTGAAAATCCGCCGTGGTTCGCTTCGCGAAGAAGACCGTCATCTGCCGGACCAGCTCGGGGCTTTTGGGAAGACCGCGTCTCCCCGTCCGCATCAGGCTGATGAAGGAACGGTCCACCGACAGCGCCGCCGCCAGTTCCTTGTTGGAAGTCTGGGTGATGTGCATCAGGAACTTCAGTTTTTCGGCAAAATCCATATCCAACCCTCCTGATTGCATTATAAATGCGAAAAGGGAGAAACGCAACAATTAGTAACTTAAAATGAATAGTAATTTCGGGCTACAAGTTTGGCTTTTATATTGCTTTTCTGTATTTCATGCGATATGATAGTGTAAATAATGGCAGTCTGTGCGCATAAACTTACGCGGCCTTGCTGTACAGGTAATCGGCAGTTACATCGCTGCGGGCCAATGCCCGGCGTAAGAACCGTGACATGAGAGAAAGAGAGAGGAAGCATGACGATCCAGGAATGTTATGAAGCGCTGGGCGGCGACTTCGCCCAGGCAGAACGCCGGCTGCTCAGCGCCGGCCTGGTCCGGAAGTTCATTGCGAAATTTTTGGATGACGATAGTTTTTCCCAGTTGTGCCGTGCCATGGAGGACGGACGGCGGGAGGAGGCGTTCCGGGCCGCGCATACGCTGAAGGGCGTAAGTGCCAACCTGGGCTTTGGCAGGCTGCTGGCCTCCGCGCAACGGCTGACGGAAGCCCTTTGCCCGGAGACGGAGCCCATTGCCGAGGGCGCCGTGCCGCTCCTAGAAGAGGTCCGACGGGATTATGAGTCGGCGGTATGCGCGATTCGTACCTATCTGATGTCTGCTGAATAAACCGCATCGCGGTTTATTCGCGCGGCAGCGCCGCGCAATTCCCGATCGAAATTCATATATCAAGTACGATGAAAGAGATGAGGATGAGTACACATGAAAAAAAGACTGATCGCTCTGCTGCTTACTGTTGTCATGGCTGCAACTATGCTGGCAGGCTGCGCAGGACAGCAGCAAAGCACCGGCAACAAGAAACAGGATGATAAGATCGCCATCTCTATGTATATGTGGGACCGCTCCATGCTCAAGGAGCTGAGCCCCTGGCTGGAGGAGCAGTTCCCGGAGATTGAGTTTACCTTTGTCCAGAGCTTCAACACCATGGAATACTACAAGGATCTGCTGGCCCGGGGAGAGGAGATCCCGGACATTATCACCTGCCGCCGGTTCTCCCTGAACGACGCGGCCCCGCTGGCCGATCACCTGATGGACCTGAGCCAGACCGAGGTGGCGGGCACCTTCTACTCCAGCTATCTGGAGGTCAACCGGGAAACCGGCGGCGCCATCCGCTGGCTGCCCATGTGCGCCGAGGTGGACAGTATCATGGCCAACAAGGATCTGTTTGACCAGTATAACATCCCCCTGCCCACCAATTATTCCGAGTTCGTAGCCGCCATCGACGCTTTTGAGGCGGTCGGAATCAAGGGCTTCCAGACCGACTGGTATTATGACTATTCCTGCCTGGAGACCATGCAGGGCTGCGCCATTCCGGAGCTGATGAGCCTGGAGGGCACCCAGTGGCGCATGGCCTACGAGAGTGAGACCGAAGACGCGCAGGTAGGTCTGGACGATGTGGTCTGGCCCAAGGTCTTTGAAAAGTACGAGCAGTTTCTGAAGGACGTTCGGTTTGAGCAGGGCGACGAGGAACTGCAGTTTTCCGCTGTGATGGAACCGTATTTTGCGGGACAGACCGCTATGGTCCGCAACACGGCGGCTCTGGCGGACAGTGTCACGACAGAGAGAGGCATCAACAGTGTCATCCTGCCCTATTTCGGCGAAACCGAGCAGGACAACTGGCTGCTGACCTATCCCATGTGCCAGCTGGCCGTTTCCAACACCGTGGAGCAGAACGAGGCCAAGCGCAAGGCCGTGATGGAAGTGCTGCTGGCCATTTTCAGCGAGGAGGGCCAGAAGCATGTGGCCGCCGGCACCTCCGTGCTGTCCTACAACAAGGAAGTGAACATCACCTCCAGCCCTACCCTCGAGTATGTGCAGGACTGCATCGACAGCAACCACCTGTATATGCGTCTGGCCTCCACCGAGGTGTTCGGCGTCTCTCAGGATGTGGGCCACAAGATGATGACCGGCGAGTATGACGCCAAGGAGGCCTATGAGGCCTTCAACCAGCGTATCACCCACTATGCCGACCCGGAGGCCGCGGAGATCCTGCTCACCCAGGAGACCGCCTATTCCAACGACTTCACTGAGCACGGCAGCGCCGCCGCTTCCTCCCTGATGAACACCATCCGGGCATCCATGGAAGCTGATATCGCCATCGGCTATTCCCCCGTGGCCAGCACCTCCATCTATGCCGGGGACTACACCCTGCAGCAGGCCAAGTGGGTGCTCACCGCCCGCAACTCCGTCTACCTGGGCGAGTATACCGGCGAGGAGGTCTGGCGGTTCATGGACTGGCTGGTGAATGTGAAGGAGGACGGCTCCAACCCCATCCACCACCGCAACCTGATGCCCGTCACCAGCGGTCTGGAATACACCGTTACCGAGTATGAGCGGGGCAAGTTCCGCCTGGAGTCCGTCACCGTGAACGGGGAGCCCCTGGATGACAACGCCACCTACACCATGCTGCTGGTGGGTGCGGATGTGTTCCTGGAGCATTCCACCTTCTGCAACTGCCCCATGCCTGCAGACCTGAAAGAAAAGCGGCAGGCCTATCTGGTGAGCGATTTCTCCAGCCAGGAGTGCATGCAGGAGGCACTGGCGAAAACGAAACAGTTCCTGGAGCCCACGGAGTATGTGACCATTCTTCAGGGCAAATGAGAACCCGAAATAAAGCCGAAAGGAGGGCAGTGCCATGAAAAAACGAATAACAGCTCTGCTGCTGTCCCTTGCGCTGGTCGCAGGGCTGACTTGGGCCGGCTTTACCTACTTTGGCTTTGTCTCCCAGACGATTCACGAAGAAAGCACTGCCCACCTGACGGAGATTTTTCACCAGGCCAATCAGACGCTGTATAATCTGGTCACGGTCAACTGGAACCAGATGCGGATGTGGACGCCTTATCTGGAGAAAGCGGAAAGCGAAGAAGAGATCGTCGCCTATGTGAACCAGGCCCGCGCGGAAACTAATTTTACCAATTTTTATTTCATCGCCCGAAACGGCGAGTATCTCACGCTGGCCGGGGACAAGGGCTATCTGGACCTGCGGGATCAGCTTACCGCCCTGATCCTGGAGCATCAGCCGGTTGTCGCAAACTCCGTTGTCCCGGACAAGCCGGAGATCATGGTGTTTGCCACGCCCACAAATCATTGCACCTACCGTGATTTTGCCTATGATGCCATTGCCATTACCTATAACAACTCTGACCTGGTAGATGCTTTGAAGATCTCCGCCTTCGACAGACAAGCCAGCACCTTCGCGGTTCTGCCCGACGGCCGGGTGGTCGTGGACAACAGCAGTGAGGATTTGAAGAATTTCCACAATCTCTTTGCGCTGCTGGAAGAATCAGAAAGCCTGACGAATGCGGAGATTACAGCCCTGCGGGAGAACTTTCTGGCCGGCAATTCCGGCTCGATGGTATTCGATGTCAATGGCAGATCCTATTATTTGGTGTATGAGTCTGCCAATTTTCAGAACTGGACTGTTTTAGGTATTGTACCCGCCGATGTGGTCAACGCCAGCATAAACAAGCTGCAGTCCAGCACCCTGGTGCTGGTGAGCGGCGTGGCGGGGGCCCTGACGATTGTGCTGGTGGTGTTCCTGATCCGCCGGTACCGCCGCAGCCTGATCAAGAAGGACATGGAGATCCTCTATCGGGAGGAACTGTTTTCGGTACTGTCCAATAATGTGGATGATATCTTCGCCATGCTGGACGCCGACAACCTCCATGTGGAATACATCAGCCCCAATATCGAGCGGCTGGTGGGCATTCAGGAGAGCGAGGCCAGGAAGAATATCCGGGTGGTGGACAGGCTGGTGAAGGATGCGGAGACCGTCCTGATCATGGACCATCTCCCGGACCTTCAGCCCGGCGAACAGGCGGAATGGGACCGGGAATATGTGCACCAGGAAACAGGGGAGGTCCGTTGGTTCCATGTGACGGCGCTGTGCCGGGAGATCCGGGACGGCAAGAAGTACATCCTGGTCATGTCCGACCGTACCAAGGAAAGGAAGATCAATCAGGAGCTGGCGGATGCCGTCAATGCCGCCCGCAGCGCAAACCAGGCCAAGAGCACCTTCCTCTCTAACATGTCCCACGACATCCGCACGCCCATGAACGCCATCATCGGCTTTACCACCCTGGCCGTATCCAACATCGAAAACCGGGACAAAGTGAAGGACTACCTGGCCAAGATCCTCTCCTCCAGCAACCACCTGCTCTCCCTCATCAACGATGTGCTGGATATGAGCCGTATCGAGAGCGGCAAGATCAATCTGGAGGAGCAGGAGGGCAACCTGTCCGACATTTTCCACGATATCAAGACCATCATCAGCGGACAGATCCACGCCAAACAGCTGGAGCTGTACATGGACATCATGGATGTCACCGACGAGGATGTGTTCTGCGACAAGACCCGGCTGAACCAGGTGCTGCTGAACCTGCTGTCCAACGCCATCAAGTTTACGCTTCCGGGCGGGACTGTGTCCGTCCGGGTCGCCCAGCTTCCCAACGCCCCCGAGGGCAAGGGCCTGTACGAGATCCGGGTGAAGGACACCGGCATCGGTATGAGCCCGGAGTTTGCCGCGCGTATTTTTGAGCCTTTCGAGCGGGAGCGAACCTCAACGGTCAGCAGGATCCAGGGCACCGGCCTCGGTATGGCCATCTCCAAGAATATTGTGGATATGATGGGCGGTACCATTGGGGTGCACACCGAGCAGGACAAGGGCACAGAGTTTGTGATCCGCCTGGCCCTGCGCCTGCAGTCCGAGCGCCGCAGCGTGGAGAAGATCAAGGAGCTGGAGGGCCTGAAGGCTCTGGTGGTGGACGACGACTTCAACACCTGCGACAGCGTGACCAAGATGCTGGTGCAGGTGGGCATGAGATCGGAATGGACGCTCTCCGGCAAGGAGGCCGTCCTCCGCGCCAGGCAGTCCATTGAGATCAATGACGCGTTCCACGCCTACATCATCGACTGGCGGCTGCCGGACATGAACGGCATCGAAGTGACCCGCCAGATCCGTGCCCTGGGCGATCAAACACCCATTATCATTCTTACCGCCTACGACTGGACGGACATTGAGTCGGAGGCGAGAGCGGCGGGCGTAACCGCGTTCTGCTCCAAACCGATGTTTATGTCCGATCTGCGGGAAACGCTGCTGACTGCCCTTGGACAGCAGGAGGCCAGAAGCGGCGGCATTCTCCCCAACACCCAGGCAGCCGAAGGCTTCAGGGGCAAGAGATTGCTGCTGGCAGAGGATAATGAACTGAACCGGGAGATCGCCCTGGAGATCCTGAGCGAGTACGGATTCGTGATCGACACGGCAGAAAACGGCGCAGTGGCTGTAGAAAAAGTGGTTGCCGCCAGGCCGGGCTATTACGACCTTGTGCTGATGGATATTCAGATGCCCGTGATGAACGGCTACGAAGCCACGAGAACGATTCGGGCGCTGGAAGAGCCGGAACTGGCGAATATCCCCATTCTGGCTATGACCGCCAACGCCTTCGATGAGGACCGCAGGGCCGCCGCGGAGTGCGGTATGGACGGCTTCCTCTCCAAGCCAATCGATATCGAAGAAGTCATCCAGACGCTGCAAAGCGTGTTGAACGGGAAGAATCGGTAAAATGCGGGAATCTGCAGACATCTGTTGAACCGGAACGCTCAGGCATGGCGAGCTTTCGATCATGCTGAAATGCCGCCTTCCTAAACGAAGTCCGCCGCGATCACAAACGGACTGCTGTTTTGAGCCGACCTCAAACAGCAGTCTGAAGTGCACCCCATGTCAAGGACAATTTTGAGTTTTAGGGGTTAAAATGGCCCCAGATATGATAACATGTAGCTGCTTTACCGTCAGGGAGGATAGGGCAACGCTGAGGAGCGACCCGAGCGCCCGGGCGGGTTTGCGGGAGGCAGTGTGCATGAGCATGCTGCCTTTTTTATCGCTGCCTCCTGGAAACCAAAGCGCTAAACCTCGGGGTGCGGTTCACAAGGTGAGCTCCTGCATTTTTTGCAAAAAAGAGGCTGGCTCCATGGAGGAACCAGCCACGCGGTGCTATAATGAAACTGCAATGAACCAAAATAACACCGAAAGAAATAGTACACCAATCCAACTGAAATTACCAGTGGATATGGAGAGAATTATTAAAATTTCTGACCCAGTATATTCTTTTAACGAAGGCATGGATCATATTGATCTAAACAAATATTTTGCAGCGAAGGACTGCAAAACAGGTCGCCCAAGATATGACCGTGTGAAGTTGTTAAAGATCGTACTGTTCGCGTTCATGGAGTTTGGCTACTGCTCTGTGCGCATGATCCAAAAGCTGTGTGAAACAGACATCCGTTTTCTGTGGTTGCTGGATGAGGAGGAAGCGCCCAGCTTCATGACGATCCAAAATTTTATCCAGAATGAACTCAGATATAGCCTGGCAGAGATCTTTTCAGACATCAACAGCTATATCTTTGAACGCCAGTCGGTGGATCTGAACCACACCTATATTGACGGAACCAAGATCGAGGCCAATGCACAGAAATACACCTGGGTGTGGAAGAAGAGCAGCATCAAGAGCCGAAATAAAGTGTATAACGACCTGACGGCTCTGCTGACAGAGATCAACGACAGTGTACTCGTTGGATTCCGGGTCAGGTTTGATGTCAGGCAGGAATATACCATCGAGTATGTGGAATATGTGCTCCAAACCTTTCTGCATACGGTGGATTTGGAGCCGTCGCAGTTTGTCCGTGGCAGCGGCAAACGGAAGAGCAGGGAGCAAAAGCTGTACGGAAAAGTGGAAGAATGCCTGAAAAAGTACAGCACGCACATCCGAATCTGCGGAGAGAAGCGGAACAGTTACTCCAAGACAGACCATGACGCCACTTTTATGCGGGTGAAGAAGGACTATATGGGTAATGACCAGCTTCTGCCGGCCTATAATCTGCAGATGGCGGTCTGCGACGAGTACATTGCCCATTATGACGTGTTTCCCTACGCATCTGACATGGATTGTTTCCAGCCGTTAATGGAGGGTTTCCGCAAACGGCACGGTTTTTATCCGCGCTATCCGGTGGCAGACGCTGGATACGGTAGTTTTAACAATTACCTGTACTGCCAGGAACATGGCATGGAAAAGTACATGAAATTCACCATGTATGAGAAAGAGAGCACGGACGAAAAGCACCGAAACAACCCGTATCGAGCTTGTAACTTTGATATCGACCATGAGGGGAATATGGTCTGCCCGAACGGGAAAAGATTTCACTTTCTTAAAACTGCGCCGGTCAAGGGAAACCAGTACGGACGGACAGAGGAGTATTACCAGTGCGAGAGCTGCGAGGGCTGTGCGCACCGGGAGAAATGCCATAAGAGCAGCACAGACCGCATTGTTCGGATCAATGAGGAGTTGACGCAGTTTCACCAGGAAGTACTGGGCAATCTGAACTGCATCCATGGGGCGCTTCTGCGGATGAACAGGAGCATCCAGGCGGAGGGCACCTATGGTATCATTAAGTGGAATCGAGGCTACAAACGGCTGCGTCGAAGGGGAATAGACGGCGTAATTTTGGAACTTGGCCTCATATCCTGCGGTTTTAACTTGCATAAGTACCATATGAAAAAACGAGCCACACAAAAAGCGGCGTAAAAATGGGGCGAAAAGAACCCGGGTTTTTCCACAAAATCCCGGGGGCGTGTTTGCTGTGCCCAAAAAGTTTTCCACAACCTCTATTGGCGCAAAAAATACCGGTGGATCTCCGTGAAGGAGACCCACCGATTTTTCTTGGGCCGTTTTTTACAGCTCCTTTTACGATGGATGAAATCAGTGGACCGCGGCGATGGAGCGCACGCTTTTCAGTTTGCGGATGGGACGCCATACCAGCAGGGCCACGGCGTAGTCCACGGAGGAGTGGATCAGGGTCACCACGCCCACCGGCAGGAACACGGTCAGCCACAGGCCGCCCTGATCCATCACCGAGCCGCTGAAGAACAGCACCATGATGACCACCGTTTCCAGCAGGGCGTGGACGACGGCGACCACCGCACAGAACACCACGCTGGCGACCGGACGGTAGAGGATGTCAGGGTGCTTTTTCAGCCACAGGGCGCCCAGCGCCGCCCACACCACATGGGACAGGGCGCGCAGCACCACCGGGAAGGGAAAGCCGCTGAGCAGAAAGCCCACGGTGGTGCCCAGGGAGACGGCTACCGCCGTCAGAGGCGAGAAAAACATGGCCAGGAAGATCGCCACATGGGACGCCAGAGTGAAGGAACCGGCGGGGCCCAGGGGGATCTTGACCGGGGAGACGGCGGGGATCAGAATTCCGATGGCCACCAGCAGGGCGGCCATGGCCAGCCGAAGAACGTTCATATTGCGATTCATACGGATTCCTCCATTATGTATGTGCAGACAGGTGTCTTGACACTTAAAATTATTTGCTATTATACCATGGAGGCGGAAATTGTCAACTGTTTCTTTTCAAAGCAGGCCGGACCGGCGCTCGTCTCCAGCGGAAAACAGCCCTCAGCGATCACTCGCTGAGGGCTGTCCGGCGCAGGATCAGAAGAGTTGTCCGGGGAGTTTCAGCTTTTCCTTGGGCGGGAAGGCGGCATCAAACTCTTCCGCCTCGTTCTCGTCCACGAAATAGCCGTCCGGATCTTTGTAGGTGCCGGAGATCCCGTTCAGGAATCCCGGTTCCAGTTCGGCAATGAGAAAGTAATCCGCATCGGGATCGTCCTCATACCGAACGCCCTTGGTCTTGGAAACCACAAAACCGGATTTGCCGTAGAAGCCAATATTGCCGGTGATGGCCAGCGCGCCCGCGCCCATGGCTTTTGCCAGCTCCATGGAATGACGCAGCAGGACCGTGCCGTAGCCCTGGCGCTTGAACTGCGGTGCGATGCTGATGGGGCCGAAGGTCATGATGGGGACCGTTCCGCCGTCGTCTGTTTTGATGGCGGAGCGGACATACATCACATGGCCGATGATCGCGCCGTCCAGTTCCATGACCAGGTCAAGCTCCGGGACGAAGTCGGGGCGGTCACGAAATTGGTGCAGGACATAGTGCTCCAGGCATCCGGGCCGATAGACGTTCCAGAACGCCTCGCGGGTCAGGTTTTCCACTGTACGGTAGTCGTTTGGGGTTTCCCTGCGAATGATGATCTTTTGCATGATGATTCCTCCTGAAAAAATTAAGGTGTTTTTCGGGAGGGTGAGATCGGGCTTCCCTCCCGGGTCAGCCCACAATCTCCAAGGTGTTGTTCAGTTTCAAACAGCATTCTCCATATTTTTTATTCCGGCGGTGCCGGTGCAGATATTATATCCCTTCCTGGCGGGGAAGACAAGGGGGGACGAAAAAATCGTCCCCCGGATTTCCCTTATACATACCCCAGCAGGCCGCGCACGGATACGTCCCCGGCGGTGACAGTCTCCCGCGTGCCGTCCGGCCAGCGCACCACCAGGGCGAACTCGTCGTCGATGGACTCGGCGAAGGCGGTGCGGGTCTCGCCCTTTTGGATCAGTCGGACCTCATGGCCGGTGGTCAGGCAGTCGGCGCGGTAGCGCGCCAGATAGTCCGCCTTTTTCGCCGGGAAGTCCCGGTCCAGGCGGTCCAGCGCGCGGATGACCGCCGCCGCCAGGTCGGCCCGTCGGATCGTGCGGCCCAGCGCCTGCTCCAGAGAGATTGCCACCTGGGAGACCTCAGGCCCGAAGTCCTCCGCACTCTGGGAGACGTTGATGCCAATGCCCGCCACTACATAGCTCAGCGCGCCGCTTTCACCCTCCAGGCTCAGCTCCGTCAGGATGCCGCAGAGCTTTTTCTGCCGCAGGATAATGTCGTTGGTCCATTTGATGCCGGGGCGCTCCCCGATGACCTGCTCCACCGCATCGCACACGGCCACGGCGATCCAGGCCGTCAGGTCGATCACGTCCATGGGGGGCAGCTCGGGACGCAGAAGGGCGGACAGGTACAGCCCCTTCCCGGCGGGGGAGAGGAAGCTGTTTCCCCGGCGGCCCCGCCCGCCGGTCTGCTGGCCGCTGAGGACTACGGTGCCGTGGGGAGTCCCCTCGTCAGCCAGCTTTTTGAGGTAATTGTTGGTGGAATCCACGCTGTCCAGGCAGATCAGGTTGCTGCCGATGGTGCAGCCGCTCAGGGCACCGGCCAGCTCCCCGGCGGACAGACGGTCGGGGGAGCTTTCCAGCCGGTAGCCCCGGTTGGGGACCGAGGAGATGTCATACCCCTCCTGGCGCAGCCCTTCCACCGCCTTCCAGATCGCGGCGCGGGACAAACCCAGAGCCTGGCTCATTTTCTCGCCGGAGCAGTAGTTGTTCCCGCTCTCCTTCAGCAGAGCCAGAACGCGGTCTCGTGTCATACAGCAGTCCCCCTTTTTCAATCTATTATATAAAAATTTCTCTGAAAGCGCAAGGCCTGACGCGGCAGGCATAAACAAGCCCCATTCCCCATATAGTGTACAAACTGTACGAGGAGGGCTTCCTATGCCATATGAAGAGAAGCAGATGCCCCATCACGTCATGCTGGAGGGGCGCGGCAGTCTCACCGTCTCCGGCGTGGAGGAGGTGGAGAGTTTCGACGAGAACACCATCGTCATGGACACGGTCAAGGGCACCCTGGTGGTGCGGGGGGAGGCGCTGCACATCGAAAAGCTCAGCCTGGACGGCGGAGATCTGAAGGTGGAGGGAATGGTGGACTCCCTGACCTACGAGGACGAGGGCCGGGAAAAGGGCGGCTTCCTGGCCCGGTTGCTGCGCTGAGATGGAGATCTCCGTCGCGGAGCAGGCCATGGCCTTTGCCGGCGCGGTCATCCTGGGGTTCGGCGTCGGTCTTCTGTACGACCTGCTGCGCCTGCTCAGGGGGCGGCTGCGCCTGCCCCTGCTGGGGAGCGTTCTGGATCTGCTGTTCTGGGCGGCGGTCACAATCGCCCTGTTTCTCTATGTGATCGCGGCCACCGGGGGCGAGGTGCGTATCTACGTTTTGCTGGCGCTGTTCGGCGGCGCGGTGGTTTACTTCCTCTCCCTGAGCGCCTGGATCCTGTCGCTGGGCAACCTGCTGGCCGACGGCCTGGCCTTTTTGGCCCGGCTGCTCCTTCTGCCGTTCCGTTTGATGGGACAGACCCTGAAAAAAATTGAAAAAAATTTGAAAAATGTCTTTCTTTATCGCCGGAAATGGTTTAAAATAAGTACCACATTCAAAGGAATGGAAGAAGCGGCCCTTTTGGGGGCCGCCCGCAGGGAAGAAGGGGGATGCCATGCGCGTAAAAAGAGCCGGATTACTGACCAAGATCCTGATCCTGGTGCTTCTGATCGTTGTGGCGATCTCCCTGCTGGAGCTCAACAGCCGGGTGGATCAGGCCCAGGCGCAGAAGGACGATCTGGCCCGGCAGGTGGCGGAGCAGACGCAGACCAACGCCGACCTGGCCGACGCCATCGAGCACAGCGACGACCCCGACCGGATCGCGGACGTGGCCCGTGAAAAGCTGGGCCTGGTGTCTCCGGGTGAGATCGTCTTCTACAGCATGGGCGACTGACCCGCCCTTCCGTTCGCTCAAACTAAGGAGGATTTTTCGGTCTATATGGAGTTCGGTGTTGGTTCGATCGTAGAGGGAAAGGTTTCCGGCATTACAAAGTTCGGCGCGTTCGTCACGCTTCCGGAGGGTAAATCCGGGCTGGTCCACATTTCTGAAATTGCCTATTCTTATGTCAATGATGTGCATGATCATCTCTCCGAGGGGGATCAGGTGAAGGTCAAGGTCATCGGGATCGATGACGCCGGCCGCATCAACCTCTCGATCAAGAAGGTGACGGAACCGCCTCCCCGGCCCGCTTCCCGGCCCGCGCCCCGGCAGCAGTCTTCCGGGCGGGAGCGCAGCTTTTCCCCCGCCGCCCCCAAGGAACCCACCACATTTGAGGACCGTCTCAAGCAGTTTATGGCGGCCTCGGACAGCAAGCTGTCCGACCTGCGCAGCGCGGAACGGCGCACCAGCCGCAGAGGCGGCCGCAAATAAACTCTCCTACATAGCATAAAAAGGGGCGCCTTCCGGCCGGAAGGCGCCCAAAGCATATGCGCGGGAGAAGTGGAGGCGCCGGCCGGACTGGGGCCTCCAAGGAATGGAACGGATCGCCGGGAAGCGAAATACACCGCCTGGCGATTCCAGGGTTATTATACCTTGGTTACTAAAATATGTCAAATACTCTTTTTGTCGAAGGGAGTCAATACGATGCTCTTGACCAACGGCTATCTTCACCCGGTGGACGGACCGGACATTCCCCGGGGCTTTGTGGCCTTTTCCGCGGGGAAGATCACCGCGGTGGGCCCTATGGATCAGCTGCCGGCCGGAACGGATGAGGAAACGTGCGATTTGAACGGGGCCCATGTCTGCCCCGGCTTTGTGGACGCCCACTGTCACCTGGGCCTGTTCGGCAGCGCCCTGGGCTTTGAGGCGGAGGACGGCAACGAGGCCACCGACCCGGTGACCCCCCATCTGCGCGCGCTGGACGCCGTCAATCCCCTGGACCGCGCCTTTTCGGAAGCCCGGGCCGCCGGCGTGACCACGGTGCTGACCGGACCGGGCAGCGCCAACCCGGTCAGCGGCCAGGGCGTGATCCTGAAGACTGCCGGCCGGTGGGTGGACGAAATGATCCTCTCAGCGCCCGCCTGCATGAAATTTGCCCTGGGTGAAAACCCGAAATTCGTCTATAATGACCGGAAAGAGGGCCCGGTGACCCGCATGGCCACCGCGGCCATGATCCGGGAGGTTTTGTTCAAGGCCCTGGACTACCAGGTCAAAAAGAAAATGAGCGAGGCCGACCCAGACGACGAAGGCCCGGAATACGACGCCAAGCTGGAGGCCATGCTGCCCGTACTGGACCGCCAGGTGCCCGCGCACTTCCACGCCCACCGGGCGGACGACATTGCCACCGCTCTGCGCATCAGCCGGGAATTCGGCCTGCGGCCGGTCATTGTCCATGGGACCGAAGGGCATCTGCTCTGCGACCTGCTGGAGCGGGAGCAGGTGCCGGTCATCACAGGCCCCTGCCTGACCGACCGCTCCAAGCCGGAGCTGGCCGGGATGACCCTGGAGACCCCCGCTCTCCTGGCAAAGCACACCCTAGTGGCCATCTGCACCGACCATCCGGAGACCCCCATTCAATATCTGCCCCTCTGCGCCGCCATGGCGGTGCGGGGCGGCATGTCCGAGTCCGACGCCCTGGCGGCCATTACCCTGAACCCGGCGAAGATCCTGGGCATTGAGGACCGTGTGGGTTCCCTGACCCCCGGAAAGGACGCCGACCTGGCGGTCTTTTCCGTCCATCCCTTCGACTGGAGAAACCGCGGCCCGGAGCAGGTCTATCTGAACGGGGAGCCGGTTTTGTGAGGTGTTCAGAATGAGAGAAATTCAATATTGTGAGATCGTGGAGACGGTACGCGCGCTCTGCATCGAGGCCAACTGTCAGCTGCCGGATGATGTAAAGGCGGCCATTCAAGCTGCCCGGAAGGCCGAGGCGTCCCCGGTGGGCCAGGCCATCCTGGGTGACCTGGAGGAGAACTTCACCTTCGCGGGGGAGCGCAATCTGCCCATCTGCCAGGACACGGGCATGGCGGTGGTCTTTGCCGATCTGGGGCAGGAATGCCATGTTACCGGCGGGCTGCTGGCCGACGCGGTGAACGAGGGCGTGGCCCGGGGCTATGTGGAAGGGAATCTGCGCCTTTCCGTGGTGGGCGACCCGCTCCGGCGGGTGAATACCAACAACAACACCCCCGCCATTCTCCACCTAAGGTTGGTGGAGGGGGACCGGCTGACCCTGACCGTGGCCCCCAAGGGATTCGGCAGCGAGAACATGACCCGCCTGAAAATGTTCACTCCCTCGGCCACGGCCCAGGATGTGGAGGATTTTATCGTCTCCTGCGTGTCCGAGGCGGGGTCCAACCCCTGCCCGCCGGTCATCGTGGGCGTGGGCCTGGGGGGCACCTCGGAGATGGCCGCCCTGCTGGCCAAGCGCGCCCTGCTGCGCCCCGCCGGAGAGCACAGTGGCGACCCCTTCTACGCCGGCATGGAGCAGCGGGTGCTGGAGCGGGTCAACGCCCTGGGCATCGGCCCTCAGGGGCTGGGCGGCAGCGTGACCGCCCTGTCGGTGTGCATCCTCCCGTATGCCACCCATATCGCCGGCCTGCCCTGCGCGGTGAACCTCGGGTGCCATGTGACCCGGCACGCGGTTAAGACTTTGTGAAAAAATCATGAATAACCGACAAAAAATGATGACATTCTTGTAAGAATGTGCTATCATGTAGTCAGAAACCCACCCCGCATATCCACACGAAAAGGAGCTGACACATATGAAGTTCACATTCACCAACAAGAAGATCAATCTGCCCAAGGCCGTCCATGCTTACGCTGAAAAGAAAGTTGGCAAACTGGATCGCTATTTTGACAGTGACGCGGAGGCAGCTATCGTCTTCAGTGTCGAAAAGGACCTCAACCGCGTTGAGGTCACCGTTCGCTCCGGCAGCATGATTTTCCGCGCCTCCGAGCGCACTTCCGATATGTATGCATCCATTGATGCGGCAGTATCCTCCATCGAGCGGCAGCTGCGTAAGAACAAGGCCCGCCTGGAGAAGCGCCTGCGCAAGGACGCGTTCTCCCGTTCGCTGGACGAGGCGGAGCTTTCCTCCTTCGTGCCCGACACGCCCGAGGAGGAGCTGACCATCGTACGCACCAAGAAATTCCCCATCAAGCCCATGACCTGCGAGGAGGCCGTGCTCCAGATGAATCTGGTGGGCCATACCTTCTTCGCTTTTAAAAATGTGGACGACGGCGGCGCGTTTGCCGTGGTCTACAAGCGCAACGACGGCGGCTACGGCCTGATCGAAGACGCCGACTGAATGGAATAAAATCACGAGGGCGGACGCTGCTGCGTCCGCCCTTTTCTTTCCTTAATTCAATTCGTACTGATCCACCAAGGTCAGGGTCAGCTCCATAATTTCGCCGTCCCGCCATACAGTCAGTTCCAGAGTGCCGCCCACGCCGGCTTCGTCCCGGACCACGGTCAGGTCCGCCAGGGTAAAAATGGCCCGGCCGTTGGCTTCAATGATCACATCGCCGGGCTGCACACCCGCTTTTGCCGCAGGGCCGTGAGCGGTGACGGTCTCGATCGATACGCCGCCGTCCAGCCCAAGGGATTCCGCATCCCCGGACGAAAGGGCCCAGCAAGTGATGCCGATGGTGGGTCGCCCGGTGATGGCTCCCTCCGCCAGCAGGGTGTCCACCACCTCCTTGGCCCAGGCGGTGGGGATGGCGAAGCCCAGCCCCTCTATGGTCTCATAGTCGGACATCATCTTCATGTTGGTGATGCCCACCACCTGGCCGGCGCTGTTGAGCAGCGCGCCGCCGGAGTTGCCCGGGTTCAGGGCGGCGGTGGTTTGGATCAGGCTCATATCGTAGCCTTCCACGTTCACATCCCGGTTAATGGCGGATATGATGCCTTCGGTCAGCGTGCCGAACAGCTCGGAACCCAGGGGGTTGCCGATGGCTAGGGCGGTGTCACCCACCCGAAGCTGATCGGAGTTGCCGAATTCAGCCGGGGTCAGGCCTGCGGCGTCCACCTTCAGAACGGCAAGATCGCTCTCCGCGTCGCTGCCCGCCAGTTTCGCCTCATACCGTTTTCCGTCGTACAAGACGACCTCAGCCGAGGAGCACCCGGCGATAATATGGTGGTTGGTGACAATATAGCCGTCCGCCGTCATGATGATCCCGGTGCCCTCATAGGCACCGGAACCGCTGTAGGACTGGATGCTGACGATCGAGGGGATCACCTTCTCGTAGATCTCCTGAAAACTCAGGCTCTGCTCCGGCTGGCTGCGCAGAACCATCTGCACGCCGGGGTTTGGCTCCGCCCGTGGGATGGTGGTGAGTGTACTGCTCTGGCTCCACTGAGCGTGATAGTTTTCATAGGAATCATCCGGGATCTGATAGTAGAAATCGAAATCGTCAAACTCCCGGAACAGCTGATCCCAGGAGAGACTCCAACTGCCCGGGGTTAGAATGTGAAGGACAACCAGAGCAGCCGCCGACAGCAGAATAAGAGCCGAAAACAGGATCAGAACCGATCGGCCCCGCCTGCGGCGGCGCGGCTGGCCGGACCCGGTGGGAAGCGCTGAGCTATCGCGGCTGAGTTCCCCCTCCGGATCCCATGAGACGCCTTGGCAGGGCGAACGATAATAATCCAACTGCATAGATCCTCCAATCTCACCAGGGCTTGTATTACGCCTTGGTCAGGGTAAATGTGAATTCTGTCAGGCCGTCCTGGCTGGTCACGGTAATGTCTTCCTTGTGGTTGTTCAGAATGGTCTTGACAATATACAGGCCCAGACCCACGCCTTCGCGGTCCACGCTGCGGGAGTGGTCGGTCTTGTGGAAACGGTCGAAGATCAGCGGCAGCTCCTCCGGCGGGATGGTATCCCCCTCGTCGCTGACGGAGATATAAGCCTTGCTGCCCTTGGAGGTAATGGAGATCCCCAGACGTCCGTCCGGACGGGAGAACTTGATGGCGTTGTCCAGCAGATTATAGCCCACCTGCGTGATGGCGTCCGCCTCACCCCAGACCATGAGGGGTTCTTCCGGGAAATCGGCGTTTACGTCCAGTTCTTTGGCATTGATCTTGGTCTCCAGACTGACCAGGATCCGGGCCATGGTCTCGCAGATGTCAAAGGGCTCCTGAGCCGTCACAGTTTCCGACGACTGGAGGCGGGACAGATCCAGCATCCGCCGCACCAGCCGGGACAGCCGCCGGGTCTCGGCGGAGATCGTGCGCAGAGCTTCCTCCTGCCGCTCCGGCGGAATGGTGCCGTCCAGAATGCCGTCGGCAAAGCCGGCGATGGTGGTCATGGGCGTTTTCAGCTCGTGGGAAACATTGGCTACGAATTCGCTGCGGCGGGCCTCGCTCTTAGCCAGCGATTCGGCCATGGTGTTAAAGGACGCAGCCAGCTCGCCGATCTCATCCTGACGTCCGTCTGTGTTGACCCGTACCTCAAAGTCCCCGTGGGCAAATTTTCGGGTGGCCTCTGCCATCTCCTTCAAAGGCTTGGTCTGGTACAGGGATGTGACCGAACTGAGGATGGAGGCGATGAACACCACCACAAGAGCGGTAAAAATAAAGATCAGGAAAAGGCTGCGCCACATCTCCATGATGCTGTCGGTTTCCGCGGCAACAAAGACCATGCCGGCAATGGTATCCTGACCCTTGAGCGTTACGATGATGGGCAGACCCGACACATAGCGCACGTCCCGGAAAAGCCCCCCCAGGTTGCTCATTCCGTTGTACTGCCCGAATTGGAGCAGCTGCTCCAGGGTAGCTGCGGGGACCTGCCGGCCCACCAGATTGGAGCTGGAGGCAAAAACCACCTGGCCGTCACTCTCCGTCAGGAGAATGGTGGCATCGGAGATACTGCTGATGGAGGCGACGTAACTCTGGAAATACTCATTGTCCACCGTCAGACCCCGGACCAGAGCGGCGCTGGTAAAATCCGCGATGAAACCGGCGTTGCGCTCCAGGGATTCCTGCTTTTCCTGCAGAGTATAGTGGAAGGAGAGGGCCGCGAAGGCGCCGCCGAAGAGGATAAAGGAGATCAATACCATGCTCGCCATCAGGGCGAACTGGCGGCTGTGCATGGATTTCATGAGGCAGTGACCTCGAATTTATAGCCCACGCCCCAGACGGTCTTCAGGCACCACTTGTCACTGACACCCTCCAGCTTTTCCCGCAGGCGCTTGATATGCACATCCACGGTGCGGGAGTCGCCGAAATAGTCAAAGCCCCACACCTCATCCAGCAGCTGGTTGCGGGTAAACACCCGGTTGGGAGAGGAGGCCAGGTGGTACAGCAGCTCCAGCTCCTTGGGGGGCGTATCGATCCGCTTGCCGTCCACCACAAGCTCATAGGAATCCAGATTGATGGACAGCTTGTCGAAGGTCAGGCACTTTGCGCCGTTTTCCTCGTCTCCAAAGCGGCGCAGGACGGCATGGATGCGGGCCAGGACCTCCTTCATCTCAAAGGGCTTGACGATGTAGTCGTCGGCGCCCATTTCCAGACCGGAAACCTTGTCCATGGTCTCGCCCTTGGCGGTCAGCATAATGATGGGAATCTTGCTTTCCTCCCGGATCTTTTTGCATACCGACCAGCCGTCCATGACGGGCAGCATGATATCGAGCAGGACCAGGTCGGGATGGAAGGAGCGGAACAGCTCCACGCCCTTCCCGCCGTCGGGGGCTACGGCGGTCTCAAACCCCTCCTTCTGCAGATACAGGTTGAGCAGTTCGGCAATATTGGTGTCATCTTCCACGATCAGGACTTTGCGTGCCATGGATCTTCACCTCTTTCGAATTTCTGCGGTATAAACAAGTTAAGTATAGTCTTTATTAGGGTGATTTGAGTGAATTTTCTGTAAATTACAGGACATAAGAGCGATCCACTTCCACCACGGTGTAGTAGTGCTCATTCTCCTGCCGCATTGCGTCGGCGATCCGCTCCTTGACCTGTTCTTCGGTCAGCTTGCAGTTATGGGGTACCACCATGTCAAAGATCAGGTTGGTATGTAAGGGCCCGTTGGTCATGCGGAAGTCATGGATCGTAATGGCCGGGTCGATCTCCTTCGCCCGCCGGGCCACCAGTTCCCGCATGCGGTCAGTGGCCTCGTCCCCCACCACGATGGGGTCCATGTGGATCACCGCCTCCACGGAAAATTTGTCCCGCAGCTCCCGTTCAATGTGGTCGATCACATCATGGACGGCCATGAT
>JBJEYS010000198.1:0-1776 GCA_051886995.1 Oscillospiraceae bacterium
GAGGGCGCGACCGTGGACGAAAAGGCCCTGGCCCGCACCGAGGCCATCATCCTGTCCATGACTCCTGAGGAGCGGGAGAACCCCTCCATTCTGGGCAGCAGCCGCAAAAAGCGCATTGCCGCCGGCAGCGGCACCCAGGTGGTGGATATCAACCGGCTTCTGAAGCAGTTTGAGATGATGCAGCAGATGACCAAGCAGTTCTCCGGCAAGAACATGAAGCGAAACCGCTTCGGCAAGATGAAGGGTCTGCCCTTCTGATTCGTCGTCGCAAACTTCGCAGCCGACGGAATTTGCGCGACAAATCCCGATTGGCCGCTTCGTTGCTTCTCCTCTCCCCAGAAAAGCCTGCGGCTTTCCCGGGGGCCCCATTTTTTGTTGGTTCGTATCCCGTGCTGGATACTTCCATTGATACAGATGCTACTATTTTGGAGGTGAAAATACCATGGTGAAAATCAGACTGCGCCGCATGGGCGCCAAGAAGTCTCCTTTCTATCGTATCGTCGTGGCCGACTCCCGCTATCCCCGCGATGGCCGTTTCATTGAGGAGATCGGCACTTACGATCCCCGCGTCAATCCCGCCGAGATCAAGGTGGACGCCGAGCGCGCCCAGGCTTGGATCAAGACCGGCGCTCAGCCCACCGAGACGGTGAAGGCTCTGCTGAAGAAGGCCAACGCACTGTAAGGAGGCTTCCCGGCAATGAAGGAACTTCTCACCTACATCGCCCAGAATCTGGTGGAGCACCCCGACTCGGTGACCGTCACCGAGGTCGCGGGCGCGGGCGAAACGATCCTGGAGCTGCGTGTCCATCCCGACGACATGGGCAAGGTGATCGGCCGTCAGGGCCGCATTGCCAAGGAGATCCGCGCGCTGATGCGCTCGGTGGCCCAGCGTCAGGGCAAACGGGTCAACGTAGAGATTATGGACTGAAAACGGCGGGGGCTCTCCCCCGCCGCTTTTGCTATACAAACACAGGAGGTATCCTCCCATGCAAAAGAAATTTCTGGAGGCCGGACAGATCGTCAACACCCACGGCATCCGGGGTGAAGTGAAGATCGTCCCCTGGTGCGACACGCCGGAGTTTCTCTGTGACTTTGATGTGCTCTACCTGGACGGAAAGTCCGTCCAGGTGGAAAGCGCCCGGGCCCACAAGGGCAATGTCATCGTCAAGCTAGCCGGAGTGGATGACGTCAACGCCGCCATGTGCCTGAAAAATAAAGTGGTCTCCATCGACCGTACCAATGTGGAGCTGCCCGAGGGCCGCCACTTCATCGCCGACCTGATCGGTCTTGAGGTGCGCGACGCCGACAGCGGCGCCGTGCTGGGCGTTCTGGAGGATGTGCTGACTCTGCCCGCCAACGAAGTCTATATGGTCAAAGGTGCGGGAAAGGAATATATGATCCCCGCCGTGGAGGAATTTCTGGCGGAGACCAACATCGAGGGCGGCTATGTCCGGGTGCGCCTGATCGAAGGGATGGAAGTCTGATGTACCGTATCGACATCATGACCCTGTTTGATGAAACGGTGGGCGACATGATGAATGAGTCCATCCTGGGCCGGGCCCAGGAGCGGGACTACATCTGCATCGAGGCCCACCAGATCCGGGACTACACCCTGAACAAGCAGAAGCAGGTGGACAACTACCCCTACGGCGGCGGCCGCGGGGCGGTCATGCAGGCCGACCCGCTGTACCAGTGCTGGAAGCACATCACGAACACCTACGGCCCCGGCCATACCATTTATATGTCCCCCGCCGGTCAGACCTTCAACCAGACCCA
>JBJEYS010000199.1:0-1772 GCA_051886995.1 Oscillospiraceae bacterium
CCCAGGGCCTCCTCCGCCGCGGCGTAGGCGTACTGGGTAAAGGCGTCCGTCTGGGAGATCAGCTTGCGGGGCAGGTGGTTTTCCGGTTTGAAGTCCCGCACCTCGGCCGCGATGCGCACTGCCAGCGCACCGGCGTCGAAGCGGGTGATGGCGCCCACGCCGCTTTTCCCGGCGATCAAATTGTTCCAGTACTCCTCCACGCCGATCCCGATGGGCGTGACAGCGCCCATGCCGGTGACCACGATCCTCTCGCCCATACCGTGCCCTCAATTCCCTCTTTACAAGGCCACCACGACCCTGTATAATAGCAAAAACGGATGAATTCGAAAAAATCAGCCGCAATCTGGATTGCACTGACTCCATAAATCCTGCAAGTATTGTATCAGACAGCGCAAAGCCTGTCAATGAAGTGGAGGGGCCGCACATGGACCTGAATCAGATCAGAAGCTTTCTGGCGGTGACGCAGACGCTGAATTTCACCAACGCCGCCAAGCAGAACGGTGTGCCCCAGTCCACCATCAGCCGCCAGATCAACGACCTGGAGAACCACCTGGGGGTCAAGCTGTTTTACCGCACCAAGCGGAACGTGGAACTGACCGGGGAGGGGCGCACCTTCCTGCCCTACGCCCAAGAAATGATGGAGGCCTCCCGGAAGGGTGCCCAGGCGGTCCGGCAGCTTCACGAGGGCGGCCAGGGCCGTTTGGCCGTCTCCACCATCGCCACCTCCGGGGCGTTTCTGTCCGACTGTCTGCGGCAGTTCGGCCAAAAATACCCGGACGTCGTGGTGGACATCACCTACGTCTCCAGCGGCGACGCCCTCCAGGACGAGGGGCAGGACCCCTTCGATTTCCACTTCATCTACGCCGATATGCTGCCCGAGGCGGAGGACTTCGACACTTTGGTCACCCACACCGATGAGCTGTGCCTGGTGGTTCCCAAGGGTCACCCACTGACGCGGACGGACTGGGAGCCCACCGCCCTGAACGGGGAGAAGTTCATCATGGTCAGCGAGGAGGAAAGCCCCATCCTCTATATGCTGGTGCAGAACTATTTCCGCTCCTGCCGCGTCACCCCCAACGTGGTGAACCAATCGGACAATGTGCGCTCGGTGCTGCTGAGCGTCAGCGCCGGGTTGGGTGTGACCATTCTGCCCGCGTCCCAGCCCAAGGAGATCATGCGGGATTGGCTGGATATCCTGCCCCTGCCGGACATGGAGGAGCCCATTACCTACGCCATGGCCTGGAAAAAATCTCTGCTGAACCCGGCGGCCCAGCTGTTCCTGGATGTGGTGAAGGAGCAGATTACGAAAACAGCCAGATAATGGAAAATGACTGCCGCGGAATTTTTCCGCGGCAGTTTTTCACGTCCCGGCGGCAAAGCATTTCGGCCCTATCCCACGCCCGGTTTTTTCCATATTTTTTCTTGTCAATTCCTCCGAAAAACTTGTTTCCCATTTTCTCACGCCTTCCCTATAATAATGTCCGCTGAAGGCCTTGCGCCGTTTGGAGCAAGGAACGCTGCCAGAATGGCCAGTGGCTGACAAGGGAAGTGTTTTTGCATGAAATTGAATCCCAATGAGTACCGCGCCGCCTGCCGCGGCTGCCACGGCGGGTGTGTTCATATTCTTACTGTCGAGAACGGCAAGGTCGTCAAGGTGCGCCCCGATCCCGACGCTCCGCTCAGCAGGGGCCATGCCTGCGCGAAGGGTTTCACCATCATTGAGCAGATGTACCATCCCGACCGTCTGCTCCACCCCATGCGGCGTGTCGGCC
>JBJEYS010000200.1:0-1753 GCA_051886995.1 Oscillospiraceae bacterium
CCACATCCCAGCACACCGCGTCCTCGGTCAGGCGCAGCTTGGACAGGCAGACCGCACGCACCTCGCTCTTGGTCATGGGCACCACCGCGCCGTCCGCGGCGCTGCCCCGTTGAAACAGTTCATCGGGCAGTCCGTGGGTTACCACAAAGGGCTTTTCATGCTCGATCAGGGCAACGCTGAGGGTCTGATAACTGCCCGCGGACAGCTCAGAGGCCGTGCCCACAGTAATCTTCTCGTCCGCATAGCCCAGCCGTTCGCCAATACTGACGCGCACATCCCCCAGGCCAGCCAGAGTCAGCCGGCGGCAGAGGGCGGCCATGCCGTCTTCCCCGCCCACCAGGGCAAACACCCGGCGGTTTCGCAGCACATCCGGCACGATATCGCGGTCCCGGCCGTGGACGCTGACCGGTACCACATCCTCGTAGGAGGTACCCAAGCGCGCACAGAGACAGCTTAGGGAGCTGAGCCCCGGCAGCACGTCCACCTGACAGTCCTTCAGCAGGGGCAGCAGCTTTTTTGTGCCGCTGAAAAAGCCCGTATCGCCGGACATGACCACCGTGAATTTCCGATACTGTCGGTGGGACATGATATATTCCGCGATCTCCGCGGGCGCGATGGCGTGATAGATGAGCTGACCGGGCGCGGCCACCGCTTCCAGCATCCGCTTGGCCCCGATCAGACAGTCCGCCTGCCGGATGGCCCGGCGGGTCTCCTCCGTCATGCCGCCGGAGCTGCCCGGCCCGATGCCCACGACGGACACCTGGGGCCGCCAGACAAGGCCAAAGCGTTGGCAAAGCAGCTCCACAGTTTCAGAAAAGCCCCCACCTTCCCGCTGCGGGGGACGGCCGATCACTACCAGGACCGCACCGGCCTCCCGGGCCGCGGCAATCTTTTCACCAAAGCCGCCGGCGCTCCCCGCCTCCTTGGTCACCAGATACCGGGCGGAGACAGCGCGCAGCATAGCCACATTCATTTCCCGGGAAAAGGGACCCTGCATGGCCAGAATATGGGCCGGGGCCAGTCCCGCGCTTTGGCAGGCTTTCAAAGAGTCCTCCAAGGGGAGCACCCGGGCATAGGCGCGCGCGGCAAAATCCCGGATCCCCATGTAAAGTGAGACCTCTTTACTGCCCGTGGTCAGTAGGATGTTGCCGTCCGTCATATTAAGAAATTCGACCGCAGCGGGGATGTCGGGCACGAACACCGCGTCCGAAGGGGCGGTGCTCTCCTCCCGCAGCAGGCGCAGGTACTCTGTGCCCGTGTTTTGGCAGGCCTTTGCGATATTCTCCGTCGCAGCCGGCGCATACGGATGGGTGGCGTCAATAACGCAGTCGAAGCCCTCGGCGGCAAACAGCTTCTCCATCTCCTCCTGCGTCAGGCGCCGGGCGGAGATGGTCAGATTATCCGCCGGGTGGAGCAGGGTCTCCCCATACTCGGTGGCCACGCAGGCGGTGACCTGCACCGGCTGGGCGGTCAGAAACTCTACCAGTTCCCGGCCCTCCGTGGTGCCGGCAAACACGCACAGCTTATACATCGCGGTACCCCCGGGGCGTGACCAGCTTTCCACCCATGACCTTCGTGGACGAATTGCCGATAAACACTGTGCAGAACATATCCGCCGGGAATTCTTTTAATTCGCCCAGGGTCAGAACCGTGCCGCTCTCCCCTTCCCGGCCGATATTCCGGCTGACGCCGCAGGGACGGTCCTCCGGAAGGTGGCGCAGCAGGATCTCACAGGCCCGGCGCAGATAATCAG
>JBJEYS010000201.1:0-1744 GCA_051886995.1 Oscillospiraceae bacterium
TCTCCACCGACATTACCGTCATGGAGCAGATGCTGGCCCGGGAGGGCATCGGCGGTACCCAGATCAACGCAGAGTCTGAATCCTGAATATGTGAAAGGATGTAATACAAATGGCTGACAATATGGACATGACCCCCGAGCTGACCCTGACCCCCAATCTGAATACGGCGGCCGCTGCTGCCGCCGCTCCCGAAGCGCCCCAACTGACCCTGGAGCCGACCGTGGCCGCCAACGATGAGGCCGCCGTCCAGGCCGAGCGGGACGCCCACGCGGTGAAGCTGGACGAGAGCCAGCTGACCGAGGCCGAGCGCAAGATGGTGGCCGACTTCGCCGAGAAGATCGACATCACTGATTCCTCCGTGGTGCTGCAGTACGGCGCCGCTGCCCAGAAGAACATCGCCGGCTTCTCCGAGAACGCCCTGAACAGCGTGCGCACCAAGGACCTGGGCGAGGTGGGTGAAGCCCTGTCCTCCCTGGTGGTGGAACTGAAGGGCTTCAACGTGGAGGAGAAGAAAGGCGTCCGGGGCTTCTTCCAGAAGAAGCGCAACGAGATGGAGGCCATGAAGGCGTCCTACTCCAAGGCGGAGGCCAACGTGGACAAGATCGTGGAGGTCCTGGAGGGCCATCAGGTGACCCTGATGAAGGACATCGCCATGCTGGACCAGATGTACGACCTGAACACCAAGTACTATAAGGAACTGACCATGTATATCCTGGCAGGCAAGAAGGCCCTGGAAAAGGCCCGCTCCGAGACGCTGGAGGAGCTGCGCAAGAAGGCCGCCGAGACCGGCGCCCAGGAGGACGCGCAGAAGTATAACGACTACGCCAACCTGTGCAACCGCTTTGAGAAGAAGATCCACGACCTGGAGCTGACCCGGATGATCTCCATCCAGATGGGCCCCCAGACCCGCCTGATCCAGAACAACGACACCCTGATGCTGGAGAAGATCCAGTCCTCCCTGGTGAACACCATCCCCCTGTGGAAGAGCCAGATGGTGCTGGCCCTGGGCCTGGAGCACTCCCGTCAGGCCACGGCCGCCCAGTCCGCCGTCACCAACATGACCAACGAGCTGCTGAAGCAGAACGCCGATATGCTGAAAATGGGCACCATCGAGACCGCCAAGGAGGCCGAGCGCTCCGTGGTGGATATCCAGACCCTGCAGCATACCAACGAGCAGCTGATCTCCACCCTGGACGAGGTCATGAATATCCAGAAGGAGGGCGCCCAAAAGCGCAAGGAGGCCGAGGCCGAGCTGGGCCGCATCGAAGGCGAGCTGAAGCAGAAATTGCTGGAGCTGAGAGGGTAAGCGCCGAATTCCCGAGCAGGGGAGATAACGACAGAGCGGATATGGACAAACCGAAGATGCGCGAAGCGGGATCTGTTTGTCCATGCAGTCGGCGGAGTTATCGACCCGCCCGCGAGGGAACCGAGGCGTGATAATGCCTGTGGTCGTCATGATTTCTTTCTTTCCTGAAAGGATAGTGCTATGAACTTTCTGAAAAAACGCGGGGTGGCCGTGGCGCTGACGGTTGTGGTCATCCTGGTCATGTCCCTCTGGGGCATCCATAAGGCCCCGGCCCAGCTGCCCCCGGTCCAGACCGGACAGTGGGTGTACGACGGGGCGGATGTGCTCTCCACCGAGGAGGAGCAGTACCTGACCCGGGGCAACGCCGATCTGCTGTCCGCCCACGGGGCTGTGGTGGCGGTGGCCACCGTGCCCGACGCGAAGGGCTGGGACCTGGGG
>JBJEYS010000202.1:0-1740 GCA_051886995.1 Oscillospiraceae bacterium
CAGCTCCACGCCGCTGCCCAGGCCGAACAGCCAGCCCCAGAACTGGGGGGACACCACCACCTCCACGGTGACGGTAAAGGTCCCGTCCCCTCCGGGCACCAGCATGGCCTCCCGGCCGAAGCGGTCCAGCACCACGCCCGCCAGCTCCTCCCGGCAGCGCAGCTTCACATGGGCGGCGGTGCCGCTGAACATGCCGAAGTGCTTCTGGGCGTACCCCGCCATGTCGAAATCCCCGGCGGCCGCCCCCTCCAGGGGCAGCTGCGTGACGGCCAGGTCGCTCATCTTGTCCACCCGGTAGTGGCGCACATCCCCCCGGTCGTGGTCCCAGCCCACCAGGTAGTAGTTCTCGTCGTCCCACACCAGGCCGCAGGGGGACACGGTGTAGCGCGCCCCCTCCCGGCGCAGCACCTTTTCCTTGCGGCTGTTGTAGTCGAAATAGCGGAAGGACACCGCCCGCCGGGCGCTGACGGCGGCGTGCAGGGTGTCCACGTTGTAGTAAATGCTCTCGTTCATGGTCTTGACCCGGCCGTTGACGTAGACCTGCCGCTGGAGCTGCCGGGCCTGGTGGACGCCGGCCAGCCCCTCCAGCTTGCGGATCAGCGCATCGCTCTTGCGCCGGGTGATGAATTTGGAGGCCTGCACCGCGTCCACCAGCAGCTTCAGCTCGGGCAGCTCAAAGTCCCGCTCCCCCACGAACCAGCCCCCGGCGCGCCCCTTGCGGCACTGCACGTCCAGTCCGAAGGCGCGCAGCTGCTCCAGGTCGTCGTACAGGCTCTTGCGCTCGGCCTGGATGCCCCAGCGCTCCAGCTCCCCGATCATCTGCTGCACGGTCATGGGGTGCTCCTCGTCCGTGCGCTCCAGCAAAAGCTGCCGCAGCACCAGCAGCTTCTGTTTCTGATTGCCGCTCTTTGCCATGTCCCCGGCTCCAAAGTCCCGTTTATGGTACTATTAGAATACCATCTTTTTCCTCCGGACGCAAGGGCCGCTTTACAGAACCGCGTCCCCGTGCTAAAATTTTGATACTCTATGGATACGAGGTAAAAACGCCATGACCAAAACCGAACTGACCGCTTTTCTGGACGGGGAGCTGGCCGCCTTTCCCGGGCAGGTCTCCCTGCTGATGGTGGACCTGCACAGCCGCAAGGACCTGTTCGCCCACAACGCCGACGCCCCCTTCCCCGCCGCCTCCACCATCAAGGTGCCCATCCTGCTGACCGCCGCCGACCTGGCGGCCCGGGGGGAGCTGAGCCTGGAACAAACGGTGCGCGTGGAGCATATACTGAAGGACACGGAGGTCTTTGAGCCGGAGAACCCGCGCCGGGAGTTCCCGCTGTCCGAGCTGCTGGAGTGGATGACCGTCCAAAGCGACAACACCGCCACGAATGCCGTCATCGACCTGTTGGGCATGGACGCCGTCAACGACTTCTGCCGCCGGGTGGGGGCGCAGAACACGGTTTTGCAGCGCAAAATGCTGGACTTTGATGCCCGGCGCTCCGGACGGGACAACACCACCAGCGCCCGGGACCAGTTTCAGTTCTTTTTCCTGCTGTGCTGGTGCGCCGACCGCAGCGAGGTCTGGCACGCTGCCCTGGATATGCTGAAGCGCCAGCGCTGGCAGGACTGCTTCCTGCGCTACATCTGCGGCCCCGCGGTGGCGGCCCACAAGACCGGCACCCTGCCCGACGCCGCCCACGACTGCGGCGTGTTCCTGGACCAGTCCGACCCGTACTACCTGGGCGT
>JBJEYS010000203.1:0-6568 GCA_051886995.1 Oscillospiraceae bacterium
CCGCCCGGGCGCCCCAGTTGCGGATGGCGCCCAGATAGTTGCCCAGGTGCAGCTCACCGCTGGGCTGAATGCCGGAAAGCATGATTTTTTTATTCTCTTCCATGGAAGTGACACGTTCCTTTCCACTGGTACTTGTACACAAGAATACTTAAATATCATACCATACCGCCGCGAGAAGTGCAAGAAAAGATGTTGCGCGAAACGTGCGAGACCGGAGCGCCGCGGCGCTCCGGTCTCGTCTGTGTAATTTGATCTTTTATTTGCTGTTGGCGGTGGACCAGGTCCGCTCCAGGGCAGCCCAGTCGGGTACTGCCAGGATCTCCTTCCAGTCCTCATAGTTGAAGTCGTGCTCGGGGACGAGCGTGTCGGTGCGGACATACGCGTGGGAGTTGGTGGCCTCCTGCACCGCCTCGTAGTACCAGGTTCCGGGCAGGTTGTCAGGCCATTTCACCATGTCCTCCAGCATGTGTTCCGCCTCCACGTCCCGCTCCAGGACGCGGTTGATGAGCGTCATGGACTCGGCGCGGGTGATGTTCTGCTCGGGTTTGAACGTGCCGTCCGGGTAGCCGTTGATCCAGCCCAGGTACTCCGCCAGGGCAATGTAACGGGCTGCCCAATAGCTCTCAGGCACATCGGTAAAGCTGTTCCCGCCGTTGTAGGTCACCTCGCTGAATCGGACGGCGATGGCGGCAAACTCGGCGCGGCTGATAGGCTCGTTGGGTCGGAAGGTGCCGTCCGGGTAACCGGTGATGATACCCGCATTGGACAGGGTGGAGATGGCGTTGTTGAACCAGTCATTGCTGTCCACGTCGCTGTACGGATTGGTCTGGCTCCAGTAGTACGCGCGGCTCTCATCGGTCAGCAGGCGGAAGAAGATGGTGCCTACTTCGGCGCGGGTAATGTTGCCCTGGGGCTTTACCGGCCAGCGACTCATATCATCGGTAGGCGCGCCGGTGACGTAGTCCACCGGGTAGCCGATGATGTAAGCCACATGATCCTCGGTGTTCAGAGTCGGCTTACTGGGTTCAACAGGAGTCGTGGGCGTGACCGGCGGGTCGGGATAGCCCGGCGTGTATTGATATGTATTGGTGTAATGGACCACCGCCGCACTGCCGGATATGATGATACCGGAGGCGGTATTTCCGCTGACAGTGCCCTTCATCTCCGCGTCATTACCGGAGATCGTGGTGGTGTAGCCGGACACCTCGTTCTCGGTCACAGTGTACGCGGTACCTTCCGGCAGGTTGTTGATGGAGACGCTCTCGCCGTTTTTCAGCATGACCGTTCCGCCGCTGGCGATTGTGCCGGTCTTGGAGCCGGTATAGGAGTATGTATCGGCCAGTTCGACACCCTCGGCGTCCTTCAGCGTCACGGTAAAGGTGAATTCCTTGTTCAGGTCGCCGTTATTGACAGTCTTGCTGATGACCAGCGCGCCCTCGTCCGCGGGGACATTGATGACCGCCGCCACCGCGTCCAGACTGTTTTCGGTGATGGTACCCGTCTCATTAAAGTAAGTGGGGCGGTACCCCTTTGCATCGGTCTCCGTGATGACGTACCCGGTACCCACGGGAAGGCCGGAAATAGTCTCGGTCTGGCCGTTTTCCAGATCAAAGGAGATCGGGGCTCCGTCGCTGAAGGTCACAGTGAAACCGTACTTTTCGCCCGCTGCGGCTTCATCGTCCGCCACATACTTGGAGACATGCAGAGTTCCGGTGGGCTGCACGGTGTAGGACACAGTGGGCTTGGAAAACTCCTCAGGGACGACCTTGTGCCCCGCACTGTCGATGGGATACAGCGTAGCGCTGTTGTTGGTGTACAGGCCGGCGTAGCCTTCGCTGCCATCCGCATCATACGCGCCGTAGGTCCCGGGGGTGGTCTGCGGGTCGGTCAACCGGACGGTATAGGTCAGCTGGACAGTCTCAAACCGGGAGACGGGGACGTTGATGTCCCAGACAAAGCACTCGTCAGACCTGCCGTCCTCGCCCGTGGCGTAGTAGTGCAGAACAAAGGGTGCTTCCGCGCCGTTCTTCGCGGTCACGCCCTCATGGGTAAAGGTATAGCGCGCCGTTTCGTTTGCGTCCAAGGCCGCGGTGACTTCGGTGGTTGTATACGCTGTTTCGCCCACGGTCAGGGTCAGGCTTTCCGCATCATGGACGAAATCGAAATTATAGTGCTTGTTGTCGTCATGGACGCCCTCGCCGATCACGTCAACGACCTTGCTGCCGGCGTCCAGAAGATAGTAAATGTCGTTCTGGATGGCGGTGAAGTCCACCGACTGGCCGCCAGCCAGATAGTTCATGAAAGAAGCTGCCCAGGGATAGGAGGAAGCGACGGCGGAATCCGCAGTCATCGCGTAGCAGTGGTAGCCCTCCCCCACGGCCTCCTGATAGACCTCGCAGGTCAGATACAGGGCCTTGTCAATGGAATTGGCATAGGCAGTATTCCAGTTTTCTTCCGGCGTAGCTGTTGTCGCAGTGCCGCCGTAAGGGTACTCATATGTAGTTCCCTGGCCTTTGACCATCGTTCCGATTTCGGTCAACCAGGCGTCCCAGTCATCCGGAGCAGCGGTACTTTCGTACTTGGATTTCCAGTTGTCGGGACCGGCCCAGTTTTTCCACGCATCCGCCCAGAACGTCCAAGCGGTAGCGGTGGGCTCCGCGTTATACATATAGGTGATGCCGTCACTGACAAAGATCAGGTACTTGCGGCTGGCGTCCACACCGGTATCGGCGTCCAGCATGACCTTGCCCGCCAGCAGGCCGGCATGGGTGTTGGTGCCGCTGCTGATGTCCTGTTTGATGGCGGTCTCGATGGCATCATACTGCGAGGAGAGATCGAAGAACGCGCCGCCGTTTGCCACATTGGCCACCTTGTTGAAGATGACTACACCGACTTTGACCTGTGCGCCGGTTTCCTCAATTCGGCCTTTCAATGTACGGAGCATTTCCAGCGCCTGATCCTCCAGGGCGGCACTGGTAGATTTGTCCAGCACGAATACCACGTCGCTGACCAGCTGCTCCTCCGCCGCAGGCAGGGAAAGGGTCACCTGAGATTCGTAGTTTTCATCCAGATCAGTGGCTGTCTTGGACTTGGAGGTCTCCCAGGTGGGAACAATGGGCTCCGCCGGCAGGATGCCGTGGGCCGCCTTCAGGGCCGTCGGCTGCGTGCCGAACCGAGTAAACTCAACGACGTGAAGTTCAGTCTCATCATGGGCCTCCCAGCGGCTGTCCTCGGCGTCGTCGTACCAGCCGTCGATCTTGTCGGTGCAGTCCGGGCCGCCGTCCAGGTACCAATTGGAACCGACTTCGCCGAAGGAAACGGTGCCATCGTTATAAATATCATCACCGGCGGTACCGGCATGGTTATTATAAAGCTGAACAGAAGCCGGAATGGCAGCCGTACCCTTATTCCGAATTCCTCCGCCCGTCAGTGTGGCTTCATTGTACATGACCACAGCGTTTTCAGGAAGAGTCAGCTGGCCGGTGGAACCGTTATAAATACCGGCCCCGTTATCCGGCGCGGTGTTGTGGGTGATCTCCAGGACTGTGCCGTCTTCAAACGTGCAGGTACCGTAGTTTTCCAAAGCATTGCGCACATTTTCCTTCAGTTCTATCTGTGCTCCGGCCGCAAAGCTGCCGGTCGTGGCAGAAGAGGCAAGTCTCAGTCCGCCGCCGGTAAAGCCACGGCCATTCTCATTTGCAGTGAGCACCGATGTGCCGTCCATGGTCATTTTTGACCCCACGGTCACACCGTAATAACCATTCGCGCAGCAGGTGACCACGGAATTGTTTTTGATCTCCAAAGTCGTTGCGGAAAGTCCATGCCCCGCATTATTCAGGAAGTTGATTTCGGAATGAATGGCCGTGAATGCTCCACCGTTAGAGCCATTGTTGGTACAGTTTTGGACGGTGAAAACAGAGTCCTCCACATAAATCGTGGGGCTGTTCACATAGCCGCGATTTGTACCGTCAATCAAGAATTCACTGTTCCTCGTAACATAGATCCCGGTATTGGCTGTGGAGTCGAGCTGAATTCCCTGCCCGGATACTCCTTTGGTGTTTTTCCCAATGATACTAAATGTTGAAGCGTTATCGACATTGATCGTAACGCCGCCCGAGCCGGTATAAATCGCGCAGTTTGTACCAGAAGCGGAATCAAAGGTAAACAGGATATTGGCCCCGTTCCTGGCGCTGATGGAACCTCCGAGCACCATGGTGAACCAACGCGCCGCCTCACCGTTATTGGCGACAGGAGAATCCGCGTCGGTGTTGACGCTCAAGTTTGCATTGTCAAAGACCAAAGCGCCATTGTATCTCCAGCCATATACGTCCATGCGCACGGTATGCCCACCCGTGAAGGTGAGAGATTTATAGAATGTTTTTGTGGCTTGTGCGTCCGCCAGCAGTTCGATGGTGGCACCGTCATCCGCCGCCGCAATAGCCTCATCCAGCGTGGCATAGGTCGTGTCACCGATTCGGGCCACACCGCCCCCCTCCGCCAGCGCAACCGCGGGGAGCAGCGACAGGACCATCACGCACGCGACAGCGGCGCTCAGGATCCGTTTTAGCTTTCCTTTCATACTGAGGTTCCCTCCTTAGAGTTTTTGGCATTTATATTCAACGCGGCAATGCCGCGGGTTTTTCCAAACAGCGGGCGTGCTTGTTTTTCCAAAATTTTACAGTCTTTTGGATAAAAAAAAGCACGCCCCCTGTCGAAAGGAACGTGCGGGCAAAGCCAAAAAACAATAAAAAATAAGCACGGAAAAACAGCCGACCGGAATCATCCTTGTTCGACTGTTTTTCCGTGCTTACCGCTTGTAAAGGCATCTTCGCGTGCAAATCAAAAGGGATCGAAGCATTTCAGGTACGCCAAATGAAAAAGCCCGGTTCCATGTCACACGGAACCGGGCTTTCAACGCTTTCCATATCCGATTTAAGGGTCCGGCAAGGCCTGCGGGAGCAGTGTCACTTTTCCTCCAGCAGGCGAGTCAGCTCCGCCATAAAGGTATTGATATCCTTAAACTGGCGATAGACTGAAGCAAAGCGGACATAGGCGACCTCGTCCACATTTTTCAGCTTCTCCATGACCAACTCACCCACACGGGTAGAGGGGATCTCACGGTCCATCTCGTTCTGGAGAGTCTGCTCGATTTCCGTTGCCGCCTGCTCCAGCGTGGCCAGCGGCACCGACCGCTTTTCGCAGGCCTTCAGCATACTGCTCAGGATCTTGCTGCGGTCAAAGCTCTGGCGGCTTCCGTCCTTCTTGATGACCACCAAGGGCAAGCTTTCAATGGTCTCATAGGTGGTGAACCGCTTATGGCATTCCAGGCACTCCCGGCGGCGGCGAATGCTGGCCCCCTCGTCCGACGGGCGGGAATCCACCACCTTGCTCTCGGGATGAGCACAATACGGGCATCTCATAGCACCCGCTCCTTTCCTGTTGCTTTTGAGATATTGTACCATATCAATGAAGGTTTTGGTATCCCTTTTTGAAAAAAACGAGTGATTCATGTATATCACCCCGTCCACGGGACATACTATGCGCGGAAGTGAGGTGAGCTTCAAATGCAGAACCAGCAGAATGGTCAGAACAAGAACCAGCAGAACGGTCAGAACAAGAACGAGCAGAATACCCAGAACAAGAAGAACAACCAGGCTCAGGACAAGAATAATCAGAGCCAGTGCCGCTGACCTGGCAGCATAAGCATGGGCCGCTGTTGTATACGGCGGCCCTCCTTTCTTTCAAAAAGGAGAACAAAATATGCCCGACAAAGCTGAAAAAAAGAAACCCGAGATCGTACAGCCCCGGCCGGACATCATCCTGCCGGACGACAACGGCACTGCCGGCTCCAGCAAACAAGACATGCAGCGTGCTCCCGCCCCACGCGGTGAGACGGAGCAGAAGGAGCTGTAATATGCTGGAATTGGACCGATCCGCCGCCGCGTTCTTTCAGACGCTCCCGGAGAGCTCCCGCACCGCGCTGGAGCGCAGCAACCTGACCTTTCACACGATAGAGGATCTGCAAAGCTATTTGGAGGAAAACCCCGCGCGTGTCGACGCGGTGCTCTACCAGCAGCTCCCCGACCCGGCCATTCCCTCCAACGCCGCGTATGACCCCCTGGATTCCGCCGACCCGTAACAGGAAAATTTAAACCAAAAGAAAAAACCTCAAGGTCGTTGAGACCTTGAGGTTTTTCTGGCAGCCGGAGAAGGATTCGAACCCTCACAAACAGAGTCAGAGTCTGTCGTGCTACCCTTACACAATCCGGCTATTTCAAAACGCAAGTGATATTATATCAGAAGCACAGAATTTGTCAAGAAAAAACTGCAAAAAACTTTGGGAAATTTCTCCCCTCGGGCAACCTCTCATTCAGGATGCCCCGAGGGGAGAAATCTATACCTTATTTCTTCGGCTTTACGATCAGGTTGACCAGCTTGTTGGGAACCAGAATGACCTTGACGATGTCCATGCCCTCGGTGAACTTCTGCACCTTGGCGTCCTTCATGGCTTCAGCCACGACGGTCTCCTGGGTGCTGTCCAGGGGCACGGTGATGGTGGCGCGCAGCT
>JBJEYS010000204.1:0-1738 GCA_051886995.1 Oscillospiraceae bacterium
TTCTTGCCGAACGGCACCAAATTTTGTATACTGTCCCTGTGCAAGATTTATGACCCGGAATGGCACCCTAAGGCAGAAAGGAGGCGAGGGAAATGGAGCTGGCTTTGTTCGATCATTTTCCCGAGCCGGTTTTTTATATACGAGCGGGACGGCTTCAGTACAGCAACGGAGCGGCTCTGGCCCTGGAACCGGAGTGGACGGCGGGGGCTGAGATCCCCGCGGCCCTGGCCCTGGAGCCGGATGAGGAGGGCGTGTTCTCCTGCGCCCTGGCGGGGCAGGAGTTTCAGGCGGCGGCCACCCGGGCGGAAGACGGGCTGCTTCTGGTGCTGCGCCGCCCGGTGAAGATCCCTCCCGCCCCTGTGCTCTCTGCCCTGCCCATTCAGCTGCGGGAGCTGCTGAACAACATTCAGGCGTCGGCCCGGCTGCTTGCCCCGCTGGCGGAGGAGAGCGGCGACGAGTGTATCCGGCGCAACCTGGCCGTGCTGAACCAGAGCTTTTACCGCCTGCTGCGGCTGGCCCGCCATCTGGAGCTGGCCGAGCGGGCCGGAGCGGAGGATTTTTCGGCGGTCACACAGCAGGCTATCGACCTGGCGGACCTCTGCCGGGAGGTGGCTTACGGGGCAGGCGGGCTGGCCGAGCAGGCGGGCGTGACGTTCCGGGAGGATGTGCCCATGGGTATCATTTCCACTGTGGGAGACCGGGAGCTGCTGGAGATTATGCTTCTGGAGCTGATCTCCAACGCTCTCAAGGCCGCCGGGAAGGGCGGCCGGGCCGGGCTGCGCCTGTCCTCCAACGGCAGCCGGGCGCAGATCACCGTGTGGGACAACGGCCCGGGCATGAGCCAGGCCGACCTGACGGCCATGATGGACGGGACTTCGCCGGACAGCCTGCCCAAGCCGGGCACCGGCCTGCGGCTGGGGCTTCCCATTGCCCGCTACGCCGCCGCCGCCCACGGCGGGGCCATTCTGCTGGAGAGCCGGGAGGACCAGGGACTGCGGATCACGGCTTCGCTGCCCCTGAAAAAGCCGGGTAAGGGAGTGCTGCATACGCCCCGCCCCGATGCGGAGGAGGGCTTCTCCCCGCTGGTGACCCTGCTGTCCGACGCCCTGCCCTGGCAGTCGTTTGAGGATTGAGAAACCGCTGTTGACGCGCATGTGCGTCAACAGCGGTTTTTTCAGTTGAATTTATAGATCCGCCGGGCCAGCCGGTAGAGCTTGACGGACAGCTTGCGGCCCTGGTAGCCGGGGAGGGTGGCCACAGCGGACAGGGAGCGGTATTTCATCTTGCGGTACAGACCCAGGTCCACGGAGCGCAGGTACTCCCACAGCTCGGCCTTTTTGTCCAGCGCCTCCGGCGTGTCCGCGATGTACAGGAACAGGGAGGAAATGGTCAGCATCATGGACAGGTAGTTGGTCATATACCGGGCCAGCTTGGGCTGCTCGGCCCTGAGCTTGTACAGGTCGTGGGCGTCGATCATCAGCTTGGTGACCCGCACCTGCTGGTCCACCCGGCTGACCATGACCTTCTCATTGACCGACTGGTCGGCGCGGCCGATGAAGTAGCGGTACAGGTCCACATCCAGGTAGTAGATGGTCTTCACAAAGGGCAGGGGCTGGTAGACAAAGATATTGTCCACATAGAAGGTGTGCTTGGGCAGCTCCAGGCCGCACTCCCGCAGCAGCGCGGTCCGGTAGATGACCGAGTGCATCAGCAGGTACTGGGAGGGGCCGAAGTGGCC
>JBJEYS010000205.1:0-1736 GCA_051886995.1 Oscillospiraceae bacterium
CTGCTTCAGCCCCTGGCCGCCGCGCGCCTGCGCGGGGCGGTGAAGGAGTGGATGGAGCGGTACGGCGTTCCCGCCTATGACGAGCGGGCCCACAAGGGCCTGGTACGCCATGTATATGTGCGCACCAACGCCGCTGGGGAGAGCCTGTGCTGCCTGCTGGTCAACGGGAAAGCTCTTCCCCGTGAGGAGGAACTGGTCGCTGCCCTGCGCTCGGCCGAGCCCGGTTTGGCGGGGGTGGTGCTGGGGATCAATGAAAAAAAGACCAATGTGATCCTGGGCGACTCCTACCGCACCCTCTGGGGACGGGATCATCTGGAGGAGACCCTGTGCGGTCTGCGCTTCCGCCTGTCGGTGCCCTCCTTCTTTCAGGTCAACCGGGCCCAGACCGAGGTGCTCTACAGCAAGGCCCTGGAGCTGGCCGCCCTGACGGGAAATGAGACTGTTCTGGATCTGTACTGCGGCATCGGCACCATTTCCCTGGCCCTGGCGAAGAACGCCCGCCGGGTCATCGGCGCCGAGGTGGTGCCCGAGGCGATTGAGGACGCCGGGGACAATGCCCGGCGCAACGGCATCACCAACGCGGAGTTTTTCTGCGGCGACGCGGAGGACATCGCCGCCAAGCTGGCCGCCGACGGCTTGAAGCCCGACGTGATCACTGTGGACCCGCCCCGCAAGGGTCTCGCCCCCGGTGTGGTGGACGCCATCGTCCGCATGGCCCCCCAGCGGGTGGTCTACGTCTCCTGCGACCCGGCCACCCTGGCCCGGGACGTCAAACGCTTTGCCGAGCAGGGCTATCAGCCCCGTACTGCCCTGACCGTGGACCTGTTCCCCCGCACCAGCCACATTGAAACGATCGCGTGCCTGGACAGGAAAGGCCTTCCGCGGTGATGGAGAGCATGATATCCTCAATATTTCAAAAATAAGTTGCAGGGCGGCCCGGGCTTTGCAAAGGAGGGAGTTTAAAATGAAAAGAAAAACAGTTTGCGTCATTCTGATCGTGATCTCGTTGATCTTGGCTGTGATCGAATTTATTGTTCTGCCCGATCAGGTCGTTGTGCAGATCGGGGCGAATGGACAGCCGTCCAACATGCTGCCAAAGCCTCCCGCAATCATTATCCCGGTGGTCATTTCCGTATTTGGCGCTGTGCGCTATTCCACCGGAGAAAATGAGGCGGGGAAGAAAAACCTTCTTATTGTGATCGTAGGGTATGCCGTTGCGCTTTTATCCTTGATCGTAAATATGATTTAATAAAGAAGTCTGTTTGAAAGAATAAAACAGAAAGAAGAGATTTCAATGGAAGCGATCGTTTATACATCCAACACCGGCAGCACGGCTCAGTATGCGCAGATGCTGGGCCAGGCCACGGGCCTGAACGTCTATTCGTTGGACGACGCGAAGAAAAAGCTGTCTGCCCAGGCGGAGATCATCTATCTCGGCTGGATCATGGCAAGCGGTATTGTAGGATACCAGGACGCGGCCAAACGGTACCGCGTCCGTGCCGTCTGCGCGGTCGGCATGGGCAAGACCGGCTCCCAGACCGACGGAGTGCGGGAGAAAAACGGGATCCCCGCTGATATTCCGCTGTTTACCCTGCAGGGAAACTTTGATGTCAAGAAGCTTCGGGGCGTTTACCGGATCGTGATGGGCCTGATGGTTAAAACGACGGGGAAAGCGCTGGAGGAGAAAGCGGACCGGACGCCGGGAGAAGAGGATATGCTGAATATGCTGCGCGGCG
>JBJEYS010000206.1:0-6559 GCA_051886995.1 Oscillospiraceae bacterium
CGGCATCAGCATGAAGGGCGGCAAGGGCAACGTGGTGGGCATGGTGGCCGGCATCATGGTCATGCAGATGATCGCCAACGGCATGCAGCTGGCCCACTGGGGCACCTACACCCAGTACATCGTCAAGGGCATCATTCTGATCCTGGCCATCGCCTTTGACGCGCTGAAGAACCGGCCCAAGCCCGCCGTGCGCATCCACAAGGACAAAGAGCCGGCGCAGGTCGGCCAGGCTTGAGAACGGGAGGCAGCACACATGAAAGATCTACCCCATCTCCCCCCGCAGGGAAAGCCTCCCCTGGACAAGGGCGGCCCCGGCGCTCCGCCCCCCGGCTGGAAGCCCCCCATGGCGGACATCAGCTGGGTCAAGCGCAAGTTTTTGGACGTACCTTACGCGACTGCCAGCAAAGCGCAGTGTCTGGACCTGTACCTTCCCGAGGAGGGGGACGGCCCCTTCCCGCTGCTGATCCACATCCACGGCGGCGGCTTCGCTCTGGGCGACAAGCGGGATGACCATATGGACGCCTACCTGACCGGCATCAGGCGGGGCATGGCTGTGGCGTCCGTGGAATACCGCCTCAGCGGAGAGGCCGCCTTCCCTGCGGCGGTGCTGGACTGCCGGGAGGCCCTGCGCTATCTGGCCGCCCATGCCGCCCGGTTCTCCGTTGATCCCGACCGGATCGCGGTCATCGGCGGCTCCGCCGGCGGCAATCTGGCCGCCATGCTGGGCATGAACATCCCCAACGGCGCGTTCCCCGGCGAGGAGGGCGGCGCCTATGCCCCGCTGCCCGCGGTGCGGGCGGCCATCGACCAGTTCGGCCCCATGAACTTCAAGTCCATGGATGAGCAGGCCCGGCGCAACGGCGTCAGCATCGCCGACCACGACGAACCCTTCTCCCCGGAATCCCAATACCTGGGGATGCCCGTGGCCGTGGCGTCCCAGGAGGTCTGCGACCGGGCCAACCCCGCCTCCTACGCAGGAGCGGCCATGTGCGCCATGCTGGTGCAGCATGGCATGGCAGACAGGCTGGTCCCCTACGCCCAGTCCGAGGAATTCGTGGCCACCCTGCGGGCAAAGGGCTTGGGCGAGCGCGTCACCTTCGTTCCCATCGAGGGAGCGGACCATGAGGATAAGCTGTTTGTCGCCGATGAAAACATGAACCTTGTGTTCGACTTTATCGCCGCGCAGCTTCATTGACCGCAAGGCGCATTGAAACCGAAGCTGTGTTTCAATGCGCCTTGTCTTAGAAAGGAGATCCTGCCCATGGGACCGATCAAGGGCATCCTATTTGATCTGGACGGCGTTCTGGTCTTCACGGACCGATATCACTACCTGGCGTGGAAGAAGATCGCAGACCAGCTGGGCATCTATTTTGATGAGACCATCAACAACCGCCTGCGGGGCGTCAGCCGGATGGACAGCCTGGAGATCGTGCTGGAGCGCTATGAAGGTCCGGCCCTAACCCGGGAGGACAAGGAGCGCCTGGCCGGGGAGAAAAACGAGTTCTACCGCGCCCTCCTGCGGGAAATGACGCCGGAGAGCGTGTCCCCCGAGGTGCGCAGCACCCTGACGGTGCTGCGGCAGCGGGGGTACCGGCTGGCCATCGGTTCCTCCAGCAAGAACGCCAAAACAATTCTCAGTCTGGTGGGCCTGACGGAGCAGTTCGACGCCATATCCGACGGCACCAACATCACCCGCTCCAAGCCCGACCCGGAGGTGTTTCTGAAAGCCGCGGAGTTCCTCGGCTTGCCCCCCGCCCAGTGCGCTGTGGTGGAGGATGCCTGCGCCGGCATCGACGCCGCCCGCGCCGGCGGGATGACGGCGGTGGGGATCGGCGACGCCGCCGGATATGACCGGGCGACCTTCCGGATCGATTCGTTTCAGGACCTGCTGACCCTGTTTCCCTGATTTTTTAAGGAGGAATTGATGATGAAAAAGACCCTTGCCGCACTGCTTGCCCTGTGTATGGCATTCAGCCTGGCCGCCTGCGGCACGGCCGATAAACCCGAGCAGTCCATTGCGCCTGTGGAAAACAGCGCGCCCCCCGCGCCCTCCCAGGAGAGTCCTGCCGCAGAGGTGGCCGGCACCTACACCTTTACGGAGTCCGCCATGGGCGGCCAGTTCACCGTGGACTGGTCCCTGACCCTGAACGAGGACGGCACCTATGTGATTCTGGAGAAGAACCCCTTTATGGGCGACCTGACCTATGAGGGGACCTACACCGTGGAGGACGGCGTGGTCGTCACCGGCCCCTTCGAGGGCGAACCCCCCAAGGCAGAATTCTTTGAGGCCGACAAGTCCTGCAAGTGGACCCTGGACGGTGACCGCTGTGTCCCCGTGAATTACGACGCCGGCGATGCCCCTGCCCCGGGCGGTGCGGAGACCGGGAACCTGAAAAACGTGGCCTACGCCACCACGTCCGGCGCGCAGGTGTGCGACATCTACCAGCCCGCGGGCGTGGAAAAGGCCCCCGTCATCGTGCTGGTCCACGGCGGCGGTTTCCTGTTCGGCGACCAGGGCATGACCATCCTGCAGCCGGTCATTGACGCCGCCCTGGCCAACGGTTACGCCGTGGTCAGCGTGGACTACCGCAAGTCCTCCGAAGCGGTGTTCCCGGCGGCCCTGGCCGATGTGAAAGCAGCGGTGCGCTTTGTCCGCGCCCACGCCATGGAGTACGGCTTTGACCCGGAGCATATCGCCGTCTGGGGTGAGTCCGCCGGCGCTTACCTGTCCCTGATGACCGCCCTGACCCCCGATGCGGCGCAGCTCAACGGCGACGTGACCGACTATGAGGGTCTGCCCAGCGGCGTTTCCGCTTTGGTCAGCTTCTACGCTCCCGTGGAGTTCTACACCATGTACGCGGAGAAAGACGCCCTGAACGGCACCAATACCGCGGCTGCTTCCGCCGCCGCCTCCTTTGAGTCCAAGTTCCTGGGCCAGGACATTCTGGCGGACAAAGCGGCGACCGACGCCACCTACTGGGAGACCTACGCGGATCAGCTCCCCTCCGATTTGAAGGTCTGGATCCAGGCCGGCAGCGCCGACCAGAGAGTCCCCTATACCCAGTCGGAAAACTTCGCCGCCCGTCTGGCCGGCTATCTGGGCGAGGAAAACGTGCGGTTCGGTCTCATTGAGGGCGCCGACCACGAGGACGACCTGTTCTATACCGAGGAGAACCTGGCTGATGTCTTCGCCTGGCTGGACGGCATCATGAAGTAAGGAGAACCGCCATGATCGATCTGTCCGCAAATCCCTTCTATTTGAAGAAAGAACAGATCCGCTGGGTGGAGGACACCCTGGCGGAGATGACCCGGGAGCAGAAGGTCGGGCAACTGTTCTGCGTCCTGGGCGGCGAGTACGAGCCTGAAAAGCTGGAAGAAATGGTGCGGGAGGGCCGCATCGGCGGGATCCTGTTCCGCCCCGTGGTCCCCGCCGCACAGATTCGGGCCGATTATGAGCGGCTGGACGCGCTGGCCTCCATTCCGCTGCTAAAGGCGGCCAATCTGGAGGAGGGCGGCTCCGGCGGCGCCAGCGACGGCACCCTGTTCGGCTGGCCCATGCTGACCGCCGCCGCCCACAGTGAGGAGATGGTGGAGCGGTTCGGCCAGGTGTGCGGCGTGGAAGGCCGCGCCATGGGCGTCAACTGGACCTTCTCCCCGGTGTGCGATCTGGACCTGAACTACTTGAATCCCATCACCAATGTCCGCACCTTCGGCAGCGACAGGGAGGCGGTCCGGAACAACACCGCTCTCTATGTGAAGGCGGTGCAGGAATGCGGCCTCGCCGCCTGCGCCAAGCACTTTCCCGGCGACGGCGTGGACTACCGCGACCACCATCTGCACCCCACCTACAACTCCCTGTCCGCCCGGGAGTGGTACGACAGCTACGGCGCGATCTACCGGGAACTGATTTCCCAGGGGCTTTTGAGCGTTATGGCGGGCCACATCGTCCAGCCCAACGTGGCCATGGACATCAACCCGTCGCTGACTCCGGCGCAATGTCTGCCCGCCTCGTTGAGCCGGGAACTGCTGACCGGAGTCCTGAGGGAAAAATACGGCTTCAACGGCGTCATCACCACCGATGCCACCATCATGGGCGGCTACTGCATGGCCATGGAGCGCGGGAAGGCCATCCCCGGCTCCATCATGGCGGGCAGCGATATGCTGGTGTTCAGCACCGACATTGACGAGGATTACTACTCCATGCTGGAGGGCCTGGACAGCGGCCTGCTGACCCCGGAGCGGCTGGACGAGGCGGTGACGCGCATTCTGGCGCTGAAGGCGAAGGTCTGCTTCCGGGAGCCGGGGACGGAGACGGTACCCGGCCGCCAATGGCACCGGGAGTGCGCCGACCGGGCCATTACGCTGGTGAAGGCCATCCAGCCGGACGCCCTGCCGGTCACGCCGGGCCGCTACCCGGTGATCCGGCTGATCACCCTGGGCAAGGATGACATTTTGGACGGCAGCGTGAAGGAGATTACCACGCAGTGTCTGGAGCAGGCCGGGTTCCGGGTGGAGCATTACGACCCCTTCGCCGACGATCTGCACGGCAGCGGCGCGCTGGACCGGAAGCGCCTGACCCTCTATATGAGCAATTATGAGCAGGCCAGCAACCAGACTGTGGTGCGGATCAACTGGTGCCCCAAGCACGCGCTGGATATGCCCCGGTTCGTCTGGGAGGAGACCAGCATCTTCGTCTCGCTGGCCAATCCGTACCATCTACAGGACGTGCCACGAATCAAAACCTACATCAACGCCTATACGGCCACCCGGGACACCATCGAGCTGGTCCTGGAAAAGCTGATGGGCAAGAGCCCCTTCTGGGGGCGCAGCCCCGTGGACCCCTTCTGCGGTCTGCCGGACACCCGACTGTAAGGAGTTGAGCAATGATGATGGAACCTGTTTCTGTTTTAAACCGCTCCATGGATCTGGGCGAGTGCCGGGACAAATGGACCTTTGACGCGCCCCGGAACTGCTGGTGTCTGGAGGACATTCTCTACACGGAAAAGGCCGACGTGCCCAAGTTCCAGCGTCTGAGCATCTTTGTGCCCAAGGCGTATCTGAACGGGGACGGAACGGTCAACGAGGCGGGCACGGTGGGAGGCTACACCGCCCGGACCGTGCCGGTGGTCTTTGAAAACAACTCCGCCGGATACATGCAGATGCCCCACGTCTGGCTGGACGGTCCCCGGTGCTACGCCAAGCAGTACCTGGACCACGGGCTGGTCTATGTATCCTGCGGCTGCCGGGGCCGGGAATCCCGAAACGCCCAGGGTGAGCTGGTGGGCAAGGCGCCGGCCTCCCTGGTGGATCTGAAGACCGCCCTGCGCTTCCTGCGCCACAACCGCTCCGTGCTGCCCGGCGACTGGGACAAGATCATCAGCGTGGGATGGAGCGCAGGCGGCGCCATGAGCAGCCTGCTGGCCGTCTCCGGCGATAATGAGCGGTTTGTGCCCTATTTAAAAGAAAACGGCGCTTTCCTGGAGGAAAGCGACCACGTGTACGCGGCGCAGATCTACTGCCCCATCGTGGATCTGGAGCACGCCGATCAAGCTTATGAGTGGATGTTCCGGGCGGACAAGACCTGTGAGGACTCCCCCGCCGGCCCCGCTGAGACCATGACGCCCTTCAAGGAGGCCCTGTCCCGGGAACTGGCCGACCAGTACATCGCCTATTTCAACGGTCTGGGACTTGTGGATCCCGACAACGGCCAGCGGCTGACGCTGGGGGCGGACGGGCGCAGCGGGAGCGCCTACAACTATCTTATGGCCTGTCTGGACCGCTCGGCCACAGGTTTCCTGCGCCGCCTGTCCGCCGGAACGCTCCCCCAGAGCTATTCCGTTTCCGACTACCTGGCCGGAAACTACACCTATGAAACCCCGGCCCCCGCGCCCGGCCCGGGCAAGGACCCCGGCGCCCACCACGCGGGGCCGGGCGAGGCGCTGCCCGATCTGCCCCAGCCGCCCGGCGCTCCGGGCGGAAAGCTGAGCGCTCCCCCAAGTCTGGGCGATCTGGTGTCCCGTCCGCCTAAGGGCGTCCCCTTCCGGGGATTCACCCCGCCCATGCAGACCTGTCGGGGCGCCGACAAGAGCACATGGCTCGCTTGGGACGGGGAAAAGGCCGCGGTCTCCGGCCTGGACGATTATGTTCTGAACCACCGTCGGCGCATGAAGCCCTGCACCGCCTTTGACAAGCTGGAGATGGACAGTGGAGAGAACCAGGCTTTCGGCAGCCCGGAGCGGGACTATGTCCACTTCAATCCCGCCATTGCCGCGGCGCTTGAGCAGTTGAAAGACCGCTTCCCCGGGGAATATGCCCGCTACCATGCCGCCTTTTCCGCCGCAGCGGACGACCCCGCTCTGGCGGAGCGGGTGGTCCTGACCAATCCCCTGACCTTCATCGGAACTGATGAGAAAAGCCGCCAGGCCCGGCATTACCGGATCCGCGTGGGTGCCAGTGACGCGGACACCGCTCTCAGCGTGTCCATGACGCTGGCGCTGAAGCTGGCCAACGCCTGGTGCGGGACCGTGGACTACGCCATGGTCTGGGATCAGCCCCACAG